>DATIYO010000061.1:0-3440 GCA_035517575.1 Methanomicrobiales archaeon
CACGATGTTTGCCATGGAGAGGGTCTCCCTGCCCGGGTTGATGGTGACGTGACCGAACCCGGGCGGGACGAGGACCAGGTCGCCCCTCGCCGCCTTCACGAGGCGCACCTCGCCCGCGTCCCTGGTCTGGAGGAGGTAGTGAGCCTCGCCCTGGAGGACCTCGTAGATCTCGGGGTAGGGGACACCCTTCCCGTTCGGCGGGTGGTGGTGCCCCTTGGTCTTCACGTACTCCCCGCAGAGGGTCCTCGGGGGGATGACCGTGAGGTCGTAGCGAAGCCCCTCCTTCCGAAGCCAGTCCCGGTCTTTCCCTGACTTCGCGAGGTCGCGGTACATGGAATAGAGGGATGCCCTGCACTCGCAGGCAGGGTCCATGAGCACCCCCCGGATCTCTTCGATGGTGCGGAGCTGGGGGGCGGGGAGGGGGCCGTCCCAGGTGAGCATCACTTCTTCCTGCGCCTGTAGAGGAACGCCCCTGCACCGGCGATGACGATGACGAGGGGGACGAGCACGAGGGGGTTCCCGAGCACCGAGATGACCCCCATCGGCCGCACCACGTCGACCGGCACCTTGATGGTGTCCGAGATCTGGCTGTTGTCCAGGGCGTCCCGGTACCGGATCTCGGAGTCCAGGCCATAGGACTTCACGGTCGCCCCCGGGGCGATGCTCACGGCATAGTGCGCCGTGCCGCTCTCGCCCGGGGCGAGGTCGCCGATGTACGCGGTGTCGTCGTTCGAGGTGAAGGGGTCGACGGCCGAGATCCTGGCCTCGGCCGAGTGCACCGTGGCCGAGCCGACGTTCTTATAGGTCACCTCGAGGATCGCGTTCTGCCCGGGGCTCACCTGCGGCGGGGGAGAGGTCACGGCAAAGTCGATCTTCCCCCCGACCGGCACCCCGACCGTCACCGTGTCCGAGCTCGCGGGTTCTCCCTCGAAGTCCGTGTAGTCGACGTGGACGTCGACGGGGTAGCTCTGGGCGCCCGCGTCGCTCGAGACCGAGGCCCGGAACCGGATCTCCTTCGTGTCCCCCGGGTTGAAGTCCCCGATGAAGACCGAGGCGTCGGTGGGGATGAGCGGGGAGAGGCCGTTCCGGTCAAGCTTGGCCACGGCGTCCGTGGCATGCTCGCTACCGGCGTTCGTGATGGTGAGGATGACATGCCCCTCGGTGCCGACGTTCAGCTGGTCGGCCTGGGCCGTGACCGGGTCGAGCGTGACGCCCGGCCTGATCCTGATCGGGAGGGGGATGGTCGTGTTCACGTCGTAGTACCAGTACCGGACGGTGTCGGAGCTCACCTCGTCGGCGTTATTGAGGTACTGGTAGGTGAGCTGGAGGGGGAGGTTGTACACCCCTCCCGCGGCGTACTTCGAGATCTTCAGCGAGAAGGTGGCAGAGACGCTCTGTCCTCCGAGGAGGTCCCCCACCATCTGGGGATCGGTCTTCACCGTGACGGGCGCGTCGCCGGGCGAGAGGCCGACCACGAGGAGCTTCGCCGTGTTCGGCATGTCCTTCGGGGTGATGATGCTCGACTGGACGATGGTCACGACCGTCTGCCCGGTGTTCTGGACCTTCACGGTGAGCATCACGTCCTCCCCGGGCGTGAACTCGTTCGTGCCCGAGATGGCGGCCGAGAGGGCCGGCGATCCGAAGAGTTCCTTCTCCCCTGCCATGGCCGGCGCGGCAAAGAGCGCGAGGACGAGGACCAGGGCGAGAGCGATGGGTAAGCGGTACTCCATGTGGTTCACCTGTTGTCTTGATAATAACAACATTTATCAGGCTTCGGTATTTATACTTACGTCTATGGAGATGGGCGAGGACCTCAGGGCATCGGCCCCCGAGATCCTGAAATCCCTCGGTTTTACGAAGTACGAGGCGCTGGTCTACGTTGCCCTCCTCGGGAGGGAGGCCGGGACCGCGACCGAGATCCACGAGCTCTCCCGGGTCCCGCGCGCATCGGTCTACCCGGTCCTCGACCGGCTCGTCGAGAAGAACCTGGTCACGGTCTCGAACACCACCCCGAAGCGCTTCTCCGCCATCCCCCCCGAGGAGGGGATCGAGAACCTCCTCTCCCGGATCGAGGAGGACGCCCACCGGGCAAAGGAGATCCTCGCCGGGATCTACCAGAGGCGGGTGACGGTCGAGGGGGGCGAGGAGGAGCTCATCTGGTCCATCCACGGCGAGGAGAAGATCCTGAACCGGCTCAGGGACCTCGTCTCGGGCGCGAAGCGGTCGGCCCAGATCTTCACCACCTGGCCGATCCTCGAGCGGGTCATCCTCCCCGAGATCGGGCGGCTCCCCCCGTCGGTCACGGTGGAGGTGGTCACGAACCGGTGGGAGGGGCCCGTCCCCCCGGGGATGAAGGTCCATGTCCGGCACGTGCCGAAGGGGCACCTCGAGCACCGCCCCCCGGACACGGCGGGGATCTTCATCATCGACGGGGAGCGGGCCATGGTCATGATGGGGGTCTCCGGGGAGCCCCCGACCGCCCTCTTCTCCGAGTCCCCCGGCTTCCTGCGGTTCTTCGCCCAGATCCTGTCCATGAACCACGCCCTCGGCTCGGGCGGGGTCAGAAGTCCCTGATCGAGCCCATCTCCGAGACGTCCATCACGCCCTTGAGGGACCGGGTCATGACCGGGATCCCCTCCTCCTTCAGGGCGGCCATCGGGTTCGTCCCGCCGACCATCGCGATCCCGAAATACTGGGGGCTCATGTCCACCCCGAGGAGCGGGACGTTCGGGGCCCCCACCTCGAGGATCCCGGTGAAGCCGGCCCCGGAGAGGCCGTCGAGGAGGCCGATGATCGGGGACTCGGCCTCCATGTGGCACTCCCGGATGTTCCCGAGGATGATCCCGCTCCCCTCCTTCATGACCCGCATGATGGAGGTGCGCTCCTGGGCGACGAGCACCTCCAGGGGGTCGACCGTCGTCGTCTGGAAGAGGATCAGCTGGGTGAAGCGGCGGGGGACCCGGTCGTCGATCTCCACGAGCCCTCCCCCGATGGGCCGGATGGGGACCCCCATCCGGAGCAGGACCCCGTCCAGGGTGATGGTGCACATCGTGCAGATCCCCGCCTGGCCCTCCGGGACGGTGAGGTCCTCCAGCCTCTCGCCTGCCTGGAGGACCCGGATCCGGTCGCTCACCGAGAGGCCAGCCCGGTAGGCGTTCCGGAAGATGGATATGGCCTTCTCAAGGTCGTCGGCCGGGATGAGGGACAGGTTGAAGATGATCCTCCCCGTATTCGCGACCGGGTCATAGTTCACCTGCATCGCGAGGTCCTCGATCCGGCTGTTGATGAAGCTGAGGGCGCACCCCCGTTCCGCTGACGGGGGCTGGCATTTCGCGGGTTCCATGGCCACCTGATGGTATATCTCCCGCGCCTTCCTTATAAGTGTCGCCCCGTGAGAACACGGGCGGCCGCTCCCGTCGTCGGGGGGCCCGAGAAGAAAT
>DATIYO010000062.1:0-3040 GCA_035517575.1 Methanomicrobiales archaeon
GAGGAGGTCGGGGTCGGGCCGGAGATCGGAGTTCGGTGCGATGGTACTACACCCCCAGCATCACGAGCAGGATGTCGATGATCTTTATTCCGATGAAGGGCGCGATAACCCCTCCGATCCCGTAGATGAGGATGTTGTTCCTCAGCGCCTCTTCGGCGGACATCGGCCGGTACTTCACCCCGCGGAGGGCGAGGGGGATCAGGGCGACGATGATGAGGGCATTGAAGATCACGGCCGAGAGGACGGCGGAGTGGAGCCCCATGATGTTCAGTGCCGCGAGGGCGGGGTAGGTCGAGACGAAGGCGGCGGGGAGGATGGCGAAGTACTTCGCGATGTCGTTTGCGATGGAGAAGGTGGTGAGGGCCCCGCGGGTGATCAGGAGCTGCTTCCCGATCTCCACGATCTCGATGAGCTTCGTCGGGTTGCTGTCGAGATCCACCATGTTCGCCGCCTCCCTCGCGGGCTGGGTGCCGGTGTTCATCGCGACCGCCACGTCGGCCTGCGCGAGGGCGGGGGCGTCGTTCGTCCCGTCGCCCGTCATCGCGACCATCCGCCCGCCCTGCTGGTACTCGCGGATCAGCCTGAGCTTGCTCTCCGGGTTTGCCTCGGCGAGGAAGTCGTCCACCCCCGCCTCGGCCGCGATGGTCGCGGCGGTGAGCCGGTTGTCGCCGGTGATCATCACGGTCCGGATCCCCATCTTCCGCAGCTGGGCGAACCGCTCCCTGATGCCGCCCTTCACGATGTCCTTCAGGTGGATGACCCCGAGGGCCTTCCCGCCCCGGGCGACGACGAGGGGGGTCCCTCCCGCCGCGGCGATGGCGTCCACCTCCTTCCTGAGCTCGTCCGAGACCCGGTTCCCGCCCGCCTCGATGTGGGCGAACATCGCGTCGGCGGCGCCCTTCCGGATCCGGACCTCCCCCTGGTCGACCCCGCTCATCCTCGTGTGGCTCGAGAAGGGGATGAACTGCATGCCCGGTACCGACTCCGACGCGCCCACGGGCCTCGCCCGGAGGCCGTACTTCTCCTTCGCGAGGACGACGATGCTCCGGCCCTCGGGGGTCTCGTCGGCGAGGGAGGCGAGCTGGGCGACCCCGGCGAGCTCGGCGATCCCGGTCCCGTCGACCGGGACCATGTCGACGGCCTGCCGGTTCCCGAGGGTGATGGTCCCCGTCTTATCGAGGAGGAGGACGTCCACGTCCCCCGCGGCCTCGATGGCCCTCCCCGAGGTCGTGATGATGTTCCGCCGGATGAGCCGGTCCATCCCCGCTATCCCGATGGCCGAGAGGAGCCCGCCGATGGTCGTCGGCATCAGGCAGACGAGGAGGGCGACGAGGACGGTGACCGTGACCGGGACGCCGGCGCCCTCGGTATGGACGCTGTACACCGAGAAGGCCCAGAGCGACCCGCAGACGACGATGAAGACCGCGGTGAGCCCGACGAGGAGGATGTTCAGCGCGACCTCGTTCGGGGTCCGCTGCCGCTTCGCCCCCTCGACGAGGCTGATCATGTGGTCCAGGAACCCCTCGCCCGGGTTCGCGCTCACCCGGACGACGAGCCAGTCCGAGAGGATGGTGGTGCCCCCCGTGACCGCGCTCCGCTCCCCGCCCGACTCGCGGATGACCGGCGCGCTCTCGCCGGTTATCGCGCTCTCGTTCACCGAGGCGATCCCCTCGACGACCTCCCCGTCGACCGGGATGGTGTCGCCGGTCCGGACGAAGAAGATGTCCCCCTTCCTGAGGGACGAGGAGGAGACGACGGAGTATTCATCCGGGGCAGGCTCCTTCCCTGTCCCGATGCGGCACCCCGGGGAGAGGCGCTTTGCCTGGGTCTCCTGCCGCATCTTCCGGAGCGCCTCTGCCTGCGCCTTCCCCCTGCCCTCGGCGAGGGCCTCGGCGAAGTTCGCGAAGAGGACCGTGAACCAGAGCCAGGCCGCGATGGCCCCGATGAAGGCCGCGGGGGCCTCGCCATGGCCGAGGAGGGCCTGGACCCAGAGGAGGGTCGTGAGCACGCTCCCGATCTCGACGACGAACATGACCAGGTTCGAGTACAGGGTCCGCGGGTCGAGCTTGACGAAGGAGTCGATGACGGCCCGCCGGTAGAGGGCGTACTGGTCCACGGCGGCGGGGACCCGTGCCTGGGCGGGTTCAGGCATGGATCGCACCCCTCCCGGCCTGGATCAGGTACTCGACGATGGGCCCGAGGGCGAGGGCGGGGAAGTAGCTGAGGGCCCCGACCACCACCACGACGAAGACGAGCCAGAAGATGAAGAGCGGCCGGTGGTCGTGGAGCGTCCCCTCGCTCACCGGCACGATCTTCTTTCCCACGAAGGACCCCGCGAGGGCGAGGGTGAAGATGGCGACGACGTACCGGCCGACGAACATCGCGATGGCCGTCGCGATGTTGTAGAAGAAATTGGCCGAGAGGCCGGCAAAGGCGCTCCCGTTGTTCTGCGGGGTCGAGGTGAAGGCATAGAGGACCTCGGAGAAGCCGTGGGGACCCGGGTTGAGGACGGTCGCCGTCCCCGGCCCGAGGACCGCGATGGCGGTCCCGACGAGGGTGACGAAGATGGGGATGAGGATGATGATCGTCGCGAGCTTCATCTCGGGCGGCTCGATCTTCTTCCCGTAGATCTCGGGGGTCCGCCCGACCATGAGGCCGGCGATGAACATCGCGATCACGACGAAGACGAGCATGCCGTAGAGCCCCGAGCCGACGCCCCCGAAGACCACCTCGCCGAGCTGCATGTCGAAGAGCTGGACGAACCCGCCCATGGGCAGGTACGAGTCATGCATCGAGTTCACGGCGCCGCAGGAGGTCACGGTCGTCGAGACCGCCCAGAGGGCCGAGGGGACGATCCCGAACCTGACCTCCTTCCCCTCCATGTTCCCGCCCGGCTGGGCATGGAACGGGCTCTGGTCGATCCCGAGCGCCGGAAACGCGGGGTTGCCCCCGAGCTCGGACCAGATGGCGACACCGGCGAGGGGCATGAAGAGGATGGTCATGGCCATGAGGAGGGCGATCCCCTTCCGCCTCGACCCGA
>DATIYO010000063.1:0-16113 GCA_035517575.1 Methanomicrobiales archaeon
GGGACGAGGGCGGGGCCATCCGGCGCTGGATCGGCACGGCGACCGACATCCATGACCTGAAGCGTGCCGAGGATGCACTGCGGGAGAGCGAGGAGAGGTACCGGGCCCTTGTCGATTCCGCACCAGAGGCGATCATCGTCCATCACCATGGAACGCTCCTCTATGCGAACCAGGTCGCCCTCGACCTCTACGGCGCATCCGGCCTGGACGAGCTGAAGTCCCAGGATATCATGAAACTCATCCCGCCCGAGGAAGAGGAAATTGCCAGGGGCCGGGTCAGGGGTATCGATGACGGGAGGCACCTCCCCGTGAGAGAAGCCGTCATCCTCCGGCTCGATGGGGCAAGGGTCCCCGTCGAGGTGATCTCCTCCCCCGTCCGGTACGAGGGGACCCTGGCGGCGCAGGTCCTGATGAGGGATATCTCTGACCGGAAGAAAGCCGAGGAGAGGATCGCCCACCTGGCATCCTTCCCTGAGATGAACCCGAACCCGGTCATCGAGCTGAGTTCGGCAGGCGAGGTGATCTATACCAACCCCGCTTCGGCGAAGACGCTCGAGAACCTGGGCCTCGGCAACAGGTTCGGCCTGTTCCTTCCGGAGGAGATCGGGACCATGCTCCCGAGGCTGCTCGAGGGGGACGTCAGTCAGGAGGTCCACATCGGGGGGAGGGTGTTCATCGAGACCATCACCCTGAACCCGGCCACGCGGACCACCAGGATCTACGCCCGCGACATCACCGGGCGGAAACAGGTGGAGGAAGCCCTGCGGGAGACGAGCGATTACCTGGAAAACCTGTTCAACCACGCGAACGCCCCGATCATCGTCTGGGACCCGGAGCTCCGGATCACCCGGTTCAACCATGCGTTCGAGAACCTGACGGGAAGGGCCTCCGGCGAGGTGGTCGGGAAGGGCCTCGAGATCCTCTTCCCGGCGGAGACCGCCGAAGGGTCGATGGAATACATCCGGAAGGTGATGGCAGGCGAACGTCTGGAGGTGGTGGAGATCCCGATCCTCCGCAGGGACGGGGAGGTACGGACCGTCCTCTGGAACTCGGCGACCCTGTACGGGGCCGACGGGACGACGGTATCCTCGGCGATTGCCCAGGGACAGGACATCACCGGGATGAAGCTGGCCGGGCAGAGGCTGCGCGAGACCTCGGAGTACCTCGAGAACCTGATCAACCACGCGAACGCCCCCATCATCGTCTGGGACCGCGAGTTCCGGATCACCCGGTTCAACGAGGCCTTCGAACGGCTGACGGGAAGATCGGCGGCCGAGGTGGTGGGGCAGCACCTCCGGATCCTCTTCCCGCCGGAGAGCGAGGCGGAGTCGATGGATCTCATCGGGAAGGCCCTGGCAGGCGAGCGGTGGGAGACCGTGGAGATCCCCATCGTCCCGAAGGACGGGGAAATACGGACCGTCCTCTGGAACTCGGCGACCATCTACGAGGCCGACGGGACGACGCCCTCCTCGGCCATCGCGCAAGGGGTGGACATCACCGAGCAGAAGCGGATGATCGCCGAGGTCGCCCGGAACGCCGCCGAGCTCGCGGATGCGAACGCCGTCCTCTCGGCCGAGATCCTCCACCGGCGGAGGGCCGAGGAGGAGGCGAGGGGCGCCCTCTCGGCGCTCAACGCCGCCCTCGAGTCCACGGCTGACGCGATGCTCGTCATCGACCGGTCGGGGAAGATCACGGGCTACAACCAGAACTTCACCGCGATGTGGAAGGTCCCGGACGCGGTGCTCCACACCCTCGACACCCGGGCCGCGGTGGAGTCCATGGCGGCGCAGGTGAACGACCCGGAGGGCTTCGACGCGAGGGTCCAGGAGATCCTGGACCACCCCCAGCGGGAGAGCTATGACATGCTCGAGCTCCGGGACGGGCGGGTCATCGAGCGGTACTCGAAGCCCCAGCGGATCGGGACCGTGACCGTCGGCCGGGTCTTCAGCTTCCGGGACATCTCCGAGCGCAAGCGCGCCGAGTTCCAGCTCATCGAGTCCCTCGAAGAGAAGGAGGTGCTCCTCAGGGAGATCCACCACCGGGTGAAGAACAACCTCCAGCTCACGACGAGCCTCCTCGACATGACCCGGATGAGGAGCCCGGACCCGGCGACGGCCGGCATCCTCACGGACGTCATGGTGAAGATCCAGACCATGGCCCAGATCCACACCCGGCTCTACGAGAGCAAGCAGTTCGACCGCATCGACATGGACGGCCAGGTCCGGGACCAGATCCGGGCCCTCGCGAGCATCTACTCGAGCCGGGAGCGCGACATCGAGACCGAGGTCGACTCGCCCGCGCTCTCCCTCCCGCTCGACCGGGCGATCCCCTGCGCCCTCGCCCTGAACGAGATCCTCGCGAACGCGTACAAGCATGCCTTCCGGGGCAGGGAGTCCGGGAAGGTGAAGTACCATGCGAGGGAGGAGATCGACCGGATCCGGTTCACCGTCACCGATAACGGCGTCGGGCTCCCCGCGGGGTTCGACCTCGGGAAGGCGAACACCCTCGGGCTCAAGCTCGTGAGGAACCTCGTCGAGCAGCAGCTGAAGGGGAGCCTCTCGGTGAAGCGGATGAAGCGGGGGACCCGGGTGACCGTGGAGATCCCCTTCGCCGGCGAGGAGGGCGACGCGGGGCGGCCCGGCCCCCGCATCCCGCCCGCGGGAGGAAAGGAGGCAGGGCCGGTTGGATAGCTATATGGAATTCCACGGAAATGGGAGAATGACCGGGGGTCCGGGACGGGGGCGGTGAAGAGATGCCCGCGGCAAAGAAGGGGAAGGCAGGGAAGGCGGGGGCGAAGGAGACCGGGGAGACGAAGCCCCTGAAGGGGCGGAAGGCAGAGGAGAAACGGAAGGAGGAGGCGGGGAAGCGGGCCTTCCCCATCGTCGGGATGGGGGGCTCGGCCGGCGGCCTCGAGGCCTTCGAGCAGTTCTTCGCCCGGATGCCCCCGGACACGGGCATGGCCTTCGTCATCGTCGTCCACCTGGACCCCCACTACAAGGGCGTGATGCCCGAGCTCATCCAGCGGGTCACGAAGATGCCGGTCCTCCAGGCGAAGGACGGGATGCGGGTGGACCCGGACCATATCTACATCATCCCGCCGAACCGGAACCTCTCGATCCTCCATGGCCGGCTCCAGCTCATGGAGCCGGTCCTCCCCCGGGGGCAGCGGATGCCGATCGACTTCTTCTTCCGGACCCTCGCCGACGACCGGGAGGCCCTCGCGGCCGGGGTGATCCTCTCGGGCATGGGGACCGACGGGACCCTCGGGCTCCAGGCCATCAAGGGGAAGCTCGGGGTCGCCCTCGTCCAGGACCCGTCAGCGGCCCGGTACGACGGGATGCCCCGGAGCGCCATCGCCACCGGCCTCGTGGACATCGTGGCGCCCGCCGAGGATCTCCCGGCGAAGATCATCGCGTACTTCCGGCACGCGAGGAGGGTGGAACCGGGGACCCCGCCGGGGCTGGAGAAGGTGTCCCCGGCCATCCAGAAGGTCTTCGTCCTCCTCCGCTCGCGGACCGGCCATGACTTCTCGATGTACAAGCGGAACATGCTCTACCGGCGCATCGAGCGGAGGATGCACGTCCACCAGATAGGGAAGATGTCGGACTACGTGCGGTACCTCCAGGAGAACACCCAGGAGGTCGACCTCCTCTTCAAGGAGCTCCTCATCGGCGTGACCGGGTTCTTCCGGGACCCGAAGGCCTTCGAGGCCCTGAAGGAGCAGGTCCTGGAGAACCTGTTCCGGGACCTGAAGCCGGACGTGGTCATCCGGGTCTGGGACCCGGGCTGCTCGACGGGCGAGGAGGCCTACTCCCTCGCCATCGTCCTCGCCGAGTGCCTGGCCGAGGCAAAGCCCCCCGGCCAGGTCAGGATCCAGATCTTCGCGACGGACATCGACAAGGACGCCCTCGAGGTGGCCCGGCAGGGGTCGTACCCGGTGAACATCGCCTCGGACCTCTCCCGTGAGCGGCTCCAGCGGTTCTTCACGAAGGAGGACGACCGGTACCGGATCAGGAAGGAGATCCGGGACATGGTGGTCTTCGCCACCCAGAACCTCTTCATGGACCCGCCCTTTACCAAGCTCGACCTCCTCTGCTGCCGGAACCTCCTCATCTACTTCAATGCCGAGCTCCAGAAGAGGCTCATCCCCCTCTTCCACTACTCCCTCAACCCCGGGGGCATCCTCTTCATCGGCCCCTCGGAGACCATCGGCGGGTTCACCGACCTCTTCGCCACCCTGGACCTCCCGGCCCGGATCTTCGAGCGTAGGTCATCGGTGTTTGCCCCGAAGAAGGTCGCCGGGGGCCTCGCCGAGATCCCGGGGTTCTTCCCCCTCGCCGTCACTCCCGGGCACCGGGCCGAGATCCCGGCAAGGGACGAGGCCCGGCTCTCCGAGGCGTTCCAGGCCCTCCTCCTGGAGAACTTCACCCCGGCGGCCGTCCTCGTCAACGAGACCGGGGACATCATCTACATCCACGGCCACACGGGGAAGTACCTCGAACCGGCCAGCGGGAAGGTGAACTACAACATCCATGCCATGGCCCGGGAGGGCCTCCGCTACGACCTGGTCACCGCCGTCCGGAAGGCCGTGTCCACCAAGGAGATGGTCACCGTGAAGGGCATCCGGGTGGCCATGAACGGCGGGAAGCAGGTCGTGAACCTCCGGGTGAAACCCCTCCCCGGGCCCGATATCTTCCGGGACCTCCTCATGGTCATCTTCGAGGACGTGGCCGTCGAGAAGAAGGGCCGGAGGAAGGAGAAGGCCGCGGGGGGGGCCGAAGGCCGGGGGGAGGTCGAGGAGGAGCTCGTCCGGACCCGGCAGCGCCTCCAGACCATCATCGAGGAGATGGAGACCTCGCAGGAGGAGATCAAGTCCACGAACGAGGAACTACAGTCCACGAACGAGGAGTTCCAGTCCACGAACGAGGAGCTGATGACCTCGAAGGAGGAGCTCCAGTCCCTGAACGAGGAGCTCGTCACCGTGAACACCGAGCTCCAGATCAAGAACACCGAGCTCTCCGAGGCGAACAATGACCTGAAGAACCTCCTGAACAGCACCGACATCGCCACCATCTTCGTGGACCGGAGCCTGAAGGTGAAGCGGTTCACGAACCGGGTCACCCAGATCGTAAGCCTCATCCCGGGCGACATCGGCCGGCCCCTCGCGGACATCGTCACGAACCTGAAGTACGAGAGCCTCATCGACGACATCGGCGACGTGATGGACACCCTCATCTTCAAGGAGAAGGAGGTCGAGACGGGGGACGGCCGCGTCTTCCAGATGCGGATCCTCCCGTACCGGACGGTGGACAACGTCATCGACGGGGTGGTCATCACCTTCATGGAGGTGACGTCGAACCACCAGCTCATGCGGGAGCTCTCCGCGGCCCGGTTCGTTGCCGAGAACATCATCCTCGCCCTCCGCCAGCCGACGGTGGCCCTCGATCCCTCCATGAAGGTGATCCAGGCGAACCCCCTGTTCCTCGGGACCTTCTCCCTCACCGAAGAGGAGCTCGTGGACCAGCCCTTCTTCTCCTTCCACCACGGGTTCTGGGACATGCCGGAGCTCAGGGAGGCGCTAGAGAGAGTCCTCCCCCACGAGACCCGGATCGAGAACCTGAAACTCTCCCACGAGTTCCCCGGCCTGGGCCGCCGGCACCTCCTGGTGAACGCCCGGATGATCCCCGCCGACCTCCCGGCAGGCAGGCTCATCCTCGTCGCCATCGAGGACGTCACCGTAAAGAAACGGGGTGAAAAGGGTTGAAGGACCGGACCGGATCAAAGGCCGGGGGAGGGCGGCGGGCGAAGGCGGCCTGCGGCGGGAAGGTCCAGGATGAGCTCCGGGTGATGGCCGAGATGACCCTGGAGAAGCAGGGGCCCGGAAGGGCGGTCCCGGAGTACAGCGACCTCAAGAAGGTCGTCCACGAGCTCCAGGTGCACCAGATCGAGCTCGAGATGCAGAACGAGGAGCTGAAGGAGGGCCGGAAGGTCGCCGAGGAGCTCCACCAGAAGTACGTCACCCTCTATGACTTCGCCCCCGTCGGGTACCTCTCCCTGGAGCCCGGGGGGAGGATCCTCGAGCTGAACCTCACCGCTTCCACTCTCCTGGGCCGGCCGCGAAGCCAGATCATGGGGACGCGTTTCCAGGGCTTCCTCGCCCGGGAGAGCCTCATCCCCTTCCGGGATTTCACCGCGGAAATTTTCCGGTCGGGTGAAGACGCCCTCCGGTCAGGTGAAGACGCCCCCGGGTCGGGCAGAAGGACCTGCGAGGTCGGGCTCATCTCGGACGGGGGGGAAGGCCGGTTCCTCCAGCTCGCGGGGATCCCGTTCCACGAGGGGGGCGGGGAGGTGCGGCTCCAGATGGCCATGACCGAGATCACCGACCGCCGGGCGACGGAGAACCGGCTGACCGAGTCCCTCGCCGAGAAGGAGGTGATGCTCCGGGAGATCCACCACCGGGTGAAGAACAACCTGCAGCTCATCTCGAGCCTCCTCGAGATGACCCGGGCCCGGTCAGACGACCCCTACACCCGGGCGACGCTCGCCGACGTGACGATGAAGATCCAGACCATGGCCCAGATCCACACGAAGGTCTACGAGAGCGAGAAGTACGACCGGGTGGACCTCGCGGGGCTCGTGAGGGACCAGGTGAAGGCGCTCGCGCAGGTCTACGAGGACCGGTCGAGGGAGATCGAGACCACCGTCGCCGCGGCCGAGGCGGCCCTCCCGATCGACCGGGCCGTGCCCTTCGCCCTCGTCGTGAACGAGATCCTCTCCAATGCCTTCAAGCACGCCTTCGCGGGCAGGAAGAAGGGGAAGATCGAGGTCACCCTCGCGGAGAGGGGCGACTTCCTGCGCTTCTCCGTCCGGGACGACGGCGTCGGGATGCCGCCCGGGTTCGATGTCGCCCGGTCCGACACCCTCGGGCTCAAGCTCGTGCGGACCATCCTCGAGCGGCAGCTCCGGGGGACGCTCCGGTACGGCAGGGTCCGGGGGACAGAAGTCATCGTGGAAGTACCGATCAGGGAAGGGTGAGGACGTGTCAAAGATTCTTGTCGTGGACGACGAGGCCATCATCACGATGCAGCTCGAGGAGCGGCTGACCGCCCTCGGGTACACCGTCGTGGGAATGGCGGCATCGGGGGAGGAGAGCATCGAGAAGGCGCGCCGGCTCTCGCCGGACATCATCCTCATGGACATCGTGATGCCGGGGAGGATGAACGGGATCGAGGCGGCGAAGCAGATCCACGAGGAGCTCGGGATACCGGTGGTCTTCGTCACCTCGTACGCCGACGACGCCATCATCGAGAAGGCGAAGGCCGCCCGGCCGTACGGGTACATCGTGAAGCCCTTCAACGAGCTCGAGATCAAGGCGGCCATCGAGGTCGCCCTCTTCCGGAACGCCACCGAGGCGCGGCCGAGGAAGGGGAAGGGGGCCCGGGCCGGCGAAACGGCGGAGGCGGGCGCGGCAGCGGGGGAGGAGTCCCGGTACCTGGACCTGCCCGGGACGAAGACCATGCTCCTCAGGGACATCTTCACCGACCTCATCCTCTACCTCTACACCGACCAGGCCGCCGCCGAGCCCGCCTTCCGGTTCGCCATCGAGGAGGGCCTCAAGAAGGGCGGCCGGAACTTCTTCGCCTACCACCAGTCCACGGTCCAGAAGCACTTCCTCACCGAGATCCAGCACGGCTCGCTCGTGACGAGGCGGATGAAGAAGGGGGAGATCTACACGATGCCGAAGCTCCTCGAGCGGTGCACGGCGACCCTCAGCGGCGCCGCGGGGAAAGCGGAGACCCTGCAGCTCCTCCTCGACTTCCACGACACCTCCGAGTTCCCCGACATCCT
The DNA here is from genome assembly GCA_035517575.1 of Methanomicrobiales archaeon. Lineage (GTDB taxonomy): Archaea > Halobacteriota > Methanomicrobia > Methanomicrobiales > JACTUA01 > JACTUA01. Next base: position 7,849 of record DATIYO010000063.1, read on the forward strand.
CGCCATCAAGGACCTCCTCCTCGCGAAGCGGGCCGGCGGCCTGCCCGTGTCCGGGATCATCGCGATGAACATCGCGAACCTCGGGCACGACCAGATCCAGGCCTTCTCCGAGGGTATCTCCCGGATCATCGTCTCCACGGGGAAGGACACGACCCTCTCCTTCGCCCACCGGTCCTTCCCCGCCGGGTCGGTGGCGGTCGTCCCCCAGGCGACCCTCGAGGAGGTGGTGAAGAAGTCCCTCGAGCCCGTGGTCCTCTCCCTCCTCGAGCGGCCCATCTCCGGCTATGACATCGTGCGCGAGATCCATGACCGGTACAACGTCCTGATCCCGCAGGCCCGGATCTACACCCTCCTCTACGAACTCGAGAAGGACGGGTACCTCGAGATGAAGGCATCGGGGAAGTCGAAGCTCTACTCCCCGACCGAGGCAGGGAGGAACTACATCAGCCAGAAGATGGCCGAGTACCGGTTCGTCTTCCAGCACGTCCTCGACGGGGGCATCGGCCAGGGGGCCCCGAAACCCCCGCGTCGGGCCCCGTGAACGGCCGGCCAACGGTCGGCCGGGTCCCCCGCCCCCCCCGTTCTCTCAGTTTGTGAAACAACCGGTGAGAACTCCGCGAACTTTTATCAGGTTCTCCTGAGAGGGTGGTGGTGTGGGTGAAGAGCCCACACAGTAGTGGAAGACACCGTGGAGAGAATAGCCCCCCCGGGCCGCTGCCGCGGAGCATGGCAGGGCCGGGAGGGGCCCAGGATGGGGCGGGTCCCCGCCCGGTATCCCTGAGCCGGATCCGGGGCGGAGGGTCGCCCGGTGGAGCATCCTTTCGCATGCCAGAAGCGTCGTGTTCACATGGCATACCAGGGTCACAGCCGGGAGGCTTGTCGACGGGCCAGCTCGATCGGATCTGACAAGCCTCCCCCACGTTTTTCGCCCGGTTTCCTCTGGCCATCGGCATTCGGCACCGCCCCCCCATCCGCATGCCGTCCCTCTGAGAGCGCCGCAGACCTCCGCGCGGGTGGGAGGCCGGGCGCGTGAACGGCCAGGGAAAACGGGGGTCGTACCCGGGCGCACCTGGCGCGAAGCGGCGCGAGAAGCCCTTCCGGGTCTCGGTGGACGGCGACCGTGCCGTCGTCGTCGGCGAGCTGCCCGGGGTGCCCGAGGGGAACATCCGGCTCGATCTCGAGGACCGGACCCTGGTCATCTCCCTGAAGGGGAGCGGCTACCGGCGGAAGGTCTCCCTCCCGTGGGAGGCGAAGCTCGGGAACAAGCGGTTCAGGAACGGGGTCCTCGAGATCACCCTGGAGAGGGTCGGCGCCTGAGGGCCGCGGTTACGTCTCAGATTCTGTCTCAAAATGTGTTCTTCGGGGGAGGGTCTTTAAAAGTCCCGGGAAATTCCCGATCCGGAAGGGGAGGATACGGAGATGGACGTGAAGGTCGGGAAGGAGGGCGTGAGGGCGGGGGGGCTTCCCGCCCCGGGCAGGAAGGCTGGCAGGCGCGGCGCCACGCGGCGCGAGGCGAGGACGGGCGAGATCGACTCGCGGATCCGGCAGGTCCTCCTCGACCATCCCCGGGGGCTCACCTCAGGGGAGATCGGGAGGGCCATCTCCCTCAACCGGAGCTCGGCCGCGAGGCACCTCGGGAGCCTCTCCTCCCGCGGCGAGATCGAGAGCCGGAGGTACGGGAACACCCTTGTCTTCTCCCTCCCGCGGCGGGCGAGCCTCTCCTCGGCCCTCGCGGGGCCCCGGCCCCTCGTCCTCCTCCTCTCGGGTGACCTCACGATCACCGGGGCGAACAACCCGTTCCTCGCGTTCTTCGGGATCCGCCGGCAGGAACTCGTCGGGAGGCGCCTCGCGAACTCCCCCTTTGCCGCGCTCGCGGGGGAGAGGCTCCTCGGGGAGATCCGAGAGGGAGCCGCGGGGGGCGCCGGCCCCTCGGAGTTCGACTGCCTGGTCGGGAAGAACAGGTACGTCTTCCGGGCGAGCGTCACCCCCCTCGTCACCTGCGGGGGACCGGGGGGGCTCGTCCTCTCCCTCGAGGACATCACCCGCACGGCCCTCGAGCGGCGCAGGCTCGAGGAGCTCGCCGACGCGGGCACGCTCGGGGTCCTCACCTCCCGGCCGAGCATCGTCGAGGAGATCCTGGAGCGCCGGCGGCGCGAGGAGCGGATGGAGCTCGTCCAGCGGTCGGTGGACCAGGCGGCCGTGCCCGCCCTCTGGGTCGGGCGCGACGGGGGGCTCGTCGGGGGGAACCGGGCGGCCGCGGCGCTCCTCGGGTACGGGGAGGAGGAGCTCGCCCGGATGTCGGTCTTCGACCTCGACCCCGACCATCCCGCCCGTGACTGGGAGGCCCTCTGGCAGTCCCTGAAGGCCCGGGTGGCGACCACGTACGAGGGCCGGCTCCTCACGAGGTCCGGGGAACCGGTCCGGGTCACGGTGCGGGCGAGCCACCTCGCCCACCGGGAGCAGGAGTTCGGGTTCCTCCTCCTCGACGAGGTCACCCACCGGCGGGAGGCCGAGGAGGCGCTCCGGGCCTCCGAGGAGACCCTGCGGGCCTTCCTCGACGCGAACCCCGACCCCTCGTTCCTCGTCGACCACGGGGGCCGGATCCTCGTCGCGAACCGGGCGGCGGCGGACCTCACCGGGCTCGCGCCGGCCTCGCTCCCCGGGACGAGCATCTTCGAGGCGATGCCCGAGAAGGTCGACCGGGCCCGGGAGGTCTTCGGCGAGGTGCTCGCGACGGGGGAGTCCCGGGTCTTTGCCGAGGAGACAGGTGGCCGGTTCTTCTTCACCGTCCTCTCCCCCCTGCCGGACCCGTCGGGGAAGGTCGGGAGGGTCGCGGTCTTCGCCCGGGACTTCACCGAGGGGAAGCAGGTCGAGGAGTCCCTGAGGAGGGCGAACGGGAAGCTGAACCTCCTCAACGCCATCACCCGGCACGACGTCCTGAACGACATCGCGGCGCTCGGCATGTACCTCGCCCTGGCCGGCGGGAACGGGAACGGGGACCGGGGTGACTCCTGGCCGTCCGGGAAACTCGCCTCCCTCGTGCGGGGCCTCCAGCGGCGGATGGAGTTCACCCGGGACTACGCCGACCTCGGCATCCGGGCGCCCGGCTGGGAGGACCTGGAAGCCGCGGTCATGAGGGGGGTGGGGGAGCTCGACACCCGCGGGATCCTCGTGGAGGTCGAACTGCCGGCCCTCGAGATCCGCGTCGACCCCCTGTTCCCGAAGGCGGTCGCGAACCTGGTGGACAACACGATCCGGCACGGGGGGCACGCGACCAGGATCCGGTTCCAGGCCCGGGTGGAGGACGGGCACTGCACCCTGGTCGTCGATGACGACGGGGTCGGTATCCCGTCCGAGGCAAAGGAACCCGTCTTCAGGCCCGGGTACGGCAGGCACACCGGCTTCGGCCTCTTCCTGATCCGGGAGATCCTGGCGATCACCGGGATCGCCATCGCCGAGAACGGCGAGCCGGGGAAGGGGGCGAGGTTCGAGATCCGGATCCCGGGGGACGCGTTCCGGGTGCGGGAAGAACCGGGCGAGATCCCCGTGCAGGTTGCAGGAGAACACAAGAGCGCGATCACGTGAGGAGGAAGCATGATTCTGCACATCACATCCGTAGATAACATCGAGGAAGGAAAGGTCCTTGACCCGGGGAGGGTCAAGCACGCCGTCGTCACGGGAAAGAGGATCACGGATCTCTCCTGGTGGATCAACCCCTCGACCCACCTGAACCTGGATCTCCCGGGCGAGCTCCTGGGCGAGGTCTTCGTGGCGTCCCGGCTGGAGAAGGGCGCCCGGCTCATCGCCGATGGGGACCGGTTCGTGTACGTCCCGATCGAGCGGAAGGCCTACCGGCACCTCGGCCAGGTGGACGTGACCGGGAAGCGGCGGGTCTCCCTCAGGCCGGCCATCCACGTGTGAGGGCGGGCCGGCCAGCCCTCCTCACATGAAATCGGCGAGGGCCCGCTGCTTCTCGCCCTCGACCCCGAAGGTGGACTCGATGGCCCGGGCGAGGACCTCGATCCGCTGCCGGGTATAGGCGGAGATGGCGTACTCGCTGCAGATCCTCCGCGAGATCTCCAGGTACTTCTTCACCGAGGCCTCGTGGACGGTGGGGAGGATGGCCCCGCCGCACCGCGGGCACTTCCCCGCGAGGGGGACCCGCCGGTACTTGGCATTGCACTTCGTGCACCGGACCGTCTGGTTCGAGAAGGCCCGGAGGTTCCCCTGCAGGTCGGGGATGAAGTGGGTGTGGAGCACCCGCTCGGCCACGTCGTCGGGCCGGACGGCCCGGATGGCCCGGGCGAGATCGAGCATCGCGTCGAGCTTCTCCTGCATCGTCTCGAGGGTGGTGTAGGCCGACTCGAGGGGCCCCGCCGAGATGTCCGACGTCTCGTGGGTGTAGGAGAAGCCCTCGAACTGCCCGGGGGTGTGGAGCCGCTTCCCCACCCGGTCGACGAGCGCCTCCACCTCGCGGGGGTGGGCGCGGCGCTCGGCGGCGAGGTAGAGCTCGACGGGGTAGCGCTGGCAGACGTCGACGTTGTGGGACTCCTTGTCGATCTCGGCGGGGTCGATCCGGCCCGTGATCATGAGCGGGGCGTCCATGGTGCCGCCGCGTGACTCGGGGAGGAAGGCCCGCGAGAAGTTGAGGAGGCAGTCCATGAGGAGCATGACGCAGTCCTCGTCCCCGTCGCACTGGCCGGTGAAGATCCCGTTCGCCTCCAGGGTGTGGTCGCGATCAACGGTGAGGCAGTAGACCCGCTCGTCGGGCGAGGGGATGATCTCCCTCTTTGCGATCCGCTCGGCGATCACCGCGCCCCCCGCGCTCACGGGCACCGAGTCCCCCTCCCTGAGCTCCACGGCCCGGATCTTGCGCACGTAGGCGAGGTCGAGGACGAGCATGGCATGGTCCGGGGTGACCGCGACCGACTTCCCCTGCTCGGTCTCGAACCGGATGAGGGCGTCGGGGGCGCGGTGGACCGAGACCGACGTGATCCGGCGCAGGCGGACGGTGCCCGCCGTATCGACGGACCGGACGTAGGCGAGCTGCCGCGCCTCGGAATGGTAGGTGCCGAGCCGGTCCAGGCCCGGCCGGGTGAGGTCGAAGTTCTCGGTGACGAAGTCCCGGATCCGCTGCTTCTTCCATTTCTCTCCGTCGTAGACCTCGATCCCGGTGTCCCCGTGGAAGCAGTTCCGGCGCTTCGCGGCATGGAAGAAGGGATGGGCGTACCCGACGTTCGCCCGGGTGAAGCCGACGAGCCGGGCGAGGACCCCCGCCGAGGTGTGGGGGGCGAGGCCTACGAGGAGGTGCCCGATGAGCCCGGATGGCTCCGTGACCTGGTAGTAGGGCGGGAGCCCGTAGACCTTCTCCAGGAGCTCGTCCACGAACCCCGCGATCTTCACCAGGTACCCCGCGCAGTCCTGGGAGACCAGGATGTCCTGCGGCCGCAGCTCGAGGACCTGCGACGGTTCCCTGAGCTCGACGCCGCGGGTGTCATGGGTGTACCCGAGGGTACGGAGCCGCTCCACGCTCACCCCCGCCTCGTCGGGCCGGAAGTGGGTGAGGGGGAGGTCGATCATGTCGTACCGGATGGTCCCGTCCTTGAAGACGAAGAGGTCGTGGAGGGACCGGAGGATCCCCTTGTCCACCGGCTCCACCGCCCGCTCCCGGGAGATGAGCCCCTTCACCCCCTTCACGAGGGCGACCTGGTTCTCCCGGATCCCGAGCCGCTCGAGGGCGGCGGTGTACTCGGCGCGGAGGTCCACGGGGACCCGCTGCCCCGAGGAGGTGGGGACCCCGCACGCGGGGCACCGCTCGGGGGCCTCGCGCTGGCAGCGGGGGCACCGGAAGACCGGCGCGGTGGGGGTCCCGCAGAGGCAGAGGTTCCGGAAGGAGGTCTTCCCGCACTTCGGGCACCGCCGCTCGCCGGCGAGGATCTCGATCACCCCCTCGGTCTGGGAGAACCCGCCCGCCTTCTTCACCATGGTCTTTGCCGACCGCGCCTCCTGGAACGAGCGCCGGCTCCCCCCCGCGTCCCCGAGGGGGAAGAGGGAGTGCGGCGGCGGGCTCATCTCCCTCGGGCGGGACTTCCCCGGCCGGCCCATCCGCCCGCCGATCCGGGTGCCGGCCCGCGGGCGCATCCGGAAGCCGGCGAGGTGCCGGGCCAGGTCGAGCCCCGACCCCTCCCCCGGGGCGGTCTCCCACGCGGGCTGGCGTCTGAGCCCGAGGGTGAGGCCGAGGCAGGCGAGGAGCACCAGGGGCCGGTCGATCTGGATCCTCGCGTCCCTGACCCGGTGGGGGACCAGGAGCTCCTCGAGCACGGCCTTCGCCTCCGGGTCGAGGGGCATCCCGAGCACCCCGTCCCTGACCTCCCCCGTCGCCTCGATCTTCCCCGCGAGGAGCCCGGCCCGGGCCGTCGTGATGTCCTCCCAGGGGTACGAGTAGGCGGGGTGGAGGTACCCGCCGGCGAGGGCGAGCTCGAGGGCGGCGAGCTCGTCCGCCGGCCGCTCCCCCCCGCCCTCCTCCTGCCACCACTCCTCCTGGTAGCCGGCGGGGAGGAGGGGGTGGTTGTTCTCCAGGAACTCCCCGAAGCCGATCAGGATCTCGCCGACGTCGAGGATCCGCTCCACCTTTCCGGTGAGCGCCGCCGCGGTCTCCTCGTCGTCGATCCGCATGACGTCCCCGTTCGCGAGCCTGACCGTCGGGCCCTCGAGGGAGTCCACGGGGGCGATCCCCCCCGCCTTCCCCGGCCGCTCGAGCTTCATCTGCGTCCCGACGGCGAGGAACCCCCCGAGGAGGTGCATCGTCGCGGGGGAGAGGCCCGCCGCGGCGAGGCCGGTGTTCCGCGACCTTCCGTACCTGAGCCGGAAGCCCCCCTTCTCGCCCGGGTGGGCGAATACCGGCCGGCCGGCGATGATCTCCCGGAGGTACTTGTCCCCCTTCGCCCCGTTCTCCTCCTCGCCGCCGCCCTTTCCGCCGGTAAGCCCCGAGAGCCACTCCCATCCGTCGAGCTTCAGGTTCCGGACATGCTTCTCGAGCTTCGGGGCCTTGAGGGCGAGCCCCTCGGCGATGACGAGGGCCATCCCGCCCCGGATCGAGTTCGTCCCGACCCGCTCCAGGTTCCGGTACCCGCTCACCTCCTCGTCCTCGGTCCCCTCGCCGTCGATGCAGACCGGGCAGTTCTCGACGATCCGCCGGATCTCGGCGTCGCTCGGGAGGTACTGGAGGTGGACCCGGCCATGGTATGCCCGGATCTCCTCGATGTACCGCTCCACCTCCTCGGGCCTCGGCCGGTACCGGTCGATGGAGAGGGCCCTCCTCACGAAGTCGGCGACGAGGACCGAGAGGGCCTGCGCGGTCCCGCCGGCGCTCCGGATGGGCCCCGAGTAGAAGACCCGGGCGTACTCGGTCCCCGAGTCGTTCTTCCCGAGGTCGACCCGGGCGATCCCCTCGGTGGGGGCGGCGACGACCCCCTCGGTGAGGATGGACATCGCCGTCCGGATGGCGTGCTCGAGCACCTCCTCCCGGCTCGTCTCGCCAAACCGCCTCGCGACGAAGTCCTCGGAGATGGAGAGGGCCAGGAGCTCCCGCTCCATCCTCCCCTCGAGCTCCCGGATCCGGGCCGCCACCCCCCGGATCCCGAGGAGCGCCTCCACCCGGTCGGCGAGGTCGTTCGTCACCGGCACCTCCACCGAGAGCCGCGGGTCCAGGCCCTTTGACCGGGCGGCCCGGGCCACCTCGAGCGCCGCGGTGAGGGCCCGGTCGAGCGAGGAGAAGTAGTCGGAGAGGGCCAGGGAGAGCTCCATACCCAACCATGGGCCGGGAGCTATCTAATGGGTTCCGCTCTCGTCGCCGCCGGCCCCTTCCCCGCCGCCCCTGCCCGGCCCGAATGCCTTCCCGAGGGCCTCGGCCCCGCCCTCCTCCCCCATCTGCCAGAGGATCAGGGCGGCGCAGGACCGTACGGTCTCGTCCTTGTCGTCCAGGGCCTCGGAGAGGGGCTCTATCGCCGGCCTCCCCACCCTGCAGAGGGCGAGGGCGGCAAAGCCGCGGATGGCCGGCTCGGGGTCGGCGAGGAGGCCGAGGAGGGGCCGGACCGCCACTTCCCCCATCTCGCCGAGGCTCGCCGCGAGGTACCGCAGCGCCTGCGGGTCCTTCTCGCCCTTCAGGGCCCCGATCAGGTGGCCGATGGCTGGGGCGCCGATCCTCGCGAGCACCCGGGCCGCGTACCACCGGAAGTCGGGGTCCGGCTCCTCGCGCAGGGCCCG
>DATIYO010000064.1:0-17930 GCA_035517575.1 Methanomicrobiales archaeon
CGGGGAGAACGTAACGATCTTTTAGATGCTCATACCTAAATCAAGAGTTGTGTTCGGTCCCTGATCCCCTCGCCGGCCTTCGGTCCGAGATCAGCTATCTGGCGTGGGCCCCGACAGGGCGGGGGCTTTCGGGGCCTTCGCCGGCCCAGGCCCTGGGGCGGGAGAAGAGGTAAATTTATTCGCGATGCCGATGAGCCGGCCTCCCCGGTCCGAGGCGTGCGAGACCAAAATCCTTAATGGAAGGGAACTGCATGTTTCAACGGGTGTGACTCATGGAAAAGACCTACACGCTTCGTCCACTGCCCTACGATTTCAAGGCTCTCGCACCGTACATCTCCGAAGACCTGCTGACCCTCCATTACACGAAACATCACCAGGCATACGTGAACGGCGCCAACGCCATCCTCGAGAAAATCGACCGGGCGAGGAAGGATAAGACGGATTTCGATGTCAGGGCGACCGCGAAGGAGATGTCGTTCCACCTCGGCGGGATGAGGCTCCATTCCCTCTTCTGGGGGAACATGGCGCCCGCCGGGAAAGGCGGCGGCGGTCTGCCGAAGGGTGACCTGGCGAAGGTCATCAATGATGAGTTCGGTGATTTCGGCCGCTTCAAGAAGGAGTTCACCACCGCGGCGACGAGCGTGGAGGGCTCGGGCTGGGCCGCGGTCAGCTGGTGCTTCCGGACCGGGCGGCCGCTCATCATGCAGGTCGAGAAGCATAACGTGAATGTCTTCCCGGAACTGAAGATCCTCCTCGTCCTGGATGTCTGGGAGCATGCCTATTACCTCGACTACCGGAACGACCGGGCGAAATTCGTCGATGCCTTCTGGAACATCGTGAACTGGGGCGAGATCGGGAGGCGTCTGGCCGCTGCGGTCGCCGAATCGAAGGGATAGAGGTCCTTCTTCAGCCAGCCTGCCGGGGCAGGCACCTCCGCGGGACACCGGCGTCTCTAACGAGGGCGGGCTGAGGTACCCTACATCCCCCCCAACCACCGGTTAATAACGTCGTCCGCGGCCTCGCCCGGGAGGGCGTACTTCGGCTCCTTCGGCTCCAGCTTCTCGATGAAGGACCTCTTCTGCGGGGCGTTGACAAGGTCGAAGGTGGTTCCCCACTTTCCCTTCGGGTCGGCGAGGAATTCCTGGACCTGGCTTTCCCTGAGGCCGAGCAGGGCGCCGAGTTCGGCGAGGACCTCCCGGAACATCTCGATATCGCCGGTGCTGTGGGGGGCATATTTCCCGTACTGCAGGTAGCGCACGGCGTTCCAGCTGAACCGGTAGGCATGGATGGCCGGCCCCGGGCCCTGGATGTCCTCCAGCTTCGGCTCGATCTTCGAGATAAGGCTCGTGATGGCCTTGAGGGGTTCCTGGTTCAGCGATTCCATGGACGCGGGGTCGGTGGTGATGGGGGGGAGCCATGGCCTCATCCCGAACGCCGGCAGGGCATGCTCGAGGATCGCCTTTGCCTCGTTCGATATCCGGGCATCCGGCTCGGGGAGCGCACGCATGCTCCCCTCGAGGGCCTGGAACATCTTGGGCCCGATGTAGATCTGGAGGAGTGCCCCGAGCCGGTAGGATCCCTCCTTGGCCTTATCCCTCGCCATGTTGTTTCCCGAAGAACTGTATGCGACGCCAGGGATAATCCCTTCCGGTGCCGAAAGGGCGGACCACCCCCGCGGCCTCAAAAACTGCGAACACCGGCAACGGTTTTATGTCCGGACAGTGACGGGGAACCACCATGGTCGAACCTGTCGATGCAATCCGGGCGGTTCACAACGCGTTCAGGAATGACCTGAAGCATATCGATGCCGCGGCGCTGGACGCGGCACGGGGCGGGGAAGGGCAGGCCGGTACCATCGAGCGGTTCCGGTTCTACAACGAGGTGCTGGGCTGGCATGCCCGGGGGGAGGAGCTTGCCATATTCCCCGCCGTGGAGACCGTTGCCCCGCTCGTCGCCGAGGCGTACCTGAAGGATCACCACGGCCTGGACGCGGCCTACGAGGTGCTGAACCGGTCGTATGCCGCCCGCGACCCCCTGGAGACGGCCCGGGCGACGGCCGCGTTCCGGTTCCACCTCGATATCCACCTGGACAAGGAGGACAGCCACCTCTACCGGATCTTCCGGGAGCGGATCCCCCTCCCCGAGCAGGGAAAGGCGGTCGGCATCATGTCGGGCACCATTCCCCGGGAACGGTTCCCCGATCTCATCGCATGGTTATTCCCGCTCATCGGGGACACCGACCGGGAAAACATGACCCGCATCTGGCAGATGGTGATGCCAGCGCCCGTCTTCTCAGGGGTAAAGGAGCATATCAGGAAGGCCGTCGGGGACGACTGGGCCGGGCTCCGGCAGAGGATCCCGGGGTTGTAGGTCTTCCCGTCTCCGGCGCCGGAGGGGTCTTCGCAGGATCCCACCCGATGAAATATCCCGGATCCGTCTGCCCTGCCTCCGGGTCCTTTTCCGTTTTCCCTGATCCAGGCAAGGCGGCCCGCGCCCCGGCATAGCAACTTATATGAAACATAATGTTTAATATACTTTACATTGAATACTGACTGCACCCATTGAGGAGTATCATGTCCGGTTCGTTGATTGAAGTGCCCGGTCCCGGGCTGGCCCGCACCGCGGGAAGGAGCAGGGCCGGGCGGGCAGGATCGTGTGCCGCTGCCTGTCTCGGCGTTCTCGCCTTCGTCCTGGTCATCGCCGCCGTGCAGGCCGCGGGAGTGAACGCGACCACCCAGACGACCGATGTCTATGTGTCGTCGGTCGCGGTGGACCCCGTCGATTTCTTCCCCCACGAGGAGGGGACCATCTCGGTCACGCTGATGAACTCGGGGGACGAGGCCATCGCCCTCACTGACCCGACCATCCTCTCGAACGAGGTCCACATACTCACGAGCGACATGGGGGGCTCCACCGTGACCTCCATCCCCGCGGGGACCACGGCCACGTACACCTTCCTCGTGCGGGTCGACGCGCCCGACGGGACCTACTTCCCCCTCTTCACCGTGAGCACGGGGTCAGCGAGCATCCACTACCCCGTCACGGTGAAGGTCGACTCGACTGATATCGGGGCCATCGTCTCGGGCAAGCCCGCCGCGTTCCCCCCCTCTGCCGAGGAGATGGTGAACCTGACGGTGTTCAACCCCCGCGGGGGGGTGGTGAAGAACATCCTGGTCACCGCCTCGGGCGAGGGCCTGGACGTGAACCCGTCCCAGAAGTATATCAGTTCGCTGGACGGCCAGGGGAGCGCCGACCTGTGCTTCGGGGTCACCGCCCTCGCAGACTCGAACCTCACCTTCCACATCAGCTACGAGAACGGGGACAATGCCCACAGCTCCGACGTGTTCCTCCCCGTCGCCATCGGCGGTGACAAGACCGCCGCCGAACCGGTCCTGAACAACGTCGCGCTCACCTCCAAGGGGACGTATTATGACCTGACGGGGGACATCACGAACGCGGGGATCACCGACGCGAAGGGGCTCGTGGTCACCGTCGGCTCTCCCGCCGCGGGGACGGAGGCCTACCCCGAGTACGCCATCGGGAGCCTCGCCTCCGACGACTCGGGCAGCTTCGAGCTGACCTTCACCTGCCAGGACCTCTCGTCGGTCCCCCTGGTGATGCGCTGGAAGGACGCGAACGGCAACAACTACGACCTCACGAAGTACCTCGACCTCAGGTCGGGCCTGGGGGCGGGCAGCGGCTCGGCGGTACCCAGCGGGCCGGAGTCGGTGAACCGGTCGGGCACCGCGAACGGGTACTCGAACCGGGGCTCGGGCGCATTCGCGGGACCCGGGGGCACGAGGAGCGCGAGCACGAACATCTTCGGGATCGGCGGCGGGAGGGGCGGGGGCATCGCCTCCTTCTACCCGGTCATCGCGGGCGCGGTCATCCTCGTCGTCGCCATCGTCACGTGGAAGAAGCGGAAGTGGGTCGCCGCGAAGCTGAAGAGATCGTGAGGGGGGACCGGCCATGGCGGGGAACCCCCTGATCCGGCTCGCCGACGTGTCGAAGGTGTACCACCTGGAGAGCGGCGACTTCACCGCCCTCGACCGCGTCTCCCTCGATATCGGGGAGAAGGAGTTCGTGGCCATCATGGGGCCCTCGGGATCGGGGAAGTCGACGATGCTCAACCTGCTCGGGATCCTGGACGTCCCCACGGCGGGGCGGGTGGAGATCGCGGGGAGGGACGTCGCCCGGATGACCCCCCTCCAGCGGACCCACACCCGGAGGGACACCGTCGGGTACATCTTCCAGAAGTTCTACCTGATCCCCCTCCTCTCGGCCTACGAGAACGTCGAGTACCCGCTCATCCTGAAGTACAAGAAGCGGGACACCACGGGGAGGGCGGCGGCGGTCCTCCGGTCGGTGGGGTTCGACGAGGCGCTCTCGGCCCACCTGCCCAGCCAGCTCTCGGGCGGGCAGCAGCAGCGGGTCGCCGTCGCGAGGGCGCTCGTGAACGACCCGAGGATCCTCCTCTGCGACGAGCCGACGGGGAACCTCGACCGGAAGACCGGCCTCCAGATCATGGACATCCTGTGCGAGCTGAACGAGCGGGGAAAGACCGTCATCCTCGTCACCCATGACCCGAAGATCTCGGAGTACGCCCGGCGGGTCATCGAGCTCGAGGATGGGAGGATCGCGGCATGAGGGACATCTTCCTCGACCTCTCTGCGCGGAGCGTCAGGCTGAACTTCCTCCGCTCCATCCTCGCCTCCATCGGGATCGTCATCGGGGTCGTCGCCATCTCCTCCATGGGGATGCTCGGGACGAACATGCAGCTCGAGGTGAAGGACCAGCTCTCCACGGGCGCGAACACCATCGTCATCACCCCCGACACGGTCCGGATGGGCCCGCCGGGCTCCGCCCCCTCGTCGTCCTCCGAATCGACGGAGATCACGAAGACGGTGCTCGGCAAGATCAAGATCGCCACCGGCGACTCGGGCACGGTGATCCCCATCTACCGGACCAATACCCAGTTCACCCTCGGGTCGGTGCCCGGGAGGGCCTCGATCTACGGGATCGCCCCGTCCGACATCACGAAGTTCCTCACCATAGGGAACGGGACGAACGTCGCCGGGATCAACGACGCACTCGTGGGCTCCACCATCGCGGCCAACTTCAACCTGAAGCTCGGGAGCCGGATCCGGATCGGCTCGGAGTCGACGGGGCAGTCGGTGGCCAGGATCGTCGGGATCATCGACGAGCGGGGGATGTCCTCGGATAACGTCAACACGGACAACGCCATCGTCGTCTCGGACGACTGGTACGTCAACCAGTACGGGGGGAAGGACGAGTACCCGCAGGTGAACGTCATCGCAAAGGACATAGACAACATCACCGACCTGGAGAACGCCATCGACGCCAAGGTCAACACCGACAAGAAGGTCCCCACCGTCCGGATCTCGGACGCGAGCTCCCGGCTCTCGAGCATCTCCTCCTCCCTCTCCACGATGACGACCTTCATCCTCGCGATAGGCGGGATCTCCCTCGTGGTCGCCGCGGTGAGCATCTTCAACGTCATGATGATGTCGGTGAACGAGCGGGTGCAGGAGATCGGCATCCTCCTCTCCATCGGGACCGAGAGGGGCGAGGTGCGCCGGATGTTCCTCTACGAGGCCTTCATCCTGGGACTCCTCGGGGCCGCGGTGGGAGGGGCGGCGAGCCTCGTCATGGGCTACTCGGTGGTGAGCGCCATGATCGGCACCACGGCGTACTACTTCCTCCCCGCGAGCATGGCCTACATCCCCGAGGGGATGGTGGTGGGGATGGTGGTCTGCCTGGTCTCGGGGCTCTACCCGGCCTGGAGGGCATCGAACCTGGACCCCATCGAGGCGCTCAGGAGCGAGTGATCCGGGGAGGGAGCGGGGGACCCGGCGGGACCCTGCTCAATTAATATCCCGGACGCATCCAACCCTCCCCTGTGTCCTTCTTCGATTCCGCGTACCGCGGCGGCCGCCCGCCGTGGGACATCGGCCGGCCCCAGACGGTGTTCGTCAAGCTGGAGAAGGGGGGAGAGATACGGGGATCGGTCCTCGACATCGGGTGCGGGACCGGCGAGCATGCCCTCTTCTTCGCCTCGGAGGGGCACGAGGTCTGGGGGGTCGATTCCGCGCCGCTCGCCATCGAGAGGGCAAAGGCAAAGGCCGTCGAAAGGGGACTCGGGGTGCATTTCGTCCTCATGGACGTCCTGGAACTCCACAAGCTGAACCGGATATTCAATACTGCCACCGATTCCGGGCTCTTCCATACGCTCTCCGATGAGGACCGCCCGCGGTTCGCGAGGAGCCTCGCGTCCGTCCTGGAACATGGCGGGAGATACTTCATGCTCTGCTTCAGCGAGCTGGAGCCGCCCGGGTACGGCCCGAGGAGGGTCACCCGGCAGGAGATCCGCGACACTTTCCGCGACGGCTGGACCGTCGATTACATCCGGCCGGCGACCTTCGAGAGCAACACCCGGAAGGAAGGCCCGAAGGCGTGGCTCGCGGGGATCACGAGGAGATAGCCCGGATCCATACCCTTTTCCCCCGGTCCAGACCACCCGGATCCGATGGACATCTTCACCCACGCGGCCGCCATCCTCGTGATCCTGTACGCGTCGGGGAACGCCGCCCTCATCCCCTTCGGCATCCTCGGGGCGGTGATCATCGATACCGACATGGCCTGGTTCTTCCCCGCCCGCGAGCCCTCCCTCTACCTCCTCCACCACGCCGGGTTTTCCCACAGCCTCTCGGGGGCGACCGTCCTCTCGGTGATCGCCTTCGCGACCGCGGTCGTCCTCTCCTCTGCGGGCTGGCTCCCGAAGGTCATTGCGGCAGGATTCCTCCTCCCCGCTTTCGCCGCAACCCTCGCAGGTGCGTACCTCCACCTGTTCCTGGACTGGCTGGCGGCCCCAGGCCTGCCCCTCCTGTATCCCCTGACGGAGAAACGGTTCGGCCTCGCCATGACCCCGATGCCCCTCTACTTCCTGGTCACGCTCCTCTCCCTCGGCACCCTCGGGGTTACCTTCTTCCTCGGGGGCCTCACCATGGAACTCGCGGAGTTGTACCTCGGGCTATTTGCGGGCATCGTCCTCGTCTGTGCCGTGATGAAATGGGTGGTCCACCGGAGGGTATCGGGAAGGTCCTACTACACGATGCATCCATTCCAGTGGATCGTCATACGGGAAGAGAACCCGTCATACACGGTCGCCGTGTACGACCTGTTCCGGGGAATAACCCGGGAACTGAGGTATGAGAAATACCGGAACATTACCCCTGCCGAGGCTCGCCGGTACGACAGCCCGGAACTCAGGCGCCACCGGTATTTTTCCTATATCACTACCGTGGAAAAGGACGGCGACGAGATCCGGTTCCGCGACCCGGTCAGGGAAGAAGGGCTCCTCTCCTACCCACCCTGGTACCCGACGGTCACCCTGAAGGCCGCGGGCAGCACGGGCACAGTCAGGCACGATTAAGGGCATGGACCGCAAACCCGGTAGGAAGGACACTCTCCATGAGCACGGTCGGTGAATCGAACAGCGTCCTGGGCGGCCTGCTGGCCCTCTTTGCGAGCACGGAGATCTTCATCTTCGTCTTCATGGAGATCGTCGTCAAGCTCGACACCGTCCAGCAGGTCGTCTTCAGGAGGGCGAAGCGGTGGGACCGTGCCGTCTTCGTCGTGATCTTCGGGCTGTTCTCCATCTTCGGGACCTACATCGGGACGACGGATTCCACCGGCGCCATCGTGAACATCAGGGACCTCGCCCCCATGGTCGCCGGTCTCGTCGCCGGCCCGTGGGTCGGCCTCGCCGTCGGGCTCATCGGGGGCGTGCACCGGTTCTTCCTGGGCGGCCCGAGCGCTGTCCCCTGCTCCCTCGCGACCGTCCTCGCCGGTGTCCTCGGGGGGGTCGTGTGCCGTCTCAACAGGGGGGAGCTCCTGCGCATCGTGCCCGCGATGCTCTTCGGCGTGGGAATCGAGCTGCTGCACGGCGGGCTGATCCTCCTCCTGGTTCAGCCGTACTCCCTCGCCGTCGAGATGGCTGCCGACGTCATCCCCCAGATGCTCATCGCGAACTCCCTGGGCGTGGGCATAAGCATCATCATCGTCCACGACCTGATCCACCACTACGGGGGTCATGCTCCCTGAAACCCGGCCTGGGTTTCGGCCACGGAGGGAACGTCCCCGGACAATAAGATACGATTATTTTTATTCTAAGGATAATATCTGATCATGCAGCATCCGGGGCCCCTTGCCCTCGGCCTCCTCGCCCTCACCCTGGTATGCGTCACCTGTGCGAGCGGCTATGACCCGTATCCCGGGAACCCGGCCATGAGTGCCGAGTGGAAGTGGAACTATGCCCAGAGCAGCAAAACGGTGGACGACCTCGCGGCCGCCGGGGTCCAGATTACCGATTACGACATCACCTATGCCCGGGCGAAAGTGGCGAGCTCGAAGAAGGACTGTTCCAACATGGGCGGGGTGTGGTGTACCTACCTGAATAACGACGTAGCCGCCCTCCAGAGGATGGTGGACGTTCAGGCGAGGCAGGGGAGCAACCCTTCGCCGGAGATCATCGATATCGGCCAGGTCCCGGATCTCACGAATGTCATCGACTCGGCCTGGAAGCAGCTGAATGCCCTCCCGACCCAGCTGGCGGGCTGGGTGGACGATCTCATCAAAGCCCTGAACTTCACGCCGTCTCCCCACAGTACATGAGGTGGGGTGCCAGCCCCCGACGAGGTTGTGACCGCTATCGGGCTCGGCGTCCCTCCACCACTCTCGCCAGCCGGTCGAGGGAGGAGCTCATCCCCATCTCCGACCTCCTCGTCCACTCCTCGTTGTGCATCGCGTCCTCGGAGACGGTGAGCCTGGCGCCCTGCGGTGTGGCGTGGAAGTCGATCACGGCCCCGATCTCGTACGGCTCGACTCCGGGGATGAAGTCGGCCACGGTCCGGTACGCGAGACGGCGCAGCGGCGTGACCTCGACATAGGTCCCATGGGCCCGGCTCGTGAGCGGGAGGTTCGCCTGCCTCATCGCCTCGACCTGGTCGGGGCCGGTCGCGGTCATCTCGTACTCGAACTTCCCGCCAGGCCTCACGTCGAGACTCTTCAGCTTCGTGGTGAACCCCTCGGGTCCCCACCAGGACTCGAGCCCCTCTCTCGTCGTCCAGAGGTCCCAGAGATCCTTCGGGGACGCCATGAAGGCCCGTTCGATCACGATCTTCCCGCGAGGGACCTTCCCCGCGCTTCCGGGTTGGTTCATCGTATTATGCACTCCCCATTTCTCGACGGATCTGCGTGAGCGGAGGGTGCAGATGAAGGTTTGGGGACGTTGCATGGGGTGAGGATGAGGCTCCAGGGGGAGAAGTCGGGGATACGGGAAGGAACGGCCCCTGATACGTATCTCAGGTTCATGCCTCCATTTATAAGCCTCCAGCGGATGATATGCCGGTGAAAGACAACTCATGACAGAGACAAGCGGAACCCTCGGGGAGAACTTCGAACGGGAGCTCGGCTCCTTCTTCACGCTCTGCCTCCTCTCCCTCGTCTTCGGGGCCATCGCCCTCGCCTTCGGCATGCAGTTCATCGTCGCCGCGGTCCTCGCGATGGCGGAGGTGAGGGCGCTCGAGCTCCTCCCCTTCCTGCAGGTGCTCGTCGGGTGGGCTGCCGCGGTCATCGGCCTGCGGTGGATCGTCTCGAGCGCGAGGATCCTGAAGGGCGTGAAACGGATCCGGAAGGAGTACCGGTCGGTGGAGGGCCAGGTATCGGATGAGGCCATCACCGGGCTGATCGTGCAGATGCTCGCCCACTACCGCGAGAACTGGAAGACCATCCTGAGGATGAACCTGATCGCGGCTCTCGGCGGCGTCATCTTCCTCGCCCTGGGCGTCGTGAACCTTGTCGAGGGCATCTCGCACTGGTACTCGCCCTCGCCAGGCGAGATCCTGTATCTCCCCGCCATCCTCCTCCCCCTGTCGGTTGCGGTGGTCATCGATCTGGTTATCGGGGTCGTGAGTCTGCTCTCCTCCGTCGGTTTCCGCCGGTATGCCCGGGCCTGGGAGCTCAGGCTCATCGAGGCCGAGCACTCCGAGGAGACCCTCCGGAAGTCCATGGAGCAGGGATGAAGATGGCCGGCCGGAGGACCCCGTACGAGATCTACTGGGAGATCCTCTCCTACTGCAGGACCCCGAGGTCCTTCACGGGCATCATCAACCGGTGCGACCTGAACTCGAAGACCGGCCAGGAGTACCTGGACTTCCTCGCGGGCAGGGGATACCTCTCCGCCGTGAAGGAGGGCGAGCGGACCACCTACACCTCGACCCCGAAGGCGGCCGAGTACCTCGAGACCTTCACCCGCCTCTACCGGTCGCTCTTCGACCGGATCCCGGGTTTCAGGCTGTAGGCCGGAAAGGGGGGTTCAGATATTCCCTGCCCCGAAGGCCGGTCCCTTCGGGACGAAGGCCTTCTCGACAAGCCCCCGGTCGAAAAGCCCGGGCACCGTCCCGTTCCTGGCATAGTGGTAGAGGGCCACGACGAAGATCCCGTGCATCGCCGAGGAGACCACGGCGACCGCGGCAACGAGGATGATGAAGAGGGCGACCGCGAGGGCTGCCACCGCGAGGCTCCCCGCAAAGACGGCCGCGACGACCCCGATGGCCCCGAGGAGGACGATCGCCCCGAAGACGAGCCCGAGGGAGACCGACCCGACGACGCTCTCGCCCCAGGTCTTCCGGAACAGGGCGGCCGACTCCCGCACCGCCCCGATCACGCCCCTGTCCTCGAGGACGAGGACGGGGACCACGAAGATGGTCACGAGGCTCCATACCCCGCCGACGACGGCGGTGGCGATCCTGCCGACGAGCCCGCTCCGTTCCCCGATGATGCGGAGGATGAGCCCCACGGTCGCGGCGATGACCGCCCAGGCGAGGATCGCGGGAAGGTGCCTCGCCGCGTTCGAGAGGCCCTCGCCGACGGTGGCGTCCCTCCCCTGGAGCTTCGCGCTCACGCAGGTGATGAGCCCGGTGTTGAAGAAGATGGCGACGAAGTAGCAGACGACATAGAAGAGGAAGAGGTACACGATGCCCGGGAGCTTACCCGCGGGGGCCCCGCCGAAGACCGCCCCCGAGAGGAAGAGGGGGAGGACGAAGGAGGCGACCACGACGAGGGTCGCGATGCCCGAGAGCACGGGGAAGACGAGGAGCTTCCTGTCCTCGGTGAGGATCTGCCAGCTCGCCTTTACGAGCGCGAAACTGCGGCCGATGCTTTCAAACATACTCCTGCATTGGTCTCGGGGGATGATGAAGCTGGGGAGAAGCGCGGCGGGCCGGCGGCACCGCGACGGATGCGGCGCCCGAAAAAACATTTATCCTCCCCGTGCCCAAGCATGGTGTATGACCCGATACGCCCTTCCCGCCATCTTCGCCCTGTTCGCGGTCGCCCTCCTCCTCCTCGCCGCCGGCTGCGCCGAACAGGCCCCGGCCTCGGTCGTCTCGTCGGGCGGCCTCTCTGCCTCGGTGTCCAAGGTGGAGAGCCACTGGAACTTCGGCCTCGGCTGCTACTGGAAGCCCTCGGGGACCGTCTACAACTCGGGGGATGCCGACGCGCAGAACGTGGTCGCGTACATCCAGCTCATCGACACCGCGACGGGGAGCATCAGGGACTCAAAGACGGTCGCCATCGGGACCCTCCCGAAAGGGGCCTCCCGCACCTTCGACGTGTCCCTGGACGGCGAGTGCGACCGGTCCTACCGGGTCGAGGTCCGGCCGGTGGCCGGGCCCTGACAGGTGCGGGACGGAAGCCGGATCCCGGGATCCCCGGATCCAGGGCGCATCCCCTCATTTTTGACGGCAGGAGAGGGGAAGGGTTTTAGAGAGCCCCGACGATCATCAGGTAGTGGTATCCATGCGGTGTCCCGAATCCTGCATCCTCATCTTCCTCACGGCCCTCCTCCCGTCCGTCGCCCTCGCGGCCGCACCGGCCTGGACCGCGCAGGGAGGTTCCCCGGTCGTCCTCTCGGCCGACGGCAGCACCGTGCTCTCGGACGGGGAGATCTTCGCCCTGTTCACCTCGCAGGGAACCCAGCTCTGGAAGGGGTACGGGGGGAGTTATGCCCAGTCCCAGGGCGAGATCTACTCTCCCCTGGCCCTCACGGCCGACGGGAAATACGCCGTCCTCGGATCGGGCCAGGGCCTCCTCTACGTCGACCGGAACCAGAAGATCTTCTGGCAGGACAGCGAGTTCCACCCGGTGGACGACCTCTCCCTCTCCCCGGACGAGAACTACGTCGCCTCGGTCGCCCAGAACCGGGTCACGGTGTACACCCGGGGAGGCGACATCCTCTGGCGATATGACCGGTACACCGACCTGCAGTACGTCGGGGTCTCCTCCGACGCCGTCCTCACCGTCGCGGCATCGAAGGACCTGATCCATGCCTTCAATAAGACCGGGTACGAGGTCTGGAATTACAGCACGACGGGGATCCACGGGGTCGGGCTCTCCCCCGCCAATTCTGACATCATCGCGGCTTCCGATTATACCCTCGTCTGCCTGCACCCGAGCGGGAACCTCCTCTGGAAGTTCTACACCGGCGACCCGATCCGGGACTTCGCCATCTCCCGCGACGGCTCCTCCATCGCCGTCGGGAACCAGGCCGGCCGGCTCGTCCTCCTGGACCGGGACGGGAAGCAGGTCTTCAGCACCCAGCTGGGGAACTGGGTGAACGCGGTCGCGGTCTCCGGCGACGGCTCCCGGGTCGCGGCGGGGAACTCCGACCGGAAGGTGTACCTCTTCGACCGGAGCGGCCAGCTCCTCTTCTCAGACCTCACGGGGAGCATCGTGAGGGGCATCGCGATCTCCTCCGACGGTTCGGCCCTGGCCGCCACCTCCGACATGCTCTATTACTATGACCTGAAGGAGAGCCCGACGCCGGCTTCCACGACCGTTCCCCCGGCCGCGACTGCCGCGGTCACCACCGCGGTGCGTCCCCTCGAAACTACTCCCGCCCCGTCGATAGCCGCGGTTACGACACCGGAGCGTCCGCCCGCGGAGGAGACGGCGCCGGAAGAGACCACGACCGCGAAATCGGGATCGATGTCCCTCGCGGTCCTTGCCGTCGGGATCGGTGCCGCTGCCTGGGCCGTGAGGAGGAGATGAACCTGGATCGGCCGGTGTACTTCATCTCGACCCTCCGGCCCCGTCGGCCTGACTTCCTCGCGACCATGACCCCGGCCGAGAAGGCCGTCATGGGCGAGCACATGGCCTACACGAGGCGCTTCTTCGACGAGGGGAAGATCCTCCTCGGCGGGGCGGCGACCGACGGCGCCATCGGGCTTATCGTGTGGAAGCTTGCGTCGGCAGAGGAAGCCCGGGAGATCTTCGACCATGACCCCGCGGTGATGGCCGGGATCGGGGAGGCGGAGCTGCACGAGTTCCGGCTGGGGTTGTTTGCCGGCAGAGAATAGGATCTGGGAAAGAATTACCCGTATTTCTTCTTCGACAGTTCGAGGGCCTCGACCGCCGGGAGCTTCTTCCCCGTGAGGAACTCGATGCAGGCCCCGCCGCCCGTCGAGACATGGGTGACCTTCCCCTCGAGGCCGAGCTTCTCCACCATCGCCCCCGTGTGCCCGCCGCCGATGACCGAGAAGGGCACCCGGGCCGTCGCGTTCAGGAGCTCGATGGTCCCGAGGGCGAAGGGCTCCTCCTCGAAGACCCCGGCCGGCCCGTTGAAGATGACCGTCCCCGAGGCGAGGATCCGGTCGGTCATCTCCTCGATGGCGTCCACCCCGATGTCGAGGACCGGCGCGTCCCTCGGGATGGCGTCGACGGGGAACTCGACCCGGTCCCCGTCCTTCCGCACCGCGACCCAGGAGGGGACCTGGATCTTCGGGCCGTGACGCCCGAGGAGCTGCCTCGCGACCTCGATCTCCTTTAAATAATCGAGCTTGTGGATGAGCTGGGTGGAGGGCTCGCCGATGTCATGCCCCTGCGCGACCAGGAAGACGTTCGCGACAACCCCCGTGACGATGACGAGGTCGGCGATCCCGTGGTCGAGCATGTGGGCCATGACCGCGATGGAGTCGTCCACCTTGGTACCGCCGATGACGGCGGTCACCGGCCGCTGGGTCGCGGCGAGGGCCCGCGAGAGCATCGAGACCTCCCGCTCCATGAGGAGGCCCGCGACCGAGCGGAGCGCGAGGGGGAGGCCGACCACCGTCGGCTGGGACCGGTGGGCCGTCCCGAAGGCGTCGTTCACGAAGAGGTCGCCCATCGCCGCGAGCCGCTTCACGAGGACCGTCTTTGCCGCCTCCTCGGGCTTCATCTTCAGGTTCTCCTCGGCCGAGAACCGCACGTTCTCGAGCATCAGGATCTCCCCGTCGGAGAGCCCCTTCACCGCGTCCCTCGCCCGCGCCCCGATGATGTCGTCCAGGTACCGGACCGGCCGGCGGAGGAGCCGGCCGAGCCGCTCGGCATGGGCCTCGAGGGTCGTGAAGTCCTTCTTCCCCGGCCGGGACTGGTGGGTGAGGATCACGACTTTTCCGTCCCGGAGGCGCTCGAGGGTGGGGAGATGCTCCCTGAAGCGCTTGTCGTCGAGGATCTGGTTCGAGAAGGGGTCGATGGGGGAGTTTAAATCGAGGCGGAGGAGGACCGTTCTTCCGGCCCACCGAACCTCGTCCAGGGTCCCGATGGATCCGGCCATGTATCTTCACCTCCTAGTCTTTGTGGGTCGCCTTGATCTTCTTGAGCCGGAAGAGCTCCTCGCGTTCCATCTCGTCGAGGCGCATCTTGATGAAGTCCCGCGCCGCGGTGAGCTCGGGGATGACCTTGAACTCGAGCGCGTTCACCCGCCGCTTCGTGGACTCGATCTCGTCGAGGAGCCGCTTCATGGTCGTCTCGATCTCCGCGGACCGGACGACCGCGTCCACGAGCTCCTCGTACGCGGTCGCCGTCTCGTCCATCACCGAGGAGGTCGCGAGGATCCCGTAGCCCCGCTCGAAGAGCCCCTTCCTGACCTTCGAGGCCTCGATGTGGGGCACGACGACCCCCATGATGTTCTTCGGGAGGAGCCGGATGGCGGGGGTCTCCTTCACCGAGAAGGCCGCCGCCTTCATCGCGATGGTCCCCTCGACGGTGTTCGCGAGGTCGCTCATCCGGGCCGCCTTCCTCTGCTTCTCCTGGAGGTCCTTCTGGCAGGTCTTCGCCTGCTCGAGCACGTTGAAGAACTCGAGGATGAGCCCGTCCCGCTTCATCTTCAGGATGTTGTAGCCCCGCTCCGAGAGCCGGATCTTCCGCTTCAGCTGGATGAGCTCGCTGCGGGTGGGCTTGATGTCGCGGATGGCCATGGGGGTTTACCCCTGGGGCGCCGCCTGGGCGGGCGCCTCCTTCTTCCCTCCCCGGAACTTCGGGTGGTACTTCTCGATCAGCGGCCGGTCGATCCGCACGAGCTGCTCGACGGGCAGCATCGACAGGAGCTCCCAGGCGAGCTCCAGGGTCTGCACGATGGACCGGTCCTCGCTCGCGCCCTGCCTGACGAACCGGTCCTCGAACTGGTCGGCGAACTCGAGGAAGAGCCGGTCCCGCTCGGAGAGGGCCTCCTTCCCGACGATGGCCACGAGCCCGCGGAGGTCGTTCCCCTCGGCATAGGCCGCGTAGCACTGGTCCGAGACCTTCTTGTGGTCCTCGCGGGTGTGGGCGGCGCCGATCCCGAGGTTCATGAGCCGCGAGAGCGAGGGGAGGACGTTGATCGGCGGGTAGATGCCCTTCCGGTGGAGCTCCCGCGAGATGACGAGCTGCCCCTCGGTGATGTAGCCCGAGAGGTCGGGGATGGGGTGGGTGATGTCGTCCCCGGGCATGGTCAGGATCGGGAACTGGGTGATCGAGCCCTTCACGCCGTGGATGAGCCCCGCCCGCTCGTAGATGGAGGCGAGGTCGGTGTACATGTAGCCCGGGTAACCTCGCCGGCCGGGCACCTCCTCGCGGGCCGCCCCGATCTGGCGGAGTGCCTCGCAGTAGTTCGTCATGTCCGTGAGGATGACGAGCACGTGCATCGAGAGGGTGAAGGCGAGGTACTCGGCGGTGGTGAGGGCGAGCCTTGGTGTGATGATCCGCTCGACGGCGGGGTCGTCGGCGAGGTTCAGGAAGACCACGGCACGCTCGAGGGCGCCCGTCCGCTCGAAGTCGGCCATGAAGTGGTTCGCCTCCTCCTTCGTGATCCCCATCGCGGCGAAGACCACGGCGAAGGGCTCCTTCGAGCCGAGCACCTTGGCCTGCCTCGCGATCTGGAGGGCGATGTCGTTGTGGGGGAGGCCCGCGCCCGAGAAGATCGGGAGCTTCTGCCCCCGGACCAGGGTGTTCATGCCGTCGATGGTCGAGATGCCCGTCTGGATGAACTCCTCGGGGGAGTGGCGGGCATAGGGGTTGATCGCGGCGCCGGTGATGTCGAGGCGCTTCTCGGGGACGATCTCGGGGCCGCCGTCGATGGGCTTCCCGCCTCCCGAGAGGATCCGGCCGAGCATGCCCTTCCCTACGGGCATCTTGATGGTCTCGCCGGTGAAGCGGATGCCGCTGTCCCGGCCGATCCCTGCTGTGGTCTCGAAGCACTGGACGACGACGATCTCGTCGCTCGTGTCAAGTACCTGGCCCCGCTTGATGGAGCCGTCGGAAAGCACGATGTTCACGAGCTCGTTGTACCCGACGGGCTCGGTCTTCTCCACGAAGATCAGGGGCCCGGCGATCTGGTTGATGGTCTTGTATTCCTTCATTATCCCGCCCTCATCGCCGCGAACTCGGCCTCCATGGCCGTCATGATCTTCTCAAGGGCCGGCTGGTAGTCCCTGATGAACTTGATCTGGGGGAGCTCGCCCTTGCTCTTCACCGCGAGGATCTGGGGGAGGAGGACCCCCGCCGCCTGGGCCGAGTACGCGTACTCGGAGTACTTCCGGATGGCGGTCATCATGGCGAACTGCTTGTTCATGTCGCAGTAGGTGTCCACGGGGTCGTAGGCGTTCTGCTGGAGGAAGACCTCCCGCACCATCCGCGCCACCTCGATGGTGATCTGCTGCTCCTCGGGGAGGGCGTCGGACCCGACCAGCTGGACGATCTCCTGGAGCTCGGACTCCTTCTGGAGGATCTCCATGGACCAGGCCCGGACCTTGTTCCACTCGGGAGAGACCTCCTTGTCGTACCAGGGCTGGAGGGAGTCGAGGTACAGGGAGTAGGAGTTGAGCCAGTTGATGGACGGGAAGTGACGCCGCTGGGAGAGCTTGGCGTCGAGGGCCCAGAAGACCTTCACGATACGGAGCGTGTTCTGCGTGACCGGCTCCGAGAAGTCACCGCCAGGCGGGGATACCGCCCCGATGACCGAGACCGAGCCGTTCTTCCCGTTCAGGGTGATGACCCTTCCTGCCCGCTCGTAGAACTCGGACAGGCGTGCCGCGAGGTACGCGGGATAGCCCTCCTCGCCCGGCATCTCCTCGAGCCGGGAGGAGATCTCCCGCATCGCCTCGGCCCACCGCGAGGTGGAGTCGGCCATGAGCGAGACGTCGTAGCCCATGTCCCGGAAGTACTCGGCGATGGTGATCGCCGTGTACACCGAGGCCTCCCGGGCCGCGACCGGCATGTTGCTCGTGTTCGCGATGAGCACCGTCCGCTGCATGAGGGGCTTCCCCGTCTTCGGGTCCTGCAGCTTCGGGAACTCGGTGAGCACCTCGGTCATCTCGTTCCCCCGCTCGCCGCAGCCGACATACACTACGATCTCAGAGTCAGACCACTTGGCGAGCTGCTGCTGGGTGACGGTCTTCCCGCTCCCGAAGGGGCCGGGGATGGCCGCCGTGCCGCCCTTCGCGATGGGGAAGAGCCCGTCCAGGATCCGCTGCCCGGTGAGGAGCGGGACGTCGGGGTTGAGCTTCTCCTTCACGGGGCGGGAGACCCGGACCGGCCACTTCTGCATCATGGTG
>DATIYO010000065.1:0-19671 GCA_035517575.1 Methanomicrobiales archaeon
GGCGTGCCCGTGGGGGCGAAGATCGGCTGCGGCCGGGTCGAGGAGGACGTCGCCGTCCTCGCCCGGGCAGGGTTCGACTTCATCGCCCTCGACGGCTTCGGCGGGGGAACGGGGGCGACCTCCCTCGTCGTCCGGGAGAACGTGGGGATCCCGCTCGCCGCCGCCCTGCCGAGGGCCGACCGGGCGCTCCGGGCGCTCGGCGTCCGGGACCGGGTCACCCTCATCGGCGGGGGCGGGCTCCGGACCTCGGCCGACTTCGCGAAGTGCCTGGCCCTCGGGGCGGACGCGGTGTACATCGGCACCGCGGCCATGATCGCCGTCAACTGCGAGCAGTACCGGATCTGCCACACCGGCCGGTGCCCGACGGGGGTCACGACCCAGAACCCGGTCCTCGAGGCGCAGCTCGACGTCGAAAAGGGGATCGGGCGCCTCGCGAACTTCATCCGGGTCTCCACCGGGGAGATCGCCGCCTTCGCCCGGATAGCGGGGAAGCACCGCGCCGGTGACCTGGACCGGTCCGACCTCGTCGCGCTGAACCGGGACCTCGCCGATATCGCCGGGTGCGCCTGGCTCGGGGGGGCCGACTATTCCCGAAGGGACAGGAATGCTGCGACGCCAGTTGCAGGCCCGGGAACAAAAGAATAAGGAGATGATGGGGCGCGCCCCACGGATCACCGATCATCATGGTCAGGCTGATCATCGAGCCGAAGAAGGGAAAGGACGGGCAGATCGAGTTCACCGTCAACTACCAGGACCCGAAGACCGACAACTCCTTCACCATCACCGTCACGAACAGCCTCGAAGAGGCCGTGGAGCGGCTGAAGGGGACCCTCGAGGCCGAGGTCCAGGCGATGCTCGCGAAGAAGTGAGGCCTTCAGAGGATCCAGGGGATGAGGGCCCTGACCTCCCGCCGGTACCTCTCGTACTCCTCCCCGAATTCCCCGAGGAGGATCTTCTCCTCCCCCCGGATCCTCACGAGGAACGAGGCGAGGAGGAAGAAGATCAGGGCGAAGGCCCAGAACGCCCCGATGACCACGGCCGTCCCGGTATAGGCGACGAGCAGGCCCGTGTAGATGGGGTTTCGCACGAACCGGTAGGGCCCCGTCCTCACGAGGGTGTGGCCGACCCGGATGGTCGGCCGGCTGCTCCAGTTTTTCCCGAGGTGCACCCGGGCCCAGACCGCGAGGGAGAGGCCGAGGACGGTGACGGCGAGGCCGGACAGGTCGATCCCGTTCCCTTCGGGGATGACCCGCGCGGCAAAGAGGCCGGCAGGCGCCGCGCCGGCAAGGAGTGCCCAGCCGAGGATCAGGAGGAAGGTGAGGAGGAGCAGGGGCGGGAAAGGCTGCCTGCACCTGGCTGCGGAGCGGGTCCGGGCCGCGGAGACGAACCAGTACACCCAGAACGGGATCCAGATGCATGCAAGCGCAATCCCCGCGGTTTCCGGGTTCACGCCTCTCAGGTGCTCCCTCCAGCTTCAATATCTTCGCGGGTCGCCCCCCCGCGAGGGATGAGTTTATATCTCCGGAGGCACTCCAAGGGGTGAGGATTGATGATGAGCGCCCCTATCCCGAAGTGGCTTGCGGCCGTCGGTGCCGCTCTCCTGCTCGCGGTCCTGATCGCCGGTTGCACGGGGACCCCGCCGTCCACGACGCCGGTGCCCCCGCCCTCGACGCCGATGCTGGGCAACCCGCCGGCCACCACCGCCGCATCACCACCGACCCTGGTCGGCACCCCGCCCGTGGCCCCTACCGCACCTGCAATGACCACGCCGGCCGCTCAGCAGGCCGCCGCCGTCACCATCAAAAATTTCGCCTTCAGCCCGGCCTCGATCACGGTCGCCAGGGGGACGACGGTCACCTGGACGAACGAGGACGCGGCCTCCCACACCATCGTGAACGACGCGACGGACACCGTCGGGGTGGGCAAGATCTTCTCCTCGAACACCCTGGGGAACGGCCAGACCTTCTCCTTCACCTTCAACGATCCGGGCGTGTTCCCCTACCACTGCGGGATCCACACCTTCATGAAGGGGACCATTACCGTGGCCTAGCCGGATAGCCCTTTTTTTCCGGCTTTTTCAGAAGAAGGTCCAGTACACGACCAGCCCGTGGACGAGGGCGATGAGGATGGTGAGCCTCGCCATGTTCACGTGCCAGGTAAAGGGGACGCTCGACCCCTCCTTGAGAACGAGCATACCGAGGGTGGCGGTTGTGATCAACGCGATGAGCGTGGCCGCACCGAGATAGATGGCGAGAGGGAGGCCGAGGATTGTGATCGTCGCAACGGGGAGCCAGGGCATACCGATCACTTCCCGTGTGTCTTCCGACCCTGATAATGGTCTCGGTATGGCCCGAAAGAACCTCATCGGGGCCGGCCTGGTACGAGCCGTGGAAAATGGATTCTCACGAAAAAAACAAAAGCCGCTGGAGGGATTCGAACCCTCGACCTGCGGTTTACGAAACCGCCGCTATGCCACTAAGCCACAGCGGCACTATCCGATCAGGTGGTCGCCGATGGGTAATAAGCTCGATCTTTCCCGGCCCTTCTCGCAACCTTCATATCCTACCGGTTCCCTACCCGCTACCCATGCAACGCCTTACCGCAAGCGAACGCCTGCCCGGCGGCATCACCGTGTACTGGGACCAGGCAGGCGAGGAGATGGAGGCCTCCTTCTCCTTCATGGAGCTCGTCGACCGGCGCGTGAACTCCCTCGACCTCCTCGAGCACCCCGAGAAGTACGTCTTCGACGACGGTTCGGGGGCCCTCGTCCTGAAACCCTGATCCCTTTTTTTCTGTTTCACGCCCTGAAACGAGACGCTACCTCCAAATAGCTGGATGACCACTCCCCGGGTATGCAGAAGATCCTGAAGACCGAGCGGTGCGGCGACGGGGTGAACGTGGCCTGGAAGAAGGCGGGGAAGGATATGACGAGCTACTTCTCCTTCACCCAGCTCATCGACATGCAGGTCAATGCCCTGGACCTCCTGGAGCACCCCGCGAGCTGGGGCATGGACGAGAAGTCGGGGAAGGTCGTCCTCATCGTGTAGGCCATCCTCGGAAAGGCGGGATATGAGAGAGAGAGTATCAGGGACCCGGCGCCGCGGCGACGGGGTGGACGTGACCTGGGCGGCGGGCGGCGAGGAGAGGGAGGCGTTTTTCTCGTTCGGGGAGCTCATCGACCTGAAGGTGAACGTCCTCGACCTCCTGAACAACCCGGGGAACTATGCCATCGACGAGGGAACCCGGAGGATCTCCTACGTCGCGTTCTGCCAGCCCTCCTGGCATCACGAGTAGCCGCGCATCGTGACGTTCTCGACGGGCTGCTTCTCCCCGGGCGGGGTGATCTTCCCGAACTTCCCCTCGTAGTCGGCCATGCTCGTCCCGAGGACCTCGAGGAAGTTCTTCGCGTGCCTGGGGCTTATCGAGACGATGGCCTTTGCCCTGGCCTGGGTCGTCCCCGGTATCTCGTGGAGGAAGACGAAAGTGAACTCGTCCTCCTTGTAGGCGATCTGGATGCGGTTCGCGTACACGGGGTCCAGGTCCTGGGGGATCTGGACCTGGATCTCCCTCGTCGGGTTCATATAGCAAAATTTTACTCCTCGTGCAATAAGGCTTTGTCAGGGGGAGGATGACCACAGGGGTGCGGGGCCGGCGGCGCGGGAAGGGCCGGGGGGAAGGGGGCTAGCGGATGCAGAAGACCCTGGTGTCGGTCTCCGAGATCGTCCGGTGCCACTTCTGCCCGGTGCGGTTCTCCATCGAGCGAAAGCAGGAGGTCCACGAATCTCCCCGGTACACCATCGCGAAGCAGGTCTCCTCCCACCTC
Organism: Methanomicrobiales archaeon; assembly: GCA_035517575.1. Classification (GTDB taxonomy): domain Archaea; phylum Halobacteriota; class Methanomicrobia; order Methanomicrobiales; family JACTUA01; genus JACTUA01. The sequence continues at coordinate 3,824 of DATIYO010000065.1, forward strand.
GGCGGGGACCTCGACCCGGGGTCCATCTGGGAGGAGGTGGAGGCGATCCTCCCGGAGGTAGACTCCTCGTTCCGCGCCTACCTCGACACGGCGGTGGAGCGGTGCAGGGCCGGCGCCTGGAGGATCCCCTCCGAGACCGAGGTGCCCGTGCGTTCGGACCGGTTCGGGATCCGGGGGCTCGTCGACAAGATCTACGACGAGGAGCCCTCCTTTGCCGTCACCCGCCCGACCGAGGCCCCCGCCCTCGGGGTCCCGACGGCAGACCGGCTGCGGGTCGCCGCGTACGCCCTCTGCATCCGGGAGAGCCTCGGTACCTCGCCAATCCAGGGCGCCGTGGAGTACATCCCCTCGGGCGAGGCCCGGGTCTGCACGCCCCAGCCCCGGGACCGGAGGGCCGTGATCCGCGCCGCCGGGGAGGTCCGGCACATCCGGGAGGGGCACATCCCGAAGAGGCCGGCCCAGGCGCCGTGCGGCGGCTGCCCCTACCAGGAGCGCTGCCACGCCGGCGGGAGGCGGCTCTCGGACCTCTTCGGGTAGCCGCCGCGAACCGCGAACCGGGGGCGCCTATCCCCCTTCCTCGATGAGGGTCCGCGAGATGATGTACTCGCCCTTCGCGGTCCGGGTGGTCCCGACGACGAGGACCAGCTCGTCCCCGTGCTCCTCGAGGACGCCCCGTGCCTCCACCACCTCGCCGGGCAGGGCCTGGCCGCTGTAGGTGTGGGTGAAGCAGACGATCCGGCTCACCTCGTCGTGCTCCACCAGGTAACAGGCCGGGTTGTCGAAGGAGAGGGACGCGTCGGTCACCCTCGCCTCGAGGGTCTTTCTTCCCACTTTCCTCACCCTCGGGGACGGGGCTGCCCCGAGGTCCCCGTAGGAACGGGTGTAGAGAAGGTCGAAGTAGGTGCCCCGGATCTCACCCCGGTTCCACTTCCGCCTCTCGTGGGCGAGGAAGACCTCGAAGGGAATCTCGGGCTCCCGCTTCCGGTAGACCGCCCTCCAGAGCTCGGGGGAGAGGTCCGTGACGAGCCCGTCCGCGATGGCCCGCCTGAGGGTCTCCCGGGCGTCGAAGAAGCTCCTCCCGTAGACGACGAGATCGATGTCCGACCCGGGCGACTCGATGCCGCAGAGCCTCGATCCGGTGCAGCCGAGGTCCCCGGCCGGGAGGGAGAAGAGGTCAGAAAGCTCCCCTACCCGGGAGTCCCTCGCCGAGCAGAAGGCGAGCCTCTCCTCGGGCTTGTAGACGCACGCGATGTCCTCCAGGGGGACCCGGAGGATCTCCCCGAGGTAGGAGGGCTTCTCCCGGGCGACCAGCCGGAAGGACTCCTCGAAGTCGAGCTTCCGGTACCGGACGCCCTCCGGGTTCACCCGGTCGCCCGAGGGATCGGGGACGTACCTGAGGACGCATCCCGCCCGTTCGGTGTTATCATAGGCGGAGACCGCGTAGATCCAGCCGTCCCGGTCCTCCAAGAAGTCCCGTGTGCGGAGAGGCCTCCCCCGGTGTGCCCGCCCGACCCGCACTTGCCGACGGGATTCCCTCACCCGCTCCCCCCTTCCGGCCCGCGGAGCCAGGCCTCCACCTCGTCCGCCCGGGCCCCGCGGCGGAGGACCCGGCCTTCCACCAGGTCCACCACCGTGCTCGGGGTGCCAGGCAGCTGGCCCCCGTCGACGAGGAGGTCGTAAGGGACGGTGACCTCCCCGGGGCTCGCGGGGTCCTTCCCGCCCGAGCTGTTGGCGCTCGTGGCCGTGATGGGCGAGTCCAGGCCCCGGACGATCGCGAGGGCGAGGTCATGGGCGGGGATGCGGACCCCGATCCTCCCCGTCCCGCCGGTCAGGAGGGGCGGGATACAGGACCGGGATTCGAGGACGACCGTGAAGGGGCCGGGGAGGAACCGGTCGACGAACCCGAGGGCCTGGTCACCGGCGCGGGCGATGGCGCAGAGCATCTCCGCGTCCGAGACCGCGACCGAGACGGGCTTCCCGTGGGGCCGGCCCTTCGCCTCGTAGACCCGGAGGATGGCGTCGTCGGAGAGGGCGTCCCCCCCGAGGCCGTAGACCGTGTCCGTGGGATAGACGATGATCCCGTCCCGTTGGAGGACCTTCACGGCCCGTCCCACGATGTCCATCTAGAACTCCTCGCCCCGCACCCTGCCGATGTCGAACCTCGCGAACCGGGAGACGTGCATCACGGCGAAGACGCCGGCCTGGATGGGGTCCGTCACCACGAGGTCGGCGTGCCGCGGGACCGAGCCCGCCATCTTGAGGGCGATGACCGGTATCCCCGCCTCCCTGACCCGGTCGACCGCCTCGGAGATCTTCCCCCCCATCAGGGACCCCGCGAGGACGAGGATCGAGGCCCGCGGGAGCCGGACCACCGCGTCCACCGCCTGGGCGAGGTCCTCCTCCCCGACGAGGGGGATGGTGTCCACCGAGATCCGCTCGCCCCGGATGTTGTGCCGGTCCGCCTCGTTCACCGCCCCCATCGCCACCTGCGCCACCTGGGCCCCGCCGCCGATGACGATGACCCGGGAGCCGAAGATCCGGGAGAAGGTCTCGTAGGTGACCACGTCCCGCACCGCGGGGATCTCGAGCAGGTCGGCGATGAGCCTCCCCCGGTCGTCCCCGCCCTCGAGCTCGAAGTAGAGGGAGGCGCAGCCCGTCGCCGGCCCCGAGGGGATGAGCGACTGCTGGACGATGAGGATGTTCACCTCGTGGGCGGCGAAGACCCCCGCGATGTCCCGGAGGACCCCGGGGCGGTGCTCGCAGGTGATGCTGATGCCGTAGGTCTCTGGGTTGTCCATAGGCCCGATGCGATGGCCGGGGATCGAACCCGGGCTAAAGGCTTGGGAAGCCTCTGTCCTGCCGCTAGACTACCATCGCGCGGAATGCGGATATAGTATCATGATTTTTCCCATATAGATTCTTTCTCTCACGGCGTGCAGCTCTTCCGGAGCGTGAACCGGATCGCCGCGCCCTTCCCCGGTTCGCCCTCCACCCGGTCCCCTGCCCAGATGCTCCCTCCGCACCCCTCGACGATCATCCGGGAGATGTAGAGCCCGAGGCCCTTCCCGCTCTTCGTGGTCCTCCCCCTCTGGAACCGGTTGAAGATGGCCGGCTTCAGGTCCTCGGGGATGCCCGGGCCGTTGTCCTCCACGGAGACGGTCACGTGGTCCCCCCCGTCGGCGACCCGGATCCAGATCTCCACGCCCTTCCCCCCGAACTTGGCGCTGTTCCCGATCAGGTTCCGGAAGACCTCGGGGAGGAGGCTGTTCGCGCAGACCGTGGCGGTCGTCCCGTCGTAGTGGACGGGGAGATCGGCTGGGTGCCCGATCTCGGACCTGATGACCGGATCGAGGGCGACCGGCCGGTTCTCCTGGGCCCGCTCCTGGATCAGCCGGATGGTCGAGACATTGTGGATGATCTCGACGCTCTGCCCGATGGCCCGCTCGAGCTTCGCGAGCATCTCCCTCCCCTTCCCGGTCACGAGCTCCCCGAGGAACTGGGCGTACCCGAGGCTCACGGTGTTCACGTTGTTGATGTCGTGGGCCATGATGTCCAGGTAGAGGTTCGCCTTGGTGTTCGCCTCGCCGAGCTCCTCCTGGAGGAGCGCCTTCCTGACGCCGCTCCCGATGGCCCGCGAGACCGGCTCGAGCATCCGGAGCTCGTCGGGCGTGAGCGGGCTCGACTTCCGGGAGCCGGCGGCGATGACCCCGAGGAGCCGGGTTTCGGCCGCGAGGGGGATGAGTACGAACGACCTGAGCCTCGGGAGGGAGGCCGTCGCGAGGGAGGGCGCCGTGGCGGGGAGCTCCGTCACCCCGCCGGAGACGAGGCGCCCGAACGGCTCGCCGGCGAGGTCGATGGAGCCGAGCTCCCCCCGGGCGGCCTCGGTGAGGCCCTCGTCGTACCTGAGGAGGCCCCGCTTCCCCTCCCGGTCGGCGAGGAAGACCATCACGACGTCGGACCTGAGGATCTCCCGGATCTTCTTCCCCGAGGTCGAGAGGATCTCGGCGAGGGTGGCCGAGGTCGACGCGGCGGCGATGATCTCGTTCATCGCGGCGAGGACCTGGTTCCGGCGCTCGAGGATCCCGGCCAGGTACGAGACGATCGCCGCGACCCAGACGAAGACGAGGACCCGGATCAGGGCCTTCACCAGGGGGTCCATCCCGAACCCCGAGAAGAGGTAGACGAGGCCCGCGTAGGTCCCGCCGAGGAGCGCGGCAAAGCCCATGGCCTTCGGTGGGTTCCGGTAGGCGTTCAGGAGGATGGGGATGTAGTAGAGGTGGGGGAAGACGTCCGTGATGTCCTGGGTCACGCTCACGATGGTCACGACGAGGGCGAGGAGGGTGGTGAGCGGTATCGAGACCCACCAGAGGACCCGGATGATGTCCTCGTCCGAGATCCTCGCGGAGAGCGGCATGGGGTTCCCTGGAGAGAGGTAGGAACCGGTAATCCATTAGGCTATCCTTGAAAAAGGGGGGAGGCGCCGCGGTCGCACCCGCCTGATGGCGGGTCGCTCCAGCTCGGTTACTCCGAAACCTCTGGTCGCACCCGCCTGATGGCGGGTCGCTCCAGCTCGGTTACTCCGAAACCTCGCTCCCTGCTCGCACCCGCCTTATGGCGGATCGCTCCAGCTCGGTTACTCCGAAACCTCGCTCCCATCGATACCCTTATGAACGGGCCCGGAGAATCTTATCCTGCACCGACACGGTGCCGGCGATTGTAAGTCCGACGTGCCTTCGGGCATGGCCCGGGATCCGGGCTCCGGGATTACTGAAGAGCTGGAAACGAGGCTCTTTTCCCGACTTGCAGTCACCTCACGGGAGGTACGCAAAAAATGGCGAGAATGCATGCACGCCGGCGAGGCAAGGCAGGGTCGGTCCGGCCCTACCGGAAAGAGCCGCCGGCCTGGTCCAACACAGACGTGAAGGAGATCGAGAAGGTCATCCGGGAGGAGCGGAAGCAGGGGAGGTCGGCCGCCCAGATCGGCCTCCTGCTCAGGGACAAGTTCGGGGTCCCCGACGTGAAGCTCGCGACGGGGAAGCGCCTCGGGCAGATGCTCCGCGAGATGGGGATGGAGTCGAAGGTCCCCGAGGACCTGAGGAACCTCATCGGGAAGGCCCTCGGCCTGCGGAAGCACCTCGCGGCGAACAAGAACGACCTGCACAACAAGCGCCAGCTCCAGCTCGTCGAGTCCAAGGTGCGGCGCCTCGTGAGGTACTACATCGGGACCGGGGTCCTCCCCGGTGACTGGGTGTACAAGCCCGAGACCGCCGAGATCCTCCTGTCCCGCTGAGACCATGGCCCTCGAAGCCGACGCGGAACAGCTCGCCCTCCACCTGCTCGCCCAGGAGTTCGTGGAGATCCACGCCCACCACGACGCCGACGGGATCGCGGCAGGGGCGATCATCGCGGCCGCGATGCACCGGTCCGGCCGGGCCTTCCGGCTCCGGATCGCCCCGAGGATCGCCCCCGCCGACCTCGGGTCAGGTACGGGCGTACTCCTCTGCGACTTCGGCGGGTCGCGGGAGGACCTGCCGCCCCAGGTCATGGTCATCGACCACCACCCGGCCCGGTTCGACGGGGAGTTCCACGTGAACCCCGCCCGGTCCGGCCCCGCGGGAGGGGGCGAGATCCCCGCAGCGGGGGCCGCGTACCTCGTCGCCCAGCACATGGGCGAGAACCGCGACCTCGCGGGGATCGCCCTCCTCGGGATGGTCGGCGACAACCAGGCATGCACCGGCCCGAACCGGGAGATCCTGAACGACGGGATCGCGAACGGGTTCATCACCACCGGCCGCGGCGTCCTCCTGCCCGGGCGCGACCTCGCCGAGGGGCTCGCCCTCGCCATCCGGCCCTACCTCGCCGGTATCAGCGGCGACGAGGCCGCGGCGAGGAAGCTCGTCGAGGAGTGCACGAGCGACGGGAAGGTCGCCCTCGACGCGCTCCTCTCCCTGGTCGTCCTCAGGGCGGCGGGCTCGGCGGCGCCCGGGGCCCTCGAGTCGATCTACGGGGACACCTACACCCTGGAGCGGGAGGCCATCCCCGACCTCCATGCCCTCGCCGCCGTGGTGGACGCCTGCGGGAGGGCGGGGATGGGCGGCCTCGCCGCCTCCCTCCTCCTCTCCCGCCGGCTCCCCGAGACCGGCGTGTGGGAGGCCCTCCGGTCCTACCGGGCCCGGGTGATCGCGGCCATCCGGTCCGCGCAGCCCCTCGAGCAGGACGGCTGGTACGGGGTCGGGGACGCCGCGGTGAACGGGCCCGTGGCCGACGCCCTCGCCCTCGCGCGGGGAGGGGACCGGCCGGTCTTCGTCTTCTCGCCGGACGAGGGGGTCTGGCACATCTCCGCCCGCTGCCCGGCCGGGGTGCGGATGGACCTCGAGAAGGTCGTCCGCGACCTGGCCCGGGGCTGCGGCGGGGACGGCGGCGGCCACCACTGCCGCGCGGGTGCGACCGTGAGCGACCAGTGCCTGGACCGGTTCAGGAAGGGCCTCGCGGAGGCGGTGCCGGCATGATGTCCGTGCAGGGCGTCATCACCACCGTCCACCCCGACCCGGAGCGGGTGGCCCGCTCCCTCGCGCCCGACAACCTGGCCTCGATGAAGACCCGCGCCGAGGGCGGCGCGGTCAGGACCGTGATCGAGGGGACGAACCTCCGGTCCGTCATCGCCTCGGTGGACGACTACCTGATGAACCTCGCTATCGCGGAGGACGTATGCACGTGCACTTCACCCTGAAGGCGGACCTGGTCTTCTCGAACGAGATCGGGCCCGAGGCCCGGAGCGCGGTCGACGCCGCCGTGAAGGAGGCGAACGAGGGCCTGTTCTGCAAGGGGGTCCCGAAGGGGGTCGCGCCCGAGGAGGTCGGGAAGATCACGCTCTGGGAGGTGGAGGAGAACCTCCTCTTCCTCGAGATCGCGAGCGGCGGGTACACCCGGGCCCACGACGCCCTCTTCCGGTTCCGGAAGCACATCGCGACCGCGATGGGGAAGCACCACCTCGGCCTGCGGGAGATCCGGGTCCGTGAGTTCCGGGTCACGCTCGCCGGCGACGTGCCCGAGGCCGCCATCCCGCGGATCCCCTTCATCCGGAGCGCCCGGTGCGAGGCGGGGAGGGTGGCCCTCGACCTCCAGGTCACGACGCAGGACCTGGAGAACCGGGTCCCCGACCGGATCGTGAAGCTCATCGAGGAGAAGGTCGAGGCCGCCTCCTATGGCGGGAAGACCGAGCACTGGGAGCTCCTCTCCGAGAGCCCGAAGCGGGAGCGGAAGTACACGGGGAACCCCACCGAGGAGATGGAGAAGCGCCACTGGATAAGGCACGGGTCGTCGCGGGGGCAGTGGATCTACGGCCCCCAGCCGATCCAGCTCTTCCGGGCGTTCGCGTCCATCGTCGAGGAGGAGATCATCAGGCCCCTCGGGTTCTCCGAGATGGTCTTCCCCAAGGTGGACACCTGGGACGTCCTCACCCGGTCGGGGCACGCGAAGGGGGTCTACCCCGAGATCTACTATGTCTGCACGCCGAAGACCCGGGACCCCGCGTTCTGGGAGGACGTCGCGGACTACTTCAAGGTGACGGGCGAGGTCCCCGTGGAGATGCTCCGGGACCGGATCGACGGCCCCATCGGGGCGCTCTGCTATGCCCAGTGCCCCTCGTTCTGGCCCTTCGTCCAGGGGAGGACCGTCGCCTCCTCGTCCCTCCCCGTGAAGGTCTTCGACCGGAGCGGCACCTCCCACCGGTACGAGAGCGGGGGGATCCACGGGATCGAGCGGGTGGACGAGTTCCACCGGATCGAGATCGTCTGGTTCGGCACCGTGGCGCAGACGACGGAGATGGCTGAGAAGCTCCACGAGGCCTATACCCGGGTCTTCGACGGGCTCCTGGAGCTCGAGTGGCGTTGTGCGAGGGTCACCCCCTGGTTCATGGCCCAGGAGGGGATGGTCGGGGCCTGCGGCTGCGAGTCCGTCGGGACCACCGACTACGAGGCCTACCTCCCCTACAGCGACGCCTGGCTCGAGTTCCAGAACGTCTCGGTGAACGGGGACAAGTACCCGAAAGGCTTCAACGTGAAGATCCAGAGCGGGGAGGAGTGCTGGTCCGGCTGCTCGGGCATCGGGCTCGAGCGGTGGACCGCGGCCTTCCTCGCCCAGAAGGGCTTCGACCCGGCCGACTGGCCGGACGCGGTTGTACAGAAAGTGGGAACATTGAACGAGGTATTCAGATTCCTGTGAAGGAGAAGTGAAAACATGGCAAAGAAGAGTCAGGCTGGAAGAAAAGTCGAGGGCTGGAAGGCCAAGGGCTGGTACAAGATCTATGTCCCCGAGGTCTTCGGGAAGAGCTACATCGGGGACACCATCTCGAGCGATCCCGCGACGGTGATGGGCAGGATCCTCCAGACCTCCCTCGGGGAGATCATCCAGGACTACACGAAGCAGCACATCAAGATCCGGGTGAAGGTCACCTCGGTCGCGGGCGACGCGGCCTACACCGAGTTCGTCGGCCACGAGCTGACCCGGGACTACATGCGCTCCATGGTGAAGCGGCGCACCTCCCGGATCGACACCATCCTCCCCGTCACGACGAAGGACGGGAAGATCCTGCGGATCACGATGACCTGCCTCACGCTGACCCGGGCGAACCTCTCGCAGGTGCACGCGATTCGGTCGTCGATGACCCAGTTCATCCGGTCGTACGCGGCCCAGCGGGAGTTCCCCGCGTTTGTCAAGGAGATGGTCTCGGGCGAGATCACGAAGGAGCTCTTCAAGCTCGTGAAGCCCATCTACCCGCTCCGCCGGGTCGAGATCATCAAGTCCCGGGTCGAGCCCGAGGCGAAGGCCGGGGTGGGTGCACCCGGTCAGGTCCCGCCCGAGACACCCGGAGAGAAGCCGACACCCATGACGGCGGCGGCACCTGCCCCTGTACCGGCACCGATACCCGAGGTCAAGCCTGCAGAGAAGGCCGAGGCCCCCGCCCCGGCACCGGCTGCCTGAACCCTCCCGCAGGAATCTGAACGAAGTTCCGAATCCCACGATCACCTCCCTTTTTTTCCCGAACCCGCCCGCTGCCACACCGGACCATGAAGGGTAATCTAGGAGGAGTGTCAACATCTGGTCATGACAGCGTCGCGGGTTCTCCTCCTCGTCCTGGACGGCATCTCCGACCGCCCGTGCCCCGAGCTCGGCGGGAGGACCCCCCTCGAGGCCGCGGAGACGCCGGTCCTCGACCGGCTCGCCCGCGAGGGCATCTGCGGCATCATGGACACCATCGGGCCGGGGATCCGGCCGGGGTCTGACACGGCCCACCTCGCCCTCCTCGGCTACCCGCCGGAGCAGTTCTACACCGGCCGGGGCCCGCTCGAGGCCGAGGGCTGCGGCATCCACATGGAGCCGGGCATGATCGGCTTCCGGGCCAACTTTGCCACCGTGGACCGGAACGGGGTGGTGACGGACCGGCGGGCGGGGCGGATCCACGGGACTGCTCCCCTCTGCGAGGCCGTCGAGGAGGGCGTGCGGCTGAAGCACGGGGTCGGGTTCCGGTTCCGGCCGGGGGCGGGGCACCGGGCGGCCCTCGCCCTGGAGGGGAAAGACCTCGGGCACTGCGTCTCCTCGAACGACCCGAAGAAGGAGGGGGTCGAGCCGCCGGAGGTAAAGGCCCTCACGAAGAAGGCGAAGGACCGGCGAACCGCGGAGGCCTGCAACGAGTTCCTGCGCCAGGCGTCGGAGATCCTCGCCGGCCATCCCCTGAACCGGAAGCGGGAGGAGGAGGGCCTCCCGCAGGCGAACGCCGTCCTCATCCGGGGCGCGGGGGAGATGGGCCGGTTCGAGCCTTTCGCCGAGCGGTACCACATGACGGGGAGCGTGATCGCCGCGGCGACCCTGATCGTGGGGATCGGGAGGGCCGTCGGACTCGGCGAGGTGCCGGTCCCGGGAATCACGGGGTCCGCGGACACGAACCTCAACGGGAAGGTCGCGGCAGCCCTCTCCGAGCTGGGGAGCCGCGAATTCGTCCTCGTGAATATCAAGGGGGCCGACGAGGCGGGCCACGACGGCCGGGCTGCAGAGAAGCGGGACTTCATCGCGAGGGTCGACGCCGCCCTCGAACCCCTGCTCGGGCTGCGGGACACCCTCATTGTCGCCTGCGGGGACCACAGCACCCCGTGCGCCATCCGGGACCACAGCGCCGACCCGGTCCCCCTCCTGATCCATGGCGACGGGGTGAGGGTGGACGGGGTCACCCGGTTCACCGAGACCGCCTGCGCCGCGGGCGGCCTGCACCGGCTCCCGGGATCGGCCCTGATGCCCGTCATCCTCGACCTCGTGAACCGGGCGAAGAAGTACGGTGCCTGATGCGGGCCGCGGGCATCCTGGAGCTCGCCGAGGTCGCCTTCCTCGAGCCCGGGTACTCCGCGCTCACCGACGACCTGTACACGGGGATGCTCCTCGGCATACCGGCGGTCGAGGGGAGGCTCCTCATCGACCCGGGGGAGAACCCCCTCGCCATCGCGGTCTCCGACGGTAAGCAGTGGTACGCCGCCTCCTTCCTCCACCGGGCGCTTCCCCGCGAGGCCATCGAGTTCTGCGAGGAGCTCGACTGCGGGATCTACGAGGAGGAGCGCCCCGCCTGGGAGGCCGCGGTCAGGGAGTACTACAGCCTCCTCCTCGCAGGGACCACCACGCCCGCCATCGAGGACCTTCCCCCTGGCCGGCCTGATAAGCTCCGGAGCCTCTTCGAAGAGGTATGGGGGAAAGGGGCCGGCCAGGTATGCCTGGACTGCTGCTGCGGCTCGGGGGCGGGGTCGGCCGCGGCGAGGGCCTTCGGGATGCTGCCGCTCTCGTACGACAACGACCCCGCCCTCCTCGCCCTCGGCCTTTCCACGGGGAGGCTCCTCCCGCCCGAGACCCTCTGGATCGACGGGGCCCGTGCAGGGGAGTACCTGGACCATGTCCCCCGGGGTATGGCCGCGATGATGGGGGCAATCGACAACTTCACCACAGATATGTGGGAGGGGATCGCGGCCGAGATGCTCGCCCTCGTGGACGAGGCGCTCATCACGGTCGGGACCGAGGGAGAGGCCCGTAAGGTCGCGGAGTGGTGCCGTTCCGCGGGCCACCGTGCCGACGTCGCCGAGAACCCGCGGGACCCCTTCTACGATCGGTGGATCTGCAGGACAGAACGCGGGCGATGAGCAGGATACGATAAAAAGGGGGAGACAGGCCGGCCCTTCAGGGCCGCGGGATGCGCTTCAGCCTCTCGAGAACGACCATCGGGTTGGGGAGCTTGTGGGCCATCCGCTCCAGGAACTTGCGGACAAAGAGGTCCGACGAGCCCTGCTTCTCGATGATCTTCTGGATATCGATCCCCACCGGCGTGATGGTCTCCGATATGTACTTGAGCCTCTTGTCGAGGGCCGCATCCAGATACATGGTGTTGACCGTTACCATAGACCCTGATAATCATATCTTATTCCTTCTATAAAAAACCTTTCGCAATACCGCCTGAAAGGAAGCTGGTATTCGTTATATTCTTCCCCCGATTCCGCTGTTTTTTAAGCTTCTTCACTTAATATTCTGGGCCTCCCTGAAACATTCCAGAACACGGATACCGGCCCGTACCCGCCCTCATTTGGCCCCTTCGCCGGAGAGCCCGGCGCGCGCCTTCCTAGCCGGCGGGCCGGTCCTCCCGCCGCATGCGGAGGGCGAGGGAGAGGGCGAGGCAGCCGGCGAGGGCGACCCCCGCCCCGCCCGCGAGGACGAGGATGCGGGAGACGAGGGCCGGGAAGAGGGCGAGGGCCGCCCCCGAGGCGAGGAGGCCGAGGCCGGCGAGGAGGATCGCCCACCTCACCCAGCCGCCGAGGGAGAGGAGCATCCCGAGGACAAGGAGGGGGAGGCCGATGAGGATGGCGACTATCGCGCCCGCGTAGATGATCAGGGCGAGGACGAGGTCGTGCCGGAAGATGACGGCCGCGCCGAAGAGGATGGCGACGATGCCCCCCGCGAGCGCGAAGATCGACGGGTGGCCGGCCCTGCCGAGGAGGTGCCCGCCTGCGAGGACGGCGATCCCGAGGGCGATGGCGAGGACCCCCAGGGCGAAGATGAAGATGTCCACGAGGAGGTCGCTCCAGAGGACGAGGGAGATGCCCGCGAGGACGAGGAAGGCACCGAGGGCCGCGACCACGGTCCAGGGGACGATCCACCAGGTCTCCTCGATCCAGCCTCCGGGCATCGGAGTACATCTCCCCCGTCCTTTAAAAAAGGGAACGGTCCGGAGCCGGCCCGGTCACTTCCGGTTCTCCCGCTCCGCGCAGTCCAGCTCGGCGATGATCTCGACCGGGTCGTCCATCTCCCCGACGAGCCGCTGGAGCTCGAGGAGCCGCTCGAGGCCGATGAAGTGCTCGGCCATGACCCGGCCGAGGGGCGAGAGGACGAGGGAGCCGCCGCGCCGGTGGACGAGCCCGCGGGAGAGGAGCTCGGGGAGCACCTCCTCCATCTCCCCGACCATCGAGCCCGTGATCCTCCGGATCGCCCCCTCGTCGCCGCGGGCGATCACGGCGTGGGCGGCGAACTCCTCGGAGCTCTCCTCGGGGCCGTACGAGGGCGCCACCTCCTCCATCTCGCCCCGCAGGAGCCGGATGGCGACCTCCTCCTCGGTCCCGGGCTGCGTCCCCGAGTACACCCCGCCCGGCTCGGCGAGGATCACCACCTTCCCGCGGTCATGGTAATCGGGCCTCCCCGACCGGCCGCTCATCTGGGAGAACTCCTGGACGGTGAGCCACTCGATGCCCATGGCGAGCGCGTCGAAGATCACCTGCGAGGCGGGGAAGTCCACGCCCGCGCCGAGGGCCGCGGTGGTCACGACGGCGGCGAGCTTCCCGTCGGCGAACCGGTGCTCGACGTCCCGCCGCTCCTGGGCCGTGAGGCCGGCATGGTACGGGGCGGCCTTCGCGCCGAGGGCCGCGGCGATGACATGGCACCGCGCCCGGGCGTTCGTGAAGATGATGGTCTGGCCGCGGTACCCCTTCGAGGACCGGACCGAGAACTCGGCCTCCAGGAGCTGCTTCTCGAACCGGATCTTGTCCTTCCTCGTGACGAAGACGAGGTGCCGCTCGAGGGGCACGGGCCGCTCGGCATAGGTGACGAGGCGCGCCCCGAGCTTCTCGGCGAGGAGGTGGGGGGCGCCGACGGTCGCCGAGAGGTAGAGGAACTGGGCCCGGGGGGCGAGGTACTTCAGCCGGGCGATCAGGCCGTCGAGCCGGTGGCCCCGCTCCCGGTCCTCGAGCATCTGGATCTCGTCGATGACCACGGTGCCGACCGAGGAGAGGCCCCGCCCGCACCGGATGAGGTGGTCGAGCCCCTCGTAGGTCCCCACCACGACCTGGGCCCCGGGGTCCTGCCTGCCCCGGGACCGGTTCTCGGGCAGGTTCAGCCGGTTCCTCCCCGTGAAGAGGGAGACCCGGGCGAGCTTCCCGTACCGTTCGGCGAACCGTTCGTGCTTCTGGTTCGCGAGGGCGACGAGCGGGACGAGGAAGAGGAACCTCCCCCTTCCCTCGAGGAGGTTCTTCATCCCCGCCATCTCCCCGACGAAGGTCTTCCCCGAGGCGGTCGCCGAGACGACGAGGAGGTCCGAGCCCGAGAGGAGGCCCGCCCCGACCGCGAGGTGCTGGACCGGCATGAGCCGCTCCACCCCCGAGACCGCCCGGAACTCGGGGGGCAGGGGGAGCTCGGAGATGTGGGCGGTCTCGGTGACCGGGTGCGCCTCGATCCGGTCGAAGAGGGTGCGCGAGAGGTCCACGCCGTCGGGCTGGAGGGCCGAGAGGACCCGGTCCAGGTCGCGGTAGGCGGCGAGGAGGTTCTCGATGTAGGTGACCGAGATCTTCCCGAACCGGGTGAAGTACCCGAGCTCCCGCCGCACCTCCTTCCCCGCGCAGTCCATGCAGATCGCCTCCTTCCCGAACCGGACCGAGGTCTTCTCGTCGAGGGGGGTGACCCGGTCCTCGAGGAGGCAGGTGCGGCAGAGGGAGACGACCGACCAGGGGATCTGGAGGTCGGCGAGGAAGGCCTCCCAGGGGGCGTCGTGCCTGGTGAGCCGGACCTCGGCCTGCCTGAGGGCGGCGACGAGATCCTTCGTCGGGATCGACCTCCCGTGCCTGCTCCCGGGCTTCCGCGAGAGGTAGTCCTTCGGCCGGTACCCCTTCGGGGTCTCGGCGAGGTCCACCTGGCCGACCGAGGTCACCTTCCCCCCGTCGAGGAAGAAGAGCCGGTAGTAGCCCCGCTGGGGATGGACGACGACCCTCATGGGGCGACCGTGTCGTGGATGGTGTAGCCGAGGCCCGCCGCCTCGAGCCTTTTTAGGAAATCGGTGAACTCCTCGTCGACGATCGCGATGGCGCAGTCCAGGCCGTGGAAGGCCGCCTCGATGACCCCCTCCCGGGCGCCGAAGAACATGTCGGGCCGCCGGCCGACCTCGTCGAGGGCGACCCATGCCTCCAGGCCGACCGCGGCGACCACCTTTGCCTGGCCCGCCACCTCCCTCAGGAGCTCGCGCCGCACCTTGCGGGACCCGCCCCGCTCGATCCGCGGCACCTTGCAGACATGGACCATCCCCTCGCGGTGCTCGATGATCCCGGAGAGGCGGGCGACCCCCACGTCCTCCCTGGCCCGGGCGTCCATGGTCGCGGTCCCCGTGGCGCTCCTGCCGCCGCCCGGGCTCGCGTAGAGCCAGCCGTCCTCCATGTAGACCCCGACGGTGTCGCCCTTCCTCAGGTTCTCGGCGGCAAGCGCGGTCCAGACCGAGACCTGGTGGATGATGTCCCGCCTGATGTGCCTCGCATAGGTCTCGAGGACCTCGGCATGGTTCACCACCCACTCGATGCCCTCGCGGGTCACCTCGTACCTGCCCCGCCCCTGGGCGCTCACCATGCCCTCCTCGACGAGCTCCCGGATGTACTCGGAGACGGCCTGCGGCGTGACCCCGAGCTTCCCCGCGATCTCCTGCTGCCGGATGGCCGGCTGGTTCTCGGCTATCTCGACGAGGATCTGGAAGCGGGTGGCCTCGCTCTTGCTCCTGAGGATGGTCGCGAGGGGGTCACCGCTTCCCATGGTCAAGGAGCACCATGCCCTGGCCCTTCACGTCGAGCTTCGGGATCCTTTTCGCGAGGCCCTTGATGACCACCTGGGAGACGTTGTACTTCCGGGCGATGTCGTTGATCGAGGTGTTCCCCTGCTTGATCTCGTCCTCGATCTGGTCGACGAGGTCCCGCACCTTCTCGTCGTTCGAGAGGGCGACGTGGATCAGGTCCCCGAGGTCGGTCATGTTGCACTGGAAGTTCGCCCGGAACCGGCTGTAGATGGTGCGGTACTCCTTCACGGGCTTCTTCCCGGGCGGCGGGGTCCGCCACTTCTCCTCGATGAGGTTGCCCTTCTTCAGGATGGCGAGGCACTCCCCGACGGAGTCATGGCCGGCCAGCTTGGCGAGCTCCTCCTCGGTCATCCAGGCCCTCGTCAGATGCTCGTAGATCTCCTTGTACTGCTCGTTGTTGAAGGTGACGAAGAGGGAGACCATCTCGATGGGATCGTTCACGATCCTGATATGGCCGGTCAAAGCGCACAACCCGTTTATATATAGTCCCGGAACGCAATAAAGTTTCCAGAATCTCATGCGCGACCGCGGGAGGATCCTGGTGAGGGGCATCGTCCAGGGGGTCGGCTTCCGGCCCTTCGTGTACGCGAGAGCCCGCGCCCTCGGCATCCGCGGGTCGGTGAAGAACACGGGGAGCCAGGTCGAGATCGATGCCTGGGGCGGCCGGTTCGACGAGTTCCTCGATGACGTCTCCCGCGGCCCGCCCCTCTCCCGGATCGAC
>DATIYO010000066.1:0-2390 GCA_035517575.1 Methanomicrobiales archaeon
GAGGAGGGCGCGTGAGGTGCAGAAGAACGAGGAGCGGATCCGGGAGGAGATCGCCCGGGGCGGGACGCTCTCCTCCATCCAGGAGCTCGGGAAATGGGAGAAGCGGTGACGTTTCCTTGAAAGGGAACGTCTCACCTGCACCGCCTCCTTCGCACCTCTTCAGCGGCGCTCGGGCTCCGCTTCCTTCTGAAGTGTCGCTCCTCTGAGGCGATGCCCGAGCTCCGTTTCCCTGATGGGAAACGTCGCTCTCACCCTATGAGGCGGTGCTCGAGCTCCGTTTCCCTGATGGGAAACGTCGCTCTCACCGGAAGAAGGCGGCCTCCATGAGCGCCCCGCCGTGGGCGAGGATCTTCTCGATGGCCCCGCGGATGTTGTCCACCCGGAGGATGAGCACCGCCGCGTCCTTCCCGCTGTAGGCGTACGAGTACTCGATGTTGATCCCCGCCTCGCCGAGGATCCGGGCGACCTCGTAGAGGCCGCCCGGCTCGTCCCGCATCTTCACCCCGATCACGTCGGTGAAGGAGACGACGAAGCCGAGGCCGGTCAGCTTCCGGTACGCCTTGTCCGGGTGGTTCACGAGCGCCCGCACCACCCCGAAGCCGTCGGCCTCGGCGATGGAGAAGGCGAAGATGTTCACCCCCTCGTCCTCCATGGCCTTCGCGATGGCCGCGAGCCTCCCCGGCCGGTTCTCCGAGAAGACCGAGATCTGCTTGATGTAGTACTGCTCGGGATCCATTACAGCTTCCTCCTGTCGATGACCCGTCTCGCCTTCCCCTCGAACCGCGGGAGGGAGCCCGGCTCGGCGAGCTCCACGTCGGCATGCACCGCGAGGGCCGACTCGAGGCGCTTCTCGATCCTCCCCTTCAGGTTCATGAGGTCGGTGATCTTGTCAGAGAAGGCCTCGGGCTTCACCTCGACCCGCACGAGGAGGGTGTCGAGCTCGTGCCTCCGCTCGACGACGATCTGGAAGTGCTGCCCGACCTCGGGGATGCCCATGAGGGTGTGCTCGACCATGGACGGGAAGACGTTGATCCCCCGGATGATGAGCATGTCGTCCACCCGTCCCGTGATCCGCATGATCCGCGGGTGGGTCCTCCCGCAGGGGCAGACCTCGTGGGTCATGGAGGTGATGTCCCCGATCCGGTACCTGACCATGGGGAGGGCCTCCTTCTTGAGGATGGTCATGGTGAGCTCCCCCTTCTCCCCGTCGGCGACCGGCTCGCCGGTCTTCGGGTCGACGATCTCGGTGTAGGCGAAGTCGCCCCAGATGTGGATGCCGTTCTGCTCGGTGCACTCGGTGAAGAGGGGGCCCGAGAGCTCGCTCGTCCCGTAGATGTCGTACGCCTTGATCCCGAGCCAGTCCTGGATCCGGGTGCGCATCTCGGCGGTCCAGGGCTCGGCGCCCAGGATCCCGACCCGCATCTTCGTGTCCTTCCTGATCGAGACCCCCATCTTCTCGGCGACCTCCCCCATGTGAAGGAGGTAGGAGGGGGTGCAGCAGATGGCGGTCGCCCCGAGGTCCTGCATGAGCTCGATCTGCCGCTCGGTCCCGCCGACGGAGGTCGGGATGACCGTGGCCCCGATCCGCTCGGCCCCGTAGTGGAGCCCGAGGCCGCCCGTGAAGAGGCCGTACCCGTAGCTCACCTGGATGACGTCCTTGCTCCCGAGGCCGCAGGAGGTGAGGGCGCGGGCGAGCGAGACGGTCCACTCCTCCAGGTCGTTCGCCGTGTAGCCCACGACCGTCGGCTTCCCCGTCGTCCCCGAGGAGACGTGGTACCGGACGAGCTCCTCCTTCGTCGCCGTGAAGAGCTTGTCCGGGTAGTTGTCCCGCAGGTCCCGCTTGAACATGAACGGGAGCTTCGTCACGTCGGCAAGGGTCTTCACGTCGTCCGGGTGCACCTTCGCCTCCTCCATCCGCCGGTGGTAGAACGGCGAGAAGCTGTAGAGCCGGTAGACGAGGGTCTTCAACAGCCGGTACTGGAGGCGCCCGAGCTCCTCCCGATCCATCGTCTCGATCTTGGAATCCCAGTACATCAGAACAACACCCCTCTCCTGTCCACCACCCGCTTCGCCTTCCCCTCGAACCTGGGGAGCTTGCCCGGCTCGACGAGCCTCACGTCGGTCCGGATCCCCAGGGACTCGCGGAGGGCGGCCGCGATCTTCCCCTGGACCCGGTGGAGGTCCTTCAGTTCGCCCGAGAAGGCCTGCCGGTTCATCTCCACTTCGATGGTCATCTCGTCCAGCTGGTGGATCCGGTCGAGGTAGACCATGAACTGCTCGCCGACCTCGGGGAGGGAGAAGAGGACGTGCTCGATCTGCGACGGGAAGACGTTGATCCCCCGCACGACGAGCATGTCGTCCGACCTCCCCAGGATCCGGCTGATCTTCTG
>DATIYO010000067.1:0-33686 GCA_035517575.1 Methanomicrobiales archaeon
ATGGACGAGGCCGACAGCCTCTCTGACCGCATCAGCATCATCGACCTCGGGAAGATCATCGTCGGCGGTCCCCGAGGCGATGATCTTCCCGTGGTCGATGATGCTGATGCGGTCAGAGAGGCTGTCGGCCTCGTCCATGTAGTGGGTCGTGAGGAAGATGGTCGTCCCCTCGCGGTTCACCTGCCGGATGTAGTCCCAGACCCGGAGCCGGCTCTGGGGGTCGAGGCCGAGGGTCGGCTCGTCCAGGTAGAGCACCTGGGGCCTCGTCATGAGCCCGCGGGCGATCTCGAGCCGGCGCTTCATCCCGCCCGAGAGGTGCTTGATGAGGACGTCCCGCTTCTTCTCGAGCTCGACGAGCCGGATCATCTCGTCGATCCGACTCCGCCGCTCGTCCCGCGGCATCGAGTAGAGCCTCCCGTGGAACTCGAGGATCTCCCGCACGGTCAGGTCCCGGTCCAGGGTCTCCTCCTGGAAGACGATCCCGATGGACCTCCTGACGTCGGCGGGATCGGTCTTCACGTCGTGGCCGGCGATCCGCACCTCGCCCTTCTGGATCGGGAGGAGCGTCGTGAGCACGTTGATGGTGGTGCTCTTCCCCGCGCCGTTCGGGCCGAGGAAGGAGAAGATCTCGCCCTTCTTCACGGTGAAGGACACCGAATCCACTGCGACCACGTCCCCGAAGGAGTGGGAGAGGCCCTTCACCTCGATGACCGTCTCGTCCACGGTGACTCCTTAGAGAGGTGGCCCGCTGCCTATAAAAGCCACGCGGGCGGGGAGGCAGGAGGGGCGGGAGGGCTAGAGGTCGTCCCCGCCGCCCACCCCGTCCATCGCGAGGAAGAGCCAGGCAGAGACAGGCACGAAGGCGAGGGCGACGAGCAGGAGGAGGGGGAGGGGCGAGGGCCAGGTCAGGGAGACGAGCGCCGCGGAGGCGGGCCCCGAGGGGTTCCAGGACCCGGGCAGCAAGGCGGGGATCGCGAGCGCGAGGAGGATGTTCATGAGGGTCACGGGGAGGATGCTCCCCGACAGGTAGTAGCAGGAGGAGAAGGCGAACGCGATGGCGACGGTGAGGAGCAGCCCGAGGAGCGCGGTGGAGAGGGGATCGCCCGAACCGGAGGACGCCACGAGGAGGTACGAGGCGGGGGCCACGGCCGCCCCCCAGACGGCCCCGACGATGAGGGTGGCGCGGGTCTTCCCCTGCCAGTACGTGAGGGCAGGGAGGAGGTACCCGCGGTACCCGTACTCCTGCCCGAGAGAGGACGGGATCGCGTAGACGAACGCGACAATGGCCGGAACGAGCAACGCGGCAAGGCCGGTCCCGGTTCCCCCAGCCATGTGCCCGAGGCCGGTCCCGAGGGCGATGAAGACCGCGAGGCCGGTGAGGACGAAGGGGTACGCGACGGCGATGGCGACGGAGGGTGCGGTGACCTGCTGGAAGAGGGGCCTTGCCAGGACCTCGACCGGGTGCCCCTCGAGGACAGGGAAGATGAGGGCGAGGATGCCGGGCAGGAAGGGGACGAGGGCGAGGGAGGCCAGGGGGGCGAGGCCGAGGCCGGCGAGGATCGCGACGGCCCAGGACAGGACGAGGAGCGAGAGGATGGAACCGAGGAGAGAGCCGGGCTTCACCACATCCTGCTCGATCATGGATTCACGCGGGCCGAATGATGCGGTTAAAGAGATGGTGGGCGGGGGAGCAATATAAGGGTTGTTCACAAACCGGTGGGATTTGGACCATTTCGAGAACAGAATGGGAAATGATGTGAACTCCCGGGTGCCAGGGAACATCGGCTTTCGAGGCCGACAGAGATCTGAGAACAGGATTCGACGCCGGGGGGGAGATTTGAACTCCCGTGTTGCCAAGCAACATCGGCTTTCGAGGCCGACGCCTTCCCGGGCTAGACTACCCCGGCACGAGAGGAAGCGTTTCGTCCCAACCGCTATAATTTTATCGGACCGCCCGGTTTCATCCGGGAGGAAATTCGGCCCGTCGCAAAAGAAAGGGGGTGAGGTCCGATACCGGTCCTTCAGCCCATGGGGGGCATGCCGCCGCCCATCGGGGGCATCGCGCCCGGGGGCATGCCGACCGGCTCCTTCTTCTGGGTGATCATCATGTCGTCCACCCGGATGAGGAGGCTCGAGGCCTCGGCCGCGGACTGGATCGCCTGGACCTTCACCCGCATCGGCTCGAAGACGTTCTCCTCGAACATGTCCACGATCTTCCCCGTGTAGACGTTCAGGCCGGCCCGCTTCTTCCCCTTCGCATGGGCGGACTTGAGCTCCACGATCTTGTCGATGGGGTTGAACCCCGAGTTCTCGGCGAGGGTCCGCGGGATGCTCTCGAAGGCGTTCGCGAACGCCTCGATGGCGAGCTGGGTCCTCCCGCCGACCGAGGCCGCGTACTCCTTCACCCTGAGGAGCACCTCGGTCTCGACGGCCCCGCCCCCGACGACGAACTTCTGGTCCTCGATGGCGTCCATCACGACCCGGATGCCGTCGTAGACCGCCCGCTCCATCTCGTCGATCAGGACCTGGGTCGAGCCCCGCACGAGGATGGTGACCGCCCTCGGGTTCCGGCAGCCCGAGATCTTCACCAGGTCGACCCCCTCCAGCTCCTCGGCGAGCTCGGCATGCCCGAGCATCTCTGCCGTCAGGTCATGGGGCTTGTTCGCGATCTGGGCGTTCAGCGCCCGGGCCGCAAAGAGCATGTCCTTCTCGGGGACGTCCTCGATGGCCATGATCCCGTGCTTCGCGAGGAAGTACTGGACCGAGTCCGCGATCCCCTTCTGGCAGAGGACGACGTTCGCGCCCGTCCCGATGACCGTGTCGGCGAGCTGGTGGAGCGTCCCCCGCTCCTGGGAGTCGAAGGCGATGAGCTGGTCAGGGGAGGTGATCTTGATCTTCGACTTCACCTGGGTCTTCGTGATCTCGAGGGGGGTCGCGATGAGGGCGATCTTCGCCTTCTCCACCCGCTTCGGCATCTCCTCGGAGACCCTGGCCTTCTCGATGATGATCCCCCGGATGAACTCGGCGTCGTCGATGGTCTCACCGACGTGCTTCTTGATCTTCACGTCGTCCTCGTCGACCATGAGCCGCCCGTCCAAATCCTGGACCACGGCGCGGACGGCGTCCACGACGATCCCGTCGAGCTTGGACTTCACCTGCTCGATGGACTTCCCGGTCATCGCGGTGTCCGCGATCTTCTTCAGGGTCGCCACGTCGTCAGGCTTCACGGTGATGGCGAGGCCCTTCACGACCTCGACCGCCTTCTCCATCCCCATCCGGTAGCCCTGGGCGATGACCGTGGGGTGGATATCCTGCTCGACCATCCGCTCGGCCTCCTCCATCAGGGCCCCGACGAGGATGCAGGCCGTGGTCGTCCCGTCACCGACCTCGTCGTCCTGGGTCTCGGCCACCTCGACGACCATCTTCCCGCCCGGGTGCTGGATGGAGAGCTCGTGGAGGATGGTCGCGCCGTCGTTCGTGATCACGATGTCGCCGGTCGAGTCGATGATCATCTTGTCCATCCCCCGGGGCCCGAGGGTGGTGCGCACCGCGGCCGAGATCGCCTTGGCCGCCATGATGTTCGAGCGCTGGGCCTCGTGCCCCCTCGATCGCTCGACGCCTTCCTTGAGGATGATGACTGGCTGTCCTGTGAGTTGCATGGAAAAACCTCTACACGTGCGTGAATATTCATGGATTTAAACTTCTATATAAAAAAAGCGGAAGGATCAGTCGAGCCGCGAGACCCGGAAGAGCGCCTGGACCGGCACCCCGTCGATCTCCCGCACCCCGCGCTTGTCGAAGATCACCCAGATGGCGACCGGGGTCGCCCCGTGGCCCCTCAGGTAATCGACAGCCTCCGTGAGGGTCTTTCCCGAGGTGATGACGTCGTCCACGATGACGCAGGCCTCCCCGTTCACCGGGGCGAAGTTGCCCGAGAGGGAGCCCACCGGGGGGTCGGCCACGGAGTGCCGCGAGGGGAAGTAGACGGCGAGGTTCAGGCCCTCCTGGAGGGCGATGAGGGTCGCGAGGGGGACACCGGAGAGGGCGATCCCGACCACCGCCGAGGGCGAGGGCCCCTCGCCGGTCACCCCGCCCTGGGGCCGGGACTGCCCGACCATGAGGGCCGCGAGGTCGTCGAGCAGGTCGGCCCTCCCCGAGACGGAGGTCCAGTCGATGAGCACGTCCTTCGGTACCGCACCCTCCCGCTCCTTCATGAGGAGGTAGGTGACGGTCTCCATGGAGAGGTTCAGCTCGTCGGAGATCTGGCTCTGGCTGTGCCCCTCGGCATGGAGCTGCCGCGCCCGCCTGACCAGGTCGTCGAGAGAGGACATATGAGAAATTCCGGGAGGGCATCCTACTTAAGGCTTCGCGAGAGCGCCGTGCCGCAGACCGGGCAGGTGCCCGCCGCCGCGTACCTCCGGTTGCACCCGGGGCACCGGAACCTCCACCTGCGGGGGCGGGCTTTCCGCTGGAGGATCCCCCGCGCCTCCAGGCCGAGGGAGAGCGCCACGTTCTGGACCGCGAAGTCGTCGCTCACGACGACGGCCCCCCTTTCGAGGGCGAGGGCGACGAGGGCGGTGTCGGCAGGCGAGAGCCGGGCGAGGTCGCCCGTCCGGCCGGCCGCTGCCGCGACCCGCTTCACGCAGCCCGCCGACGGGGGGATCACCGAGAGCCCCGTGGCGAGGAGCGCCTCGAGCCGGCAGCGGGACCTCGCGTCGGTGACCTCTTCGGCCACTTCGGGCGGGGTGACGAGCTCCCCGTCGAGGGAGAGCTCGGAGAAGAAGAAGGAGGCATCGACCGCGTACCTCATACCGAGAACTCCACCACGCCGTTCGTCCGCGAGTGGACCTGGTACCCGAACCGCTCAAGGAGCCAGCACATGGTGGCGGCATGGAGGGAGCAGGCAGGGGCGGTGAACCGCCCGCCGGCGAGGGCGAGGAAGATCAGGAGCTGGTCGGCGAGGTGGCTGTCCACCTGCCCGCCCCGCCCGGCCTCGTCGAGGAGCGCCCGAGCGGCCATCTCCCCGACCCGGTCCGCGGGGAGCCCCCGCTTCCCGAGGCCGATCCCCCCCTTCGCGCCGACCCAGGCGGTGCAGGACGAGCCGGTCGAGACCCCCTGCCTCCGGTCGATCCTCACCTCGCAGGGGGCACCGAGCCTCGCGGCGAGGAGCTTCCCCGCGGCGGCGGCCTGCCGCTCGGCGACATGGTCGGGGAGGTTCGAGGAACAGGAGATGATCCCGCAGGGACCGGGCTTTTCCTCGGGGAACGCGATGGGGGCGATCTTCGACGCCCCGACCGTGACCCGCACCTCGCCGCCGCCCTCGGGGTAGTAGCCGCGCTTCAGGATCTCGGTCCGGATCTTCGCCCCGTGGCGGGCGAGGACCCGGAAGAGCACCTGCTCCAGGTAGTCGATGGTCGGGCTCCGGTCCACTTCGGTGCCCCCGGTCACGGTGATCGTCCCGCCCGCCGTGAGGGCGACCGGCAGCCATGCCTGGAGGACGAGGGAGACGGACCCCGCGGTCCCGACATCGGCCCTGACCTCCCGGGCGACGGGCATCCCCGGCCGGAAGACGATCCGGTCGCCTCCCGGCCTGAGGCCATCGCAGCTCGCGTCGCAGGCCGCGGCAACCGCCCGGATCGCCGCGAGGTGCTGGGGCGCGAGGCCGGGCTTCCCCCGCCGTGCGCGGATCCGCACGACCTCGACCGGGATGCGGGAGAGGGCCGAGAGGGCGACGGCGCTCCGGAGGATCTGCCCTCCCCCCTCGAGCTGGGAGCCGTCGATGGTGATCATCGGGAGAGCGCCCGGGCGATCGCCCCCGCCGCCGAGTACCTGCTCTCGTCGCTCTCGATGGTGTCGCTCGCCGCGATATGCCCGATGCCCGCGGACCGGAGGAGGGAGAGGGCGGTCCCCGCGAAGAGGCCGTGGACGCAGACCGCGTGGACGCCCTTCGCCCCCTGCCCGAGGAGCATGCGGGAGGCGGTGGCGAGGGTGCCGCCCGTCGAGATGATGTCGTCGACGAGGACCACGTCCC
Organism: Methanomicrobiales archaeon; assembly: GCA_035517575.1. Classification (GTDB taxonomy): domain Archaea; phylum Halobacteriota; class Methanomicrobia; order Methanomicrobiales; family JACTUA01; genus JACTUA01. Next base: position 6,032 of record DATIYO010000067.1, read on the forward strand.
CCTTCCACGGGCCGCGCCCCGGGGGCTCGATCCTCACCTCGGTCCCCGAGACCCGGGTCTTCTCCAGGTGGTCGGACTCCCAGCCGCCGCGGGAGGCGACGGCCGCGGCGAAGGGGCCGGCCCCCCTGTCGGGCGCGAGGATGAGGGGGTCGTCGAGCCCGAGGGTGGCGATGTAGTCCCCGACGTCGGGCGCGAGGTTCACCCCGGAGGCGGGGACCCGGAAGTGGGAGAGGACGGTGTCCTTGTGGACGTTCACCGTGACCACCCGCGAGACGCCGGTGGAGAGGGCACGGGCGATGGCACGGGCCGAGACCGGCTCGCCGGGTTTGAACGCCCGGTCCTGGCGGGCGTACCCCAGGTAGGGGACGACGAGGGTCACCTCCGACCCGCTGCAGGCGTCGGTGAGGAGGAGGAGCTCGACCAGGGAGTCGCCCGAGAGGAGGCTCCCTACCACGACGGTGGCGTCGTCAAGGGGGCCGGTCCGGAGGGAGATCTCCCCGTCGGGGAACCGGGCGAAGCCGGTCTCCGCGAGCCCGGCCCCCAGGTTCTCTGCAATCCTGGCCCCGATGGCCCGGGATCGCGTTGTGCAGGCGACTTTCATCCGTGAACCACCCTCAGCTGAAAGTACTTAAACGATCAGGGACAGAACTATAATTACTTAATCGTGCCGAGAGGGGATCTCCCGGAATGGAGACAGAGACGCGACCGCAGGAAGGGAAGACCGACGAGGATCAGGTGCTCGGGGGGCTCGAGCTCGCGGCATCCTCGGAGATCGAGGTCCCGCCGAAGCTCATCGACCAGGTCATCGGCCAGGACCATGCGGTGGAGGTGATCCGGAAGGCCGCCACCCAGCGCCGGCACGTCATGATGATCGGGTCCCCGGGCACGGGGAAGTCCATGCTCGCGAAGGCGATGGCCGAGCTCCTGCCGAAGGAGGAGCTCCAGGACATCCTCGTGTACCCGAACTCCGAGGACAACAACAACCCCATCATCCGCACCGTCGCCGCGGGGCGGGGGAAGCAGATCGTCGCCGCCCACAAGGCCGAGGCGAAGCGGCGGATGCAGACGAGGAACACCCTGATCCTCCTCTTCATCTTCGGGATCGTGGCCTTCGCCTTCATCACCTACCAGTGGCTCATGGGGATCATCGCCGCGGCATTCGTCTTCATGGCGCTCCGGTACACCACCCCGAGGGAGGACCTGATGGTGCCGAAACTCCTCGTCTCGAACGACGCGACGGCCACCGCCCCCTTCATCGATGCGACCGGGTCCCACGCGGGGGCGCTCCTCGGCGACGTGCGCCACGACCCCTTCCAGAGCGGCGGGCTCGAGACCCCCGCCCACGACCGGGTCGAGGCGGGGGCCATCCACCGCGCCCACGGCGGGGTCCTCTTCATCGACGAGATCAACTCACTCGAGCCCCAGTCCCAGCAGAGCCTCCTCACCTCCCTCCAGGAGGGGAAGTTCCCCATCACCGGCCAGTCCGAGCGGTCGAGTGGGGCGATGGTCCGCACCGAGGACGTTCCCTGCAGGTTCATCATGGTCGCGGCAGGGAACGTGGACGCCATCCAGAACATGAACCCGGCGCTCAGGTCCCGTATCAGGGGCTACGGGTACGAGATCTTCTTCCGGGACTCCATGGAAGACACCCCCGAGAACCGTCGGAAGTTCGTCCGGTTCATCGCCCAGGAGGTGCAGAAGGACGGGAAGATCCCCCACTTCGACCGGTCCGCCATCGAGGAGGTCATCCGCGAGGGGAGGCGGAGGTCGAACCGGAAGGGGCACCTCACCCTGAAGCTCCGGGACATCGGCGGGCTGATCCGGGTGGCGGGCGACCTCGCACGCCAGGACGGGGTCAAGGTGACCACCGCCGCCCACGTCGTGAAGGCGAAGGAGACCGCCCGGTCCATCGAGCAGCAGATCTCCGACGAGTTCATCCGGAGGAGCCGGGACTATGACCTGACCATCGTCGACGGCTCGGAGATCGGGCGGGTGAACGGCCTCTCGGTCTCGGGCGACAGCGGGGCCGTCCTCCCCATCGTCGCCGAGGTGACGCCGGCCATCAACAAGGAGATGGGGTCGGTGATCGCGACGGGGATCATCCAGAAGCGCAAGGAGCCCTGGATGCAGGACGAGGAGTCGATGGCCAAGCAGTCCATCAACAACGTCTCGGCGATCATCAAGAAGTACACGGGGAAGGACATCAAGGAGATCGACATCCACATCCAGTTCATCGGCACCGAGTACGCGGGCGTGGAAGGCCCGTCGGCCTCCATCGCGGTCGCGACGGCGGTTATCAGCGCCATCGAGAAGATACCGGTGAACCAGAACGTCGCGATGACCGGGTCCCTCTCGGTGAAGGGCGACGTCCTCCCCATCGGCGGGGTCACCTACAAGATCGAGGCGGCCGCAAAGGCGGGGATCCGGAAGGTCCTCATCCCCCTGGCGAACGTCGACGACGTGCTCATCGAGGAGCGCTACCGCGGCATGGTGGAGATCATCCCGGTGAAGACCATCGAGGACGTGCTCACCCACGCCCTCGTCACCGGCCTGAAGGAGGGGTACCTCACGAGGATCAAGAACATGGCCCTCGCGGCGCCGGCGAAGATCCTCGACTCCGCCCTCCCGAACCCCTCGGTCTAGATGCCGCCTTCCGGGATACGGTTCTTCGACGTGCGGCGCGTGCGGGCGGCCGCGACCCACGTCGACATCGACAACGGGGTCGTCGAGTCGGCAGGCACCTCCTTCTCAGACGCGTCCCTCGTCCGGGTCCTCGGCCCCCGCGGGTGGGGCATGGTCTCGGTGAACAACCTGGACCCCTCGTCGAAGGGGGAGCTGGACCGGGCCCTCGCCGAGGGGCTCGCCCTCGCCCGGATCACCGAGGACCGGGTCGACCTCGCGGAGCCTCCCCGGGGCGAGCGGAGGGTCCCCCGGCCGGATGAGGACCCGCGGTCCCTGAGCCTCGAAGAGAAGACCGGCGCCCTCGCGAAGATCGAGAAGGCCGCGAAGCTCGCCGGGATCGCGTCCACCCGTGCCACCTACCTCGAGCAGGCCGAGGAGTTCTTCTACACCGACAGCTCGGGGTACGAGGCGGGGTCCGCCGTCACCCGCTGCGGCTTCTCGGTCATCGCCGTGGCGAGGAGGGACGGGAACGCCCAGATGGGGCGGGAGAGCCTGCACACCATCCACGGCTTCAACCTGCGGCACCAGGAGCCGATGGGGGCGAAGGCAGGGGAGACCGCCCTCGCCCTCCTCGACGCGGGGACCGCGAAGGGGGGGCGGATGCGGGCGGTGCTCGACCCCGAGCTCGCGGGGGTCTTCGCCCACGAGGCGGTCGGGCACGCGAGCGAGGGCGACCTCGTCAAGGAGGGCTCCTCGGTCCTCGCGGGGAGGATCGGGGAGAGGATCGGGCCCGCCATCCTCACCATCGTCGACGACCCGAGCCTCCCCGAGTTCGGGTTCGAGCCCGTGGACGCCGAGGGCTGCCTGACGGCGAGGACCGAGATGGTGAGCAGGGGGAGGGTGAACGCGTACCTCCACACCCGCGAGACCCTCGCCGCCCTCGGGAACGGGATGGCCGGCCATGGCCGGGCCGAGGCGGGCGAGCCGCCCCTCGTCCGGATGTCCAACACCTTCATCGAGGAGGGGGACGCCGCGGTCGAGGAGATCTTCGCCGAGTGCCGCGACGGGATCCTCCTCGTCGGGTCGAGGGGCGGGCAGGTGGACCCGGGCAGGGGGGTCTTCCAGTTCAACGCCGAGTACGGCTACCTCATCGAGAAGGGGGAGAAGGGCCGGATGGTCCGCGACGTCTCCCTCTCGGGCGAGATCCTCTCGACCCTCCACGGGATCCTCCTCTGCGGGAACAAGCGGGTGATGCACCAGGGGTTCTGCGGGAAGGGCGGCCAGTCGGTCCCCGTGAGCGACGGCTCGCCCCACCTCCTCCTCTCCGACGCGGTGGTGGGTGGCAGTGGGACTGATTGAGCAGATCCTCGAGGCAGGCGGCCGGTCCGCACAGGAAGTGGAAGTCTATCTCGTGGAGGGCACGGGGGTCTCCGCCGAGCTGAAGCGGGGCATGGTGGCGACCGCCACCGGTTCGCGGGAATGGGGGCTCTCCATCCGGACCATCGACCATGGCCGGATAGGGGCCTCGGCGACCTCCTCGCCGGAACGGTGGGAGGAGTGCCTCGGGGCAGCCGTCGCCTCGATGGCCCTCTCGACCCCCCAGGAGTGGCGGGGCCTCCCCGAGCCGGCCGATATCCGGCGGTCGGCGCCCTCCTTCGACGACCGGGTGGTCCCTGATCCCGGGCTCGCCCAGGGGTTCCTCCAGGGGATGATCGAGGGCGCCCGGGCGCACCCCGGGGCGAAGATCACGAGCGGCTCGGGCTCCCTCGGCCGATCGGAGGTGACCATCGCGAACTCCCACGGCGTCCGGTACACCGCCTCGAGGACCGAGGCGGGCTGCAGCCTGGAGACGATCTGCGGCCAGTCCACGGGCTCCGAGTTCGCCCACTCCGCCTTCCTCGAGATCGATCCCAGGCGGGTGGGGGAGCGGGCGGCCTTCTTCGCGGTCCACTCCGCCGAGGGGAGGCCGATGGAGACCGGGCCCTGCGACATCCTCCTCTCGCCGGTCGCCCTCGCCCAGTTCCTGGGGAGCATCCTCGTCCCCGCCCTCTCGGGCCGCACGGTCCATGCCGGGCGTTCCCGCCTCGCCCCCCTGCTCGGGCAGAAGTGCTTCGACGGCCGGATCGACCTTTTCGACGATCCCTTCGCGAGGGGCATGGGCGCGACGGCCTGGGACGCGGAGGGGGTCCCCGCGGCGAGGCTCGACTTCGTGAAGGCCGGCGTCCTCTCCTCCTTCGCCTATGACCTGAAGGCGGCGTACCGGTACGGTGCGGCGCCGACGGGGTCGGCGGTGAGGGGCGGGTTCTCGGGGAGCCCTGCCATCGGGGTCCACAACCTGGTCCTGGACGGCCCGCGGGAGGAGATCGCCGCCGAGCGGGCGCTCTATGTCCACGACGTCGTGGGGGCCCACACGGCGAACCCCGTGAGCGGGGACTTCTCGGTCGAGTGCCAGAACCCCACCTGGGTCGAGGGCGGCGGGTTCCAGGAGCCGGTGAGGAAGGCCATGCTCTCGGGGAACCTCTTCGACGCCCTCCGCGGGATCGGCGGGATCGCGGCCGGCTCCCGCATCGTGGGGAACGCCATCCTCCCGTGCGTCCGGCTCAACGGGATGCAGGTCATCGGGTGATAACCTTGGTATCAGAGATCCTCGTCATCGTCCTCGCGATCGCCGTCGCGGTCGCCATCGTCTGGCTCTTCAAGCGGTTCGCCATGCTCGTGCTGAACGCGGTCACCGGCCTCGTGACCCTGTTCATCGTGAACCAGTTCCACCTTCTCGGCTACTTCGGGGCCGCGGACATCGGGTACACGACGGCGACCATCCTCGTTTGCGCTTTCGGGGGCATCCCGGGAGCACTCGTCCTCGTTATCCTCTCCCTCCTCGGGATGCCGATTACGTAGCACGGCCCGAATGCTGACGTGGGGCTGATGAAGGATCAGAAGACATTTGCGCCCGAGTACACCAGGATCTCGTCCTGCATGATATCGAAGCCTGACAGAGAGCTGTGAAAAGGATTAGAAGACGTTTGCGCCCGAGTACACCAGGATCTCGTCCTGCATGATCTCAAAGGGCTTGATCTCGCGGGAGTGCTTTGACTGGCGCATCTTCACCACTTCCACGGCGAGGTGGACCGGCGTCATGTCGCCCGGCCGGTAGTAGCGGAGGAGGATGACCGTGTCGACCAGGTACTCGATGAGGCCGTAGCGGCTCATGAGCGGGTTGTCGGACTCGGTCTCACTCGTCATGAGGAGGGTGCAGGGCTGGTCCCGCATCATCTCGATGAACCGGATGAGCTCGAGCCGGCGGTCCACCGAGGAAGAGAAGGTCCCCTCGAAGAGGGAGATGGGGTCGATGACGACCCGGCTCGCCCCGGTCTTCTCGATGAGCTCGAAGAGCTCCTCCTTGATGCTGTTCACCATGAGGTTGAAGTTCGTGGGGTCGAGCTTGATCAGGAAGAGGGACTTGTTGAGGTACGGGGTGATGTCCTTGCCCCGCTGCTTCATGATCTCCTGGAGCATCGCCACCCGCTCGTCCAGGCTGATGTAGATGCACCGCTCCTTCCGGGCGAGCCCCTCGCTGATGAACTGGAGCCCCAGGGTGGTCTTCCCCGTGCCGTACGTCCCGATGAGGGCGCAGATGGAGGGCTTGATGAGCCCCCCGTCGAGCATCGCGTCGAGGCCCTCGATCCCGAGGGAGACACGGTCGGGGGTCACACCACCACCCGGATGTTCGAGACCTCGAAGCCGCCCCCCGGGGTGATCCGGACCACGAACTTGACGAGTTCCCGCTCCTCCAGGTGTGCCATCACGCCCCGGAACTTCTCGAAGAACATCGTCCGCTGCCGGCGCTGGGCGACCGTCTCCTCCCACCGGAAGAGGACGACCGCGTCCACGCAGTCGGCGATCTCCTTCTCCCGGGCGGGCTCGAGCACCCCCCTCGTGAGGAGGAGGTAGATGGTCGTGTTCCAGGTCTTCGTCACCCGCTGGAGGCCCCGGAGGAACGCGGTCAGCTCCTTCCACCGCTCGGGCTCGGAGTACTGGGTGGCGAGGTCGGTGAGCGAGTCGATGATGACGAGGTTCGCCCCCGGCGCCTTTCCCCCTTTCTTCGGGTGGTTGAGGGAGAGGGTGAGGTAGAGGAGCTGGAGGAGGGTGTTCTTCCTGCCCGTCGAGATGTGGTTCGAGAGCTCGGAGAGGATCTTCTCGGGCGAGGCGTCCCGCTTCTTCGCGCAGTCCTCGTTCCCGTCGGGGCAGTACCAGTCCGAGGGGACGACGCTCGAGTCGAAGTAATGGGTGGAGAGGTCCGTGAACCGGATGGAGCCGTTCAGGTGCTGGGTCAGGTTCGGGGCGAAGGAGAGGCCGATCTCGGAGAGGATGTCCTCCTTGAGCCGGGTGAAGGTGATGTAGCTGATGTTCTCGGGCACGAGGGCGTTCGCCCCCGCGTCCTGCCGCTGCATGAGCGTCGAGAGGTAGATGAGGGAGGTGTACACGAACTCGTTGCTCCCCGCCCCGATCTCGCCCTCCAGGAGGACGACCGAGCCCGGCGGGACCCCGCCGTCCAGCACCGGATCCAGGGAGCTGATGCCCGTGGGCATCCTCCCGGCCACCTGTACTACCATAGATCATAGGGATGTTTCCGCGCAAAGCATTAAAAGATTGCGCTAAAAAATGATCAACCGTGATGTCACAAGAAGTTTCAAAGAGAAAATATTTATACCGTATTAACAAAATGTCTATTGGTCTCGGGGGAGGAGGTCCGATCCCCCGGTTTCCGGATCCGGCATGCAGCTCCCAGAGGTTTTAAAGCGCCTGAGGCTCAAGGAGGCCTACCGCCTCTTCGGCAAGCGGATGGGGGCGATGCGGGAGAGCGAGAAGCTCTATGACCCGGACCGGCACGGCATCCTCGTCACCCCCGATCTCGCGCCCGGGTTCGACGTGGTGGACGTCTACTGGATCGAGCGCGGCCTCTCCCTCGTCTGCATCGCCCTGAACCAGAAGAACCACCAGAACGAGTACATCCTCTTCGAGCCCAAGCTCTCCCCCTTCGAGTACGAGCTCCTGGAGCGGCTCTACGAGGACCTGCGGGACGTCCTCCTCCTGAACGAGGACGAGATCAGCGGGAACCGGAAGCAGATCCTCCTCTCCCTCATGGAGGAGCTCATCGGCGAGTACGGGGTGAAGATCGACCTCCCCGCCCTGTTCCGGCTCCAGTACTACCTGGTCCGGAACTTCCTCGGCTGGTCGCGGATCGACGCCCTCATGAAGGACCCCCAGATCGAGGACATCTCCTGCGACGGGGTGAGCATCCCGATCTTCCTGTACCACCGCAGGTACCACAACATCAAGACGAACATCATCTTCGACGAGGACCACCTGAACTCCCTCGCGATCACCCTCGCCCAGCGGTCGGGGAAGCACATCTCCATCGGGACCCCCATCCTGGACGCGACCCTCCCCGACGGCTCGCGGCTCCAGCTCACCTTCTCGAAGGTCGTCACGAGCCGCGGCACCTCCTTCTCCATCCGGAAGTTCCGGGAGGAGCCGTTCACCCCCATCGAGCTCCTGGAGCACGGGACCTTCCCCGTGGACGCGATGGTCTACTTCTGGCTCTCCATCGAGAACAACAAGAGCCTCCTCTTCATCGGCGGGACCGCCTCGGGGAAGACCACGTCGCTCAACGCCGTCTCCCACTTCATCCCGCCCCTCGCGAAGGTGGTCTCCATCGAGGACACGCGGGAGATCACCCTGAACCGGGACAACTGGATCGCCTCCGTCACCCGCGACGCCGTGATCGACGGGACCACGGGGGCGATCTCGATGTTCGACCTCCTCAGGGCGGCCATGCGGCAGCGGCCCGAGTACATCATCGTGGGCGAGGTGCGGGGGCCCGAGGCCCAGACCCTCTTCCAGGCGATGAACACCGGCCACACCACCTTCTCGACCCTCCACGCGGCCGACGTGGACGCCGCCGTCCACCGGCTGGAGAACGAGCCCCTGAACGTGCCGAGGAACATGCTCCAGGCGCTCGACATCATCTCCATCCAGGCCCTCATCTACCGCGGCAGCGAGCGGGTGCGGCGCTGCCAGGAGATCGTCGAGATCATGGGCCTCGACCAGGCGACCCAGAACATCCAGGTGAACGCCGTCTTCTCCTACGACCCCGTGACCGACGCCTTCACCTACTCGGGAAAGTCGCAGGTGTATAACGAGATCATGGCGTCCCGCGGGTGGACCACGGGGGACCTCGAGAAGGAGATCCTCCGGCGGGGCAAGATCCTGATCGCCATGAAGGAGCAGGGCGTGAAGGACTATGTCTCGGTCTCCCGGATCTTCCAGGAGTACGCCATCAAGCCCGACGAGGTCATGGAGAGCCTCGGGGACCTCCGGAAGCTGATCGGATGAACCCGAAGGTCGACGTCAAGACGAACGCGAAGTTCTACATCTCCGACTGGATCCGGGACCGCCGTGACCGGTACGGCTGGCTCCACACCGACCTCGTCTCGGCCCGCTCGGGGGTCACCATCGAGCACTACCTCTTCCAGACCTTCGTCATCACCGTCCTCTCGGGGATCTTCTGCGCCTTCGCCGGGTTCATCACGGCGGACATCATCGCGGGCATGCCCGTCTCGTCCCAGATCTACGACGTGTTCGGGGTCTACCGGGTCTTCCCCCAGGCGGTCCCGATGCTCCTCTTCCGGGGCGGGGTCACCATCGTCGCCTTCATCGCCGGTTCGCTCCTCGGCTACCAGGTGATGACCCAGTTCCCCGCCCTCCTGAAGACCCACCGCGCGACCCGGATCAACCTCTCCCTGCACTCGGCCGTCGCCTACATGTACGCCATGCAGCGGGGGGGCGCCGAGCTCTCGAGCATCTTCGAGTCCCTCGCCCACAACGCGAGCATCTTCGGCGAGGTGGCCGTGGAGTTCGCCCAGTTCGTCCGGGACGTCAACTACTTCGGGTACGACCTGATCACGGCCTTAAAGCACCTCGGCGAGACGACCCCGTCGGAGAAGTTCCGGGACTTCATCCAGGACCTCCTCTCGGTCATCGACAGCGGCGCCGGCCTCGGGGAGTTCTTCGCCGGCCGGGTCCGCACGTACCAGGAGGAGGCCCGGTTCGAGCTCAAGCAGTTCATCACCACCCTCGAGTTCGTGGCCGAGACCTACGTGACCCTCTTCGTCGCGGGCCCGCTCTTCCTGATCATCATCATGGTGGTCATGGGCCTCATCGGCGGGATGGGGATCACGGCGCTCTACATCGTCTGCTATGCCCTCATCCCCATCGGCTCGATCCTCTTCATCCTCTTCCTCTCGATGATCTCGGAGAAGGTCGAGGGGGTCGAGAAGTACGTCAAGGCGAAGGAGCTCCACGAGTACTTCGACGTCCAGTTGACGAAGGCGATGGGCGAGGAGGCGCAGTTCGCCCAGCTCGCCTTCTATGACCGGATCCGGAAGTTCCGCGACTTCCTGCGGAACCCGTTCAACGCCTTCATCCTCATCCCCATCCGGACCTTCTACGTCACCCTCCCCGTCGGGCTCATCTACATGCTCCTCGCCCTCTACTCGGTCCCCGTGAACCTGGACCTCCAGCTGAAGATCATGATCCTGGACGACCACGTGGTCATCGCCGGCCTCATCGTCATCATCCCCTATGCCATCTTCTACCAGCTCTGGAGGCGCAAGGTGATGGGGATCGAGGCGGCCATCCCCGAGTTCCTGGACCGGATGTCGGGGATCCAGGAGGTGGGGCTCACCATCGCCCAGGGGCTCGGCCTCATGGTGCGGACGAACCTCGGGATCCTCTCGTACGAGATAAAAAGGATCAAGCGGGACATGGACTGGGGGGCGAACGTCGAGGACGCCCTGATGCGGTTCGAGCACCGGGTCCGCACGCCCTCCATCGCCCGAACGGTCACCCTGATCACGAAGGCGAGCTACATGAGCGGGGACATCGGCGAGATCCTGAAGATCGCCGCCTCGGACGCGAGGATGAGCGAGATCCTGAAGAAGGAGCGCTCGACCTCGATGCTCATCTACCTCGCCATCATCTACCTCGCCTTCGCCGTATTCATCTTCGTGGTCGGGGTGATCGTCACCATGTTCCTCCCGCTCCTCGTGAAGGGCGGGATCGGTGCGGCGGCCGCCACGAAGGCGAGCTCGCTCGTCAAGTCCCAGTCCCTCAACATCGACACCTTCCGGCTCCTCGTGTACCACGCGACCCTCATCCAGGGGGTCTTCTCGGGGCTCCTCGCGGGCCACATGGGCGAGGGGTCCCTGACGGCCGGGGTCAAGCACGTCTGCATCCTCGTCATCATCGCCCTCGTCGCGTTCAACACGGTCATCTGAACCGGTTCCGGGAAGGAGAAGGGTATACCGACGGATGGTGTCCGCTGGCGGTTCAGGGGCTCCCGGCCGCACGCCGGCCGTCACCACACCATACTCTTAAATAATTCCGCAGGAACCTTGTAGTGAGGTGATACGAGGATGTGCTCGGTCGGCGGGCCCATGGACGTTGACTACAAGGAGCGGGTGAAGGGCAAGGACTACAAGTGCCGGAGCTGCGGGGAGAAGTTCAAGGGGGTCGGGAAGCACCCCATGTGCCCGAGCTGCCAGTCCGAAGACGTCGCCCCTGAATGAGGTACCCGCTCGGCGAACGGATCCTCCTCGTGCAGGGGGACCGGTCTTTTCTCATCGCGGGAAGGGCGCTCTCCGATTTCCCGCTCTTCATCGAGACTTTCGAGGGCGAGCACTCCCAGCCGGTCTCGGCCGGTGACCTGGTCGCGGTCTCCGCACCCGAGGGCGGCGACACCGAGCCGGCGCGGATGCTCCTCGAGCTCGTCCGTCGGCACCGCATGCCGCTCCTCGTCCTCCCGAGGGACCACCCCGGGTCGGCGCGCCTGCGCCTCGTCGTCTCGGTCTCCCCCTCGCTCCACCTCTCCTGCGACATCCGCCGCGGGACCCACCCCGAGCAGCACCTTCTCTGCTCGTCGGGGGAGCTCGCGGGGATCACCCTGACCGGTTCGGGGGACGGCGTCGAGCTGGAAGGCGTCCCCCCGGGGATCCGGATCGGGTACCTCGACGAAGCGCGCAAGCGGGCGAATACCTGATTTATCGGGATCGATTCCCGAAATACCACTTTTCCGTGTCACTTCCTGTCACGGCAGGGTTATCATGAGTTGACCAGAAGGGTGATTCTCCCCCCGTATTCGGGCAGGGAAACCAAAACGCTTATTAATAATAAGAAGAAAAAAACGAATGTTTAAAGCTGGAACAGAGGATCGTATCATGCCCGCGAATCCCGTCATCGAGCGGCTGGTCAAAGGCGCGATGGAGCGCTGCAGGGAGAGGGTGACCGCCGCCCGGGCGGGCGGAAAACCCGGGCCCGGGGGGCGGCAGTTCACCGACGGATCCAGCTTCACACGCCACGTAAAACGATCCCACGGGCTCTGAGGAGTGGTGCACCCATGGTGGAGAGGTCCCTCCTCCAGTCCATCAGGGAGAAGGAACTGGAGGCGAGCATAGATCTGGACGCCGCCAGGAGAGGGGCGGCGGAGATTGTCGAGGCCGCACGGAGGGAAGCGGCCGGGGTGCTCGAGGAGGCCGCGAGGGAGGCGGCCCTCTCGGCCGAGGCCTATATCAGGGCCGAAACGGACCAGGCCTCCCGCGAGGCCGGGGTGATGAGAGAGAAGGAGCTGCAGCGTGCGGGAGAGGCCGTTGCGGCGGAAGAGCGACGCCTCGGGGAGGCGGTGGAGAGGATCACGAGGGCGGTGATCCCGGATTAAGCCCTATGCTCCACAGGATGGTCAAGGTCCAGGTGATCGGACCCAAGGAAGACCTGGGAGGGGTGGTGGACCTCCTCTACCGGCTCGGCACCGTCCACCTGGAGGAGGTCCGCCGGACGGGCATCGAGGGCGACCCCGTCAGGCGCATGGAGGTGAAGCGGGGCGAGGAGCTCTCCCAGCTCCTCGTCCGCATCGGCGGCATTCTCCAGGCACTCCCCGCCATCCCGATTCCTGAAGGAGAGGGTAAGGCAAGGATAGCGGAGCTCCGGGCCGAACGGGACGATGCACTCGCGGGAAAGGCGAAACAGGTCATCGGGTCCCTCGAGTCGGTGACGAGGGACCTCGCCGCGAAGAAGAGCGACCACGAGTTCACCATCGCGAACCTGGGCCGGTACGCGAGGATCATCGAGCGGATCCGGCCCCTCGAGGAGCAGCTCCCCGTGCTCCAGGGCTTCGAGGTGACGGTCATCCTCATCCAGAAGGAGTTCGCCGAGGCCATCGACGTGATCCGGGACACGCTGGGCGAGATCACCCGGAACCAGTACGAGATCCTCGCCGCGGACGTGGACGAGTCGACCATCGCCGCGGTGACGGTCTTCTCCCGCCGGTTCTCGGACCAGGTCCACTCCTTCATCTACTCCCAGAACGTGAACGAGGTCCGGCTCCCGCCCGAGTACATGGGGAAGCCCTTCAACGAGATCCTGGGCCTCATCGACGGGCGGAAGGCCGAGGCCGCGAAAGGGATCGGGGAGACTGACCGGGCGCTCGCCGATATCGCCGGCTCCTGGTACAGGGAGCTCCGGGCCCTCAAAGAAGTCCTCGGTGACCGGGTCGAGGAGGCATCGGTGTACGGTTCCTTCGGCCAGACCGAGTACACCTTCATCATCCTCGGGTGGGTCCCCGCCCGGGCACTGGATAAGACGGTCCGGGCCGTCTCGGACGCCTTCGGGAACCGGGTCGTGGTGAACGCCCTCGGGCTCTCCCGCGAGGAGGAGGCCGATGCGCCGGTCTTCTACGACAACCCCTGGTTCGTGAAGCCCTTCGAGTTCCTGATGGGGCTCGTCGCGTCCCCGAGGTACTGGGAGATCGACCCCGCGCCCATCCTCGCCATCTTCTTCCCCTTCTTCTTCGGGCTCATGGTGGGGGACATCGCCTACGGCCTGATCATCCTCGGGATCGCCCTCGCCGTGAAGTACCGGATGCCGCGGCTCACCTGGGCCCGGCCACTCGCGGACATCCTGATCATCTCGTCGTTCCCGAGCATCTTCTTCGGGTTCCTCTTCGGGGAGTTCTTCGGGAACCTCGGGGAGATGCTCGGCTGGATACACCCCCTCACCATCCTGGGGATCACCTGGAACCGGGTGGAGGCCCTCATCCCCATGCTCGTCCTCTCCATCTCCATCGGCGTCGTCCACCTCTTCCTCGGGCTCGGCCTCGGGATCATCAACGCCGTGCGGGAGGGGAGCAGGAAGCACGTCTGCGACAAGTGCGGGATGATGGCGGTCGTCGGGGGCATCATCTGCATCCTCGGGGGGGTCGCGGGCGTCTTCCCCGGGTACTTCCCGCTCGTCGGCTCAGCACTCGTCATCGTCGGCCTGCCCCTCATCGTGTACGGGTCGGGCGTCTTCGGGGCCTTCGAGATCATCAGCATGGTGGGGAACATCCTCTCCTATGCCCGGCTCATGGCCATCGGCATGGCCTCGGTGATCCTCGCCCTCGTGGCGAACACCCTGGGCGGGACCATGGAGGTGGCGCTCGTGGGCGTCCTCATCGCGGCCCTCCTCCACCTGATGAACATCGCGCTCGCCATGTTCTCCCCCTTCCTCCACTCCCTGCGGCTCCACATCGTCGAGTTCAACCCGAAGTTCTTCCGGGGCGGGGGGAGGCCGTTCCGGCCCTTCCGGAAGGAGGAGCCGGGATGAGGGCCGGCATGCTGCTACCCCGGCCCTGCGCCCGGGAACGGTCACAGGGCCTGGAATCCATAAGGGGTGGAGGGTCTTCAACCCGAAGGGTTGTGGGCCTGGAATCCGATGAATCCCCTTGAACCGCATGATGAAGAAAGAACCGACGGGAGAAGAGAGACGGGAGGAAGAGATGGCTGATTTCAACTGGGGGATCCCCCTCGGGGCAGGGATCGCCTTCGGGCTGGGCGCCCTCGGGACCGGGATCGCCCAGTCGAGGATCGGGTCCGCGGGAGCGGGGAGCATCGCCGAGAAGCCCGAGACCTTCGGGACCATGGTGATCCTGATCGCGATCCCGGAGACCATGGTGATCCTCGGGTTCGTCGTCGCCGCGATGCTCATGATCATGCTCAAGTGAGGGTTCTCGGGAGCCCGGAGGAGCGTGACGGCGTGACCTACGAAGAACTCATGGGGTCCATCGGGACGGCGGCCGCGGAGCGGAAGCGGGAGCTCGGGGAGAGGGCGGCGGCCGAGGCGGCGGCGATCCGGAAGTCGGCCGCGGAGCAGGCCGTGGCCGTGAGGGAGGAGGCGATGGAGCGGGCGAGGCGGCGGGTGGCCGAGGAGCGGGGGAGGCTGATGGGCCGCGTCAGGGAGGAGGTGCGGCTCGAGCTCCTGCGGCGCAGGAACGAGGTGTTCCGGCGTGCGTTCGAGTCCTCGGGCGGGCAGGTCCTCGCCCTCCGCGGCACGCCCGCGTACCGCGGCGTGGCGAAACGGCTCGCGGAGGAGGCCATCGGCCTCGCGGGAGGCACCGATCTCGTCCTCCACGTCGACCCAAGGGACCGGTCCCTCTTCGAGGGGATCCTCGGGGACCTCGGGAGGAACTGCGACATCGCCGCCGACCTCGAGGGCGCGGGTGGGCTCACCGTCACCTCCCGCGACGGCCGGTTCCTGGTCACGAACACTCTCGAGGCCCGCCTCGCCCGGGCCAGGGAGACCATGAAGGGGGAGGTCCACCGCATCCTCTCGGGAGGCTGACATGGACTACGACTACCTGAACGCGAGGATCCGGTCCATGAAGGGGAGGCTCCTCTCCCCCGCCGCCATCGAGGCGATGGTCCAGAAGCCGGACCTCGAGGGGATAGCCGCCGAGCTCGGGAGGACCCCGTACCGGGCCGAGCTCGAGCGGGCGACCGTGCAGTACTCGGGCATCCATGCCATCGAGGAGGCCCTCAGGAAGGAGACGGCGGCGACCTTCAGCCGGATCCTCTCCCTCTCGCGGCGCGACGAGGCGGAGAAGTACGCGAGGCTCCTCCTCTACCGCTGGGACGTCCAGAACCTGAAGACCATCCTCCGGGGGAAGGCGATGCACGTCCCCCCGACGGAGATCCTGGAGTGCCTGGTCCCGGCCGGGGATCTCGACGAGGCGGCCCTCGCCGAGCTCCTGAAGCAGGTGGACGTGAAGGCGGTCGTCGACCTCCTCGCCACCTGGCGGATCCGGTTCGCCCGCCCCCTCGCGCTCCACCTCCCCGAGTACCTGCAGAACCGGGACCTCTCGGTCCTCGAGTACGCCCTGGACCGGTTCGCCTGCGAGTCGGCCCTGGCTGATCTCAGGGACGACACGGACGACGACGCCATCATGCGGGCGATGGTGAGGACCGAGATCGAGGTGATCAACCTGAAGACCGCCTTCCGGCTCATCAGGGACGGGGTCACCGCGGAGGAGGCCCGTCCCCTCATCATCGACCGGGGCAGGTCGCCCGACACCGCGCTCGTCCTCTCCCTCATCGGTACGGGGAGCGTCGAGGCGGCGGCGAGGATGCTCGGCGGCACCCCCTACCGGTTCCTCGCGGATATCCCCGCAGAGGCGGCGAAGGCGGGGGTCTCGGCCTACGAGAAGGAGCTCGACCGGTACCTGCTCAGGAAGGGGGTCTCCCACTTCCTGAAGGACCCGCTCACCATCGCGACGGCCATCGGGTTTCTCTGGGCGAAGCTCGCCGAGGTGACGAACCTGCGGGTCGCCGCCCGGGGCAGGGTCGCCGGCATGCCGGAGAAGGAGATCAGGAGGGAGATCCTCCATGTTTAAGTTCCTGGTGGTCACCGACCCCGGGTCCGCCCCCGGTTTCCGGCTCGCGGGCGTCGAGGTGATCGAGGCGGCGGACGCGGCATCGGCGAGGTCGATCCTCCCCGACCTCCTTTACCGCGACGACACGGGGATCGTCGCGGTGAACGAGGAGTTCATGGCAGGCCTCGACCCCCGGCTCCTCGGGAAGATGGAGCGGACCCACCGGCCCATCATCATCCCCGTCCCGTCGGGGGCGGCGAAGGGGGAGCGGAGGAGCTACGTCGAGCGGCTCCTCCAGCGGGCCATCGGGTACAACATCGTGGTGCGGAGGTAGGGATGGCAGCGGGTTCCATTCGGAGGATCTCGGGCCCCGTCGTGGTCGCCGACGGGATGCGGGGCTCGCGGATGTACGACGTGGTGAAGGTCGGCGCGGAGGAGCTGAACGCCGAGATCATCCGGCTCGAGGGGGACCGGGCGGTCATCCAGGTGTACGAGGACACGAGCGGTCTCAAGGTCGGGGAGAAGGTCGTCCTCACGGGAACTCCCCTCTCGGTGGAGCTCGGGCCCGGCCTCCTCTCGTCGATCTATGACGGCATCCAGCGGCCGCTCCCCCTCCTCGCGCAGCAGAGCGGGGCGTACATCTCCCGCGGCATCTCGGTCGCCGGCATCGACCGGTCGAGGCGGTGGGAGTTCGTCCCCTCCGTGAAGAAGGGCGACAAGGTGGCGGGGGGTGATATTTTGGGCACCGTCCAGGAGTTCCACCTCGCCCACCGGATCCTGGTCCCACCCCGGGTCGCGGGGACCGTCCGGGAGGTGAGCGAGGGCAGGTTCACCGTCGAGGAACCGGTCTGTACCCTCGAGGACGGCCGGGGGGTCGCCCTCTCCCAGCGGTGGCCGGTCCGGGTGGGTCGGCCCACCGCGCGGAGGCTCGACCCCACCGTCCCCCTCGTGACCGGTCAAAGGGTCTTCGACCTCCTCTTCCCCGTGGCGAAGGGCGGCACGGCCATGATCCCGGGCGGCTTCGGCACGGGAAAGACCGTCTCGGAGCAGACCCTCGCCAAGTGGTCGGACACCCAGATCGTGGTCTACATCGGCTGCGGGGAGCGGGGGAACGAGATGACCGACGTCCTCGCCGAGTTCCCCACCCTCACGGACCCGCGGACCGGCCTCCCCCTCATGGAGCGGACCATCCTCATCGCGAACACGAGCAACATGCCCGTCGCGGCGAGGGAGGCCTCCATCTACACGGGGATCACCATGGCCGAGTACTACCGGGACATGGGCTACGACGTCTCCCTGATGGCCGACTCCACCTCCCGCTGGGGCGAGGCCCTGAGGGAGGTCTCGGGGAGGCTCGAGGAGATGCCGGGCGAGGAGGGGTACCCTGCCTACCTCGCCACGCGCCTCGCCGCCTTCTACGAGCGGGCCGGCCGGGTGGTGACCCTCGGGACCAGCGGTGACCGGATCGGCTCGGTCACCATCGTCGGGGCCGTCTCCCCGCCGGGCGGCGACTTCTCCGAGCCCATCACCCAGAACACCCTCCGGATCGCAGGAACCTTCTGGGCCCTGGACACCTCCCTCGCCTACCGCCGGCACTTCCCCGCCGTGAACTGGATCCGGAGCTACTCCCTCTACCTGGACAGCATCCGCGGGTGGTTCGCGGAACAGGGGCTACCCGACTGGAAGGAGGTGCGGGACCGTGCAATGTACCTCCTCCAGAAGGAGGTGGAGCTCCAGGAGATCGTCCAGCTCGTCGGGCCCGACGCCCTCCCCGAGAGCGAGAAGGCGATCCTCGAGGTCACCCGGATGATCCGGGAGGACTTCCTCCAGCAGAGCGCCTACCACGAGGTGGACTCCTTCTGCTCCCTCGAGAAGCAGTACTGGATGCTCCGCGCCATCCTGCGGTTCCACGAGAAGCTCGTCGAGGCGATGGGGAAGGGCGTGGCTCTCGAGAAGCTCCTGAAGCTCCCCGTGAAGGCGGGGATCGGGAGGATGAAGGAGGACCCGGACATCGCCCGGGTGAAGGGCATCATCGAGGAGATCGACCGCGAGGTCGCCCCGCTGGGGGTGGAGGCATGACGGGGGAGAGCCTCGCGACCCTCGAGTACCGGACGGTGGACTACGTCTCCGGCCCGCTCATCTTCGTCCGCGCCGTGAAGGATGTCTCCTACGGCGAGATCGCCCGGATCACCCTCCCCTCGGGCGAGGAACGGACGGGCCAGGTCCTCGACATCTCCGAGGACCTCGCCGTGGTCCAGGTCTTCGAGGGGACGAGGGGGATCGACGCGATGAAGACCGGCGTCCGGTTCACGGGCGAACCGCCCCGGATCGAGGTCTCCCTGGACATGCTCGGCCGCGTCTTCACCGGCGTGGGAAGGGTGCGGGACGGGGGTCCCGAGATCGTCCCCGAGGACCGCCTGGACATCAACGGCCTCCCCATCAACCCCTCGGCCCGGGACCGGCCCGAGGACTTCATCCAGACCGGTGTCTCGGCCATCGACGGGCTGAACACTCTCGTCCGGGGGCAGAAGCTCCCCATCTTCTCGGGGGCCGGCCTCCCCGCGAACCGGCTCGCGGCCCAGATCGCCCGCCAGGCCACGGTCCTCGGCGAGGGGGAGCGGTTCGCCGTGGTCTTCGCCGCGATGGGGATCACCTCGCGCGAGGCCTCGTACTTCATGGAGGACTTCGACCGGACGGGCGCCCTGGAGCGGGTGGTCCTCTTCCTGAACCTCGCCGACGACCCGACCATCGAGCGGATCGCGACCCCGCGGTGCGCCCTCACCGCGGCAGAATACCTCGCCTATACCCACGACCTCCACGTCCTCGTCCTCCTCACCGACATGATCAACTACTGCGAGGCGCTCAGGGAGATCTCCACCGCGCGGGAGGAGGTCCCCGGCCGGCGGGGCTACCCGGGCTACATGTACACCGACCTCGCCACCATCTACGAGCGGGCCGGCCGGATCAAGGGGAAGAAGGGCTCCATCACCCAGATCCCGATCCTCACGATGCCTGACGACGACATCACCCACCCCGTCCCCGACCTCACCGGCTACATCACCGAGGGGCAGATCGTCCTCTCCCGGGACCTCTTCCGGCGCGGGGCGGACCCGCCCATCGACCCCCTGCCCTGCCTCTCCCGGCTCATGAACCAGGGCATCGGGAAGGGGAAGACGCGGGAGGACCACCGGAACGTGGCCGACCAGCTCTATGCCTCCTATGCCTATGGCCGGGACCTGCGCCGGCTCGTCGCCATCGTGGGCGAGGAGGCCCTCACCGACGTGGACAAGGTCTACCTGAAGTTCGCCGACGAGTGCGAGAAGCGGTTCATCACCCAGGGGGACCGGAACCGGCCCATCGCCGAGACCCTCTCCCTCGCCTGGGAGCTCTTCGGGATGCTCCCCGTGGAGGAGCTGAAGCGGATCAAGCGCGAGTACATCGGGGCCTACCGGCCGGCCGCGAAGAAGGGGTGAGGGATGGCGGAGCAGGCGAGCCCGACCCGGATGGAGCTCATCAGGAAGAAGGCCCAGATCCGGCTCGCCCGGGCGGGCCGGGACCTCCTCCGCGAGAAGATGGACGCCCTCATCCGGGAGTTCTTCCGGACCATGGAATCGGTCTCCCGTTCCCGGGGCGACCTGGAGGGGACCGTGGAGGCCGCCCGGCACTCCCTCACCGTCGCCCTCGCCGTGGACGACCCCGTGGCCGTCAGGTCCGCCTCCTTTGCCGCGAAGCGGGGGATCGTCCTCGACATCCGCGGGAAGAACGTGATGGGGGTCCCCGTGCCGGTCATCGAGAAGAAACGGGTCGCCCGATCGGTGCTCGAGCGGGGCTACGGGATCACCGGTGTCTCGGGCAGGATCGACGAGGTCGCCGAGCGGTACGAGCAGGCCCTCGACCTCGTCATCATCCTCGCCGAGACCGAGACCGCCCTCCAGCGCCTCGGCGGCGAGATCCGGATGACCCGGCGCCGGGTGAACGCGCTGGAGCAGGTGGTGATCCCGTCCCTCGAGCGCCAGGCGAAGGCCATCGAGACGACCATCGGGGAGCGGGAGCGAGAGGACCTTTTCAGGTTAAAAAGGGTGAAGCGGATCATCGAGCGGAAACGGGAGAGCCCGAAAGAAGGGCAGGTTTCCTAGGAGACCCGTTTCAGGATCCCGCTCACCTCGCGGGCGGCGTCGTGCTCGTTCTTCTCCTTCCGCTCGACCGCCCTCCCGATGGTGAGGATGCCGTCCAGGTCGTCCCGGGAGAGGCGGGCGAAGGAGAACCCCTCCCACTCCATCCGGTCGGTGAAGACCCAGGCCTCCCCGAACATGGCCCTGAGGGTCTTGATCTCGGGGAGCGAGTAGACCTTCCACCGGTCCCCGAGGGTCTTTCGCACCCGTTCCAGCGCCTCCTCGGCATGCTTCTCCTTCTGGAGCTGGAAGAACCTCCTGCCCCGTTCCTGGTCGCTGATCTCTGGCAAACGGCCCACCTCACGCTACCATGTGGTGGCGGGCCGATATAGGTTTCGGGCCCGGCCATCTCACCCTCTTCCCGGCCCCGCCCCTCCCGCCTCGCCCTCTTTCTTCTTCTTGATGAAGAAGAGCCGGGCGAACTCCTCCCGCTCGAGCTCGTCCCTGCGGAGCTCGATCCGGTCCTTCTCGGCGACGAGAGCGGGGATCACCTTCTTCTCGAGGGCGTTCACCCTCCGGCTCGTCTTCACGAGCTCGGCGAGGATGGCCCGGACCGACCCCTCGCAGCCGGCGAGCTCGACGAGGGAGGCGACGAGCCCCTCGTACGCCTCGGCCGCCTCGTCGATCACCGGGCTCGTCCCGAGGAGCCCGTACCCCCGTTCCGCGAGGTCCTTCCTGACGTGCCAGCCCTCGAAGTCGGGGAGGCGCACCCGTGCCTCGGACCTCCACCGGACCCGGACGACCGGGACCTCCTCGACCGAGAGGGACGCCACCGCCACGCCGAAGAACCCCTCCATCATCTCCGCGACCGCGAAGGTGTGCCTGGCCCTGCGGTGGTCGGCCTCGATGCGCCGGCGGAGCTCCCTCGCCGAGTCCACGTACCGGATGAGCGTGAGCATCAGGGACTCGCGCTTCATCTTCAGGGCACGATGGCCCTGCTCGGCGACCCGGATCCTCCGCTTGATCGCGAGGAGCTCCCCCCGGGTCGGCATGGTGGTCATCAGCGCCACGAGGGCCCGCCCCCGCATGGGTTCGCGATGAAACGCGGGATCCCGCCCATGCTCAGATCACCAGGTAGTGCCGGATCTCTTCCGGGGGGAGCCCCGAGGCGACTCCCCTCGCGATCGCCCGGAGGTTGAAGACCTCGTACTTCTTCCGCTCCAGGTAGTCGAGGATCGCGAGGACCGAGAAGGGCTCGAGCTTCGCGAGACGGTCGATCCGGCCGAGCCTCGCGTGGGTGACCGCCATCTCCACCTCGTGCATCGGCCGCTTCCGGTCCGCCCACCGCTCCCCGATGAAGGCGAGCGCCTCGGCCTCACCGAGGAGCGGCTCCCCCCGGACCGTCCTCAGCGCCTGGACGAGGAGGGGGAAGATCCGGTTGCCCCGGAACCAGCGCGTGAAGGAGCCGGCGTCGGCAAACCCCCAGGCCCGCTCGAACTCGGAGACGGGGATCGTGCCGCCCGGGATCATCTCGGCCCCGCAGTCGCACCCCGCCCCGGCGCCCCGCAGCCGGAGGAGGTTCCTGAAATTGGTGATGTCGAGCTCGATGCGGATGTACTCCTCGAGGACCTTCGCGCCGTGCAGGCCGGTCCTGAGATCGGCGAGGAGGTCGGCGTAGTACTCGCGGTACAGGGCGTTCTCGGCCCGGGCGAACCGGCCCTTCTCCGGCTCGCGGGCCATCTCCCTCGCGAGCGTCGGGTAGAGGCTCCAGCGGGCGAGTTCGCCCATCGCGTCCCCGACCGTCCTGCCCGCGGCGACCCGGGCGAGGGCGGCCCGGTCGAGCTCGCCGGCCGGGATCACGAGGGAGTCGATCCAGTGGCGGGGCAGGCCCTTCTGGAGGGCCCTCAGGATGCTCATCACGTTCGCGATGTCCCAGCGGCGCAGGTACCAGGCCGTCAGGGTCCGGAGGTGGCCGGGGGCGATCCGGATCACCTCCTGGAACGAGCCCGCCAGGTTGCGGGCGAGGGCGACCTCGACCAGGTCGATGCCGCGGAACCGCGGGGCGACCTCGTGGATCTCGGCGCCGTACCCGTGCTCCCCCAGGAACCGCGTGATCCCCGGGAGGCTCATCCCGAGCATCCGCTGGTAGACGTCGGCGGGTAGGAGGCCGGCCGCCCGGACCCGGAGCCTGGTGCAGACGTAGATGTACGGCGCCGATGTCAGGGGAAATTCAGCCATGCCCGCTCCTCCCGGCTGCCTGCCTGGACGGGCCACCCGCCGGAGAGGTTCCCGGGCAGGCTTGCCGGTTCCACCGGTCCTGCTAGGGTGGTTCTCCCATTTCAATCCTTCCCAGCGGGGGACCGCCCGTCCACCGGTCAGGGGTGCCGCCGCCCCGCCCCGGCCCATCCGGGCGCAGGCGGCCGGGTTCCCCGTTTTCCGGGGGTGAGGGTGCGAATAAAAACACATATATTGCAACTTCCTCCAGTAAAGGTACCGGCAGAAGAAGGAGCGTGGTATGAAGACCGAAGTCCTGAATGCGATCCGGAAGGCGGAAGAGGAGTACCAGCAGGAGCTGTCGGCGGCGAAGGCCGAGAAGGAGAAGCGGCTCGCCGCCGCGGCCCTCGAGGCCGACACGCTGGTGGCGAAGGCGAAGTCCGGGGCCGAGGAGTACAAGAAGCAGCGGCTGGACGATGCCCGGCGGGCGGCCGCCGGGAAGCGGGAGGAGATCCTCTCCTCCGGCGAGCGGCAGGCGGCCGACCTCAGGGCCCGGAGCGGGAAGAACCTGGACCGGGCCGTGAAGCTCCTCCTCCAGCGGTTCGAGGCGGAGGTGTATGCTAAAGACTAAGCGGATGGCGAGGCTCCTCGTCACGGGCCTCAGGGAGCGGATGGAGGCGACGATCCAGGAGCTCTACCTCCAGCACGCCTTCCACATCCAGGAGTACGTGGAGGGGAAGGACCAGGCGTACCAGGGCTTCGTCCTGGGCAGGCCGCTCGCCGGTGCCGGCCCCGTCTCGATGGACCTGATCCGGCTCCGGGGCGTGATGAGCGCCCTCGGCCTCGCGGCCGGGGAGGCGCCCTCGGCCCCGAAGCGGAAGACCGCGGAGATCCGGGGCCGGATGGCCGCCGAGGTCCCCCCCGTCGAGGCCGAGGTCGAGGCCCTCGTCGCGAGGCGCCGGGACACCCTGGAGCCCCGCGCCCGCGGGCTCGAGGAGGAGATCCGGGCCCTCGAGCCCTTCGCGGCGGCCCCCCTCGCCCTCGAGCAGTACCGGGGATACGAGAGCCTCGCGGTCTTCGCCGGCCGGGTCGCGGGCGACGTCACCCTCCCTATCCCCCACGACAGGTTCTTCGCGGCAGGGAAGGAGGGGAACTTCCTCGCCCTCTTCGTCCGGGCAGAGGACCGGGCCGCCGCCGAGCAGGCCCTCCAGGGAGCGGGGTTCCAGCCCCTCCCGATCCCCGAGGGGACGGGCCTCCCCGGTGAACGCCTGGCGGCCGACCGGGGGGAGCTCGAACGGGTGAGGCAGGAGCTCGCCGGGGTCGAGCGCCGCCTCGGGGAGATCCGGAAGGAGAAGGGAGAATTCCTCCTCGCCTGCGAGGAGATCCTCGCGGTCGAGGCCGAGCAGTTCGAGGCCCCGCTCCGGTTCGCGACGACGCCCGGGGCCTTCGTCGTCGAGGGCTGGGTCCCGGTCGCCCGGGTCGACGCCGTGAAGGAGGCGCTCGTCCGGGCCTCGGGCGGGAAGGTGTACGTCGCCGAGATCGAGGCCGACCCCGAGGACCGGGAGGTGCCGGTCGAGTACGAGAACCCGCCCGCGGTGCGCCCCACCGAGCTCATCACCGACCTCTACTCGAGGCCGCGGTACTCGGAGCTCGACCCGACCCTCCTCATCGCCATCATCTTCCCCATCTTCTTCGGGCTCATCCTGGGTGACGTCGGGTACGGGGCGATCATCCTCGTCGTCGCCCTCGTCCTGGGGAAGAGGTTCTCCGGGCAGAAGGACGCGGCGCGGCTCTTCACCGTGCTCCGGAACTGCAGCGTCTCGTCCATCGTCTTCGGCCTCCTCTTCTCCGAGGTCTTCGGGTTCGAGCTCCCCTGGCACCCGATCCTCTTCTCGCGCCACCTCGTGATCGGGGAGGCGGGGGAGGGGCCGAACATCGTCGGGCTCATCGTGCTCTCGGTCTGGATCGCGGTCGCCCAGCTCACCCTCGGGCGGGCGCTCTCGGCCGTGAACCACTCCCGCGGGCACCACGCGATCAAGGGGGTGCTCGGGCAGCTGGGGTGGGTCGCCGCGATGTGGGGCATCCTCGTCCTCATCTGGTCCATCTTCCCGATCCCGTACATGCCGAACCTCACCGTCTTCCCCGCCATCGCCGCGGGGCTCTCGGTGACGGGCATCCTCGGGATCGTGCTCATTCTCCTCGGTATCGTCTTCATCGGCCTCGAGTCCCCCCTCGAGCTCATCGAGCTCCCGAGCATCGTCTCGAACGCGATGTCGTACGCACGGCTCGCGGCGGTGGGGCTCTCGTCGGTGGTCATCGCCATCGTCATCAACTACATCGCGATAGGGAAGCTCATCGCCCCGAGCATCGCGAACCTCTCGGCGGTGGGGGTCGTCATGATCCTCATCGGGGTCGCGGTCCTCCTCGGGGGCCACCTGCTGAACACGGCGCTCGGGCTCCTCGGGGGCGGGCTGCAGTCCCTTCGGTTGCAGTATGTCGAGTTCTTCACCAAGTTCTACAAGGGTGGAGGAAAGAAGTACCAGCCATTTGGCATGGAAAAGAAGTATTCGGAGGATTAAACATGGCACTTCCAGTTTCACCAACGGCAGTTGCGACGGTCGCCTCGGGGCTCACCCCCGAGATCGTCGCGGCATCGCAGACGGGAATGAAGGCAATCGGCGCGGGTATCGCGATCGGCTCGACCGGTATCGCGGCGGCCATCGCCGAGTACGGCATCGGCACGGCGGCGGTCGGGGCGACCGCCGAGAAGCCGGAGCTCTTCGGCACGGTGCTCATCCTGACGGTCATCCCTGAGACCATCGTCATCTTCGGCCTCGTCGTGGCGCTCCTCCTGATCATCTGAAGGGAGCCGACGATGGAGCTCGAAGCCGTCGCCGTCGACATCAGGGAGAAGGCGAAGCGCGAGGCGGGGGCCATCCGGGAGGAGACCCGGGGGGAGACCGAGAAGGTCCTCTCCGGGGCGCAGGAGCGGGCCGCGGGGATCAAGCTCGCGGCAGAGGACGAGGCGAACCGGCAGGCGGCCCGGCTCACCGACCTCGAGGTCTCCTCGGCGGGACTCTCGGTGAAGCGGATGCTCCTCAACACCCAGAAGGAGCTCCTCGACCAGGTGTACCGCGCCACCCTCGAGGCCATCGCGAAGGAGCCCGCGGGCTTCCGGAAGGACTCGGTGAAGAGCCTCCTTGCGAAGGCGAGGAAGGAGATCCGCGAGGGGACCGTCTTCTGCGCCGCCGCGGACGCGCCGGTCCTCAAGGAGATCCTCGCGGGGAGCGAGTTCGCCGGGCTCCGCTTCGGCGGGACGATGGACATCCCGGGCGGGGTCGTGATCGAGAGCGCGAACGGGGAGCTCAAGATAGACTACAGCTACCGGACCTTCCTCGACCGGGTCTGGGAGGCGGGGCTCAAGGATGCATCCGATCTCCTCTTCCCGTAAGCTTCCTGGAGGAAGGCGATGGTGAGCACCCCCGACGCGTACATCTATGTCTGTACCCGGCTGCGGGTGCGGCGCTCCCTCCTCCTCCCGAGGGAGGAGTTCCTCCGGATGCTCAACATGGACCTCTCCGAGATCGTGAGGCACGTCGGGGAGACGGGCTACCGGAAGGAGATCGACGAGCTCGCCACCGGCTTCTCCGGTATCGACCTCGTCGAGATGGCCCTCTCCTGGAACATGGCAAAGGAGTTCCAGAAGATCCTCGAGATCATCCCCGGGAGGCTCGCCGGGTTCACCTCGTCCTACCTGCGCCGGTGGGACATCCAGAACGTGACGAGCATCCTCCGGGGGAAGACCCAGGGGATGAGCACCGCGAAGATCAAGGAGGTCCTGATCCCTGCGGGCGACCTGGACCGGGAGGCGCTCGACCGGCTCCTCGCCGAGGAATCCGCGGAGAAGGTCGTCGCGGCTCTCTCGGGGATGCGGTTTTACCCCGTGATGCGGCAGGTGCTCGCGCAGGGGATCACGAACGAGTCCCTCATGACCCTCGAGAACGAGCTGATCAAGCAGTACTACGGCGATCTCGTCCGCGAGGTGGAGGCCGGGGTGCGGGGAGGCAGGAGCTTCCTCGACTGGCTCAGGATGGAGATCGACTTCCGGAACATCACGAACCTCTTCCGGCTCAGGCAGCAGAGGGAGAAGGGCGACGTGCTCCCCCTCATGATCCCGGGCGGGAGGATCCCGGCCGGGGACCTCGCCGCGCTGAACCGGATCGAGGACCGCGGGGAGTTCGTCGACGCGCTCCGGAAGCGGGCCGTCCACGAGCCCCTCCAGGCGGCCCTCGAGGAGTTCAGGAAGGAGCGGCCGATCCACGAGATCGAGAACGCCCTCACGAGGGCGCTCCTGCGGCAGACGGAGTTCCAGTCCCGGCTCCACCCGTTCTCCATCTACCCCATCCTCGCGTTCCTCGAGGACAAGCGGCACGAGGTGGCGAACCTGCGGACCATCGCCCGGGGCAAGCGGGTGAACCTCCCCGCCGAGGAGATCAAGGGGTACCTGGTGATCTGATGGAGATAGCGGTCATAGGGAGCGGGGAGTTCGTGGTCGGCTTCCGGCTCGCGGGGATCCGGAAGACCTACATCGCGGAGGAGGACGAGCGGCTGAAGGCGGTCGTCCAGGAGGTGCTCGAGGACCCCGAGGTCGGGATCCTCGTCATGAGCACCGCGGACTTCGCCCGGGTGCCCGTCCGACTCCGCACCACCCTCGAGAACTCCATCCGGCCGACGGTGGTTGCCATCGGGGGCGAGGAGGGGGGCGTCTCCCTTCGCGAGAAGATCAAGAGATCGGTGGGTGTTGACCTGTGGAAGTGACAAGCGAGGCATATACATGAAGAACCAGGGAATTCTCAAGCGTATCGCAGGCCCTGTCGTCACCGCGGTGGGGATGGATGCCCACATGTACGACGTGGTGAAGGTGGGGAAGGAAGAGCTGATGGGGGAGGTCATCAAGATCCAGGAGGAG
>DATIYO010000068.1:0-6904 GCA_035517575.1 Methanomicrobiales archaeon
CGGTGTCCTCGCCGGCGTCGCGGTGGGGGGCGCGGAGCTCTACGGCCAGTCGCTCGCCACCCTCGCGCCCGGCTGGCAGTTCCTCCCCCTCCACACGGCCCTCACCGTCTGCACCTTCGCCGTGGGGGCCCTCCTCGGCGACCTCGCGAAGAGCTTCGTGAAGCGCCGGATCGGGAAGGAGCAGGGGGAGCGGTGGCCGGTCGCCGACCAGTACGACCTGGTCGTGGGCGCTTTCCTCCTCACCGCCCTCCTCGC
The DNA here is from genome assembly GCA_035517575.1 of Methanomicrobiales archaeon. GTDB lineage: Archaea > Halobacteriota > Methanomicrobia > Methanomicrobiales > JACTUA01 > JACTUA01. The sequence goes on from DATIYO010000068.1 coordinate 256, forward strand.
CCCCTCGTGGCTCATCGCGAACCTCACCCTCCCCGTCGTCGTCTGGATCCTGGTCCTCACGCCGATCCTCCACCGGCTCACGAACATCGCGGGGCACCGGCTGGGGGTGAAGGGGGTCCCATGGTGAGGATGATCGCGGCGCTCCTCGCGGCCCACGGCTCGGTCCGGCACGGGGACTTCCTCCTCGCCTCGGGCAGGCGCTCCGATACCTACGTCGACATCAAGTCGGCCCTGACGAGCCCCGGGGTGCTCTCCGCGGTCGCCCTCGAGATCGCCGGCCGGGGGAGCTTCGAGGTGGTCGCGGGGGTCGCCGTGGGGGGCGTCCCCGTCGCGGTCGCGGTCTCGCTCGCCGCGGAGAGGCCGTACGCCATCGTCAGGCGGGAGGAGAAGGGCCACGGGACGGGCGGCCGGATCGTCGGCGAGGTCGCGGGCCGCTCCACCCTCCTCGTCGAGGATGTCACGACCTCGGGCGGATCGGTCCTCTCGGCGGTCAGGATCCTGCGGGAGGCGGGTGCCGAGATCGCCACGGTGATCACCGTCGTGGACCGTGAGGAGGGGGCGGCAGAGGCCCTCGCCTCCGAGGGGGTGGCCCTCGTCCCCCTGGTCACCCTGAAGGAGCTCCTGGCCGAGGACGAACTTTTTAAGCGGCAGGGGTGAAAGGATGGTGATGAGGCTCCTCCTGGTGGGCAGCGGGGGAAGGGAGCATGCCATGGCCGAGGCCGTCGCGAGGAACGGGGAGGTCACCCTCTCCGCCTTCATGGGGAAGCGGAACCCGGGCATCGCACGCCTGGCGGCGGGGGTCAGGATCGGGAGGGAGACCGACGCGGCGGCGGTCAGGGACTTCGCCCGGGAGGAGCGGGTCGACGCGGCGGTCATCGGCCCCGAGGCGCCCCTCGAGGCCGGGGTCGTCGACCTCCTGGAGGAGTCGGGGATCCCCTGCGCCGGCCCGACGAGGGCCGCGGCACGCCTCGAGACCGACAAGGCCTTCTGCCGGGACCTGATGGCGGCCCACGGGATCGCCGGCTGCCCGCGGTACCGGGTCTTCCGCGACCCGGCCGAGGCGGCGGCCTTCATCGGGGATCACGACGGCGACCTCGCGGTGAAGCCCATCGGGCTCACCGGCGGGAAAGGGGTCAGGGTCATGGGCGAGCAGGTGGACCGCGAGGGGGCGATGGCCTATGCCCGGTCCCTGGCCGGTGGCGTCGTCCTCGAGGAGCGCCTCGTCGGCGAAGAGTTCACCCTCCAGGCCTTCGTCGACGGGACGCACCTCGTCCCCGCGCCCCTCGTCCAGGACCACAAGCGGGCCTTCGAGGGCGACGTGGGGCCGAACACCGGCGGCATGGGCTCCTACTCGATGCCCGACCACGGCCTCCCCTTCGTCTCGCCCGAGGACGAGCGGAGGGCGATCGGGATCATGGAGGAGGCGGTCCGCGCCCTCGCCCGGGACGGGTTCCCGTACCGGGGGGTCCTCTACGGCCAGTTCATGAACACGAAGGAGGGCCCGCGGGTGGTGGAGTTCAACGCCCGGTTCGGCGACCCGGAGGCGATGAACGTCCTCCCTATCATGGAGACAGACCTCGCCTCGGTGGTCTGCAGCATCGTCGAGGGGTCTCTCTCGGCGGCGAAGGTCCGGTTCGCGCGGAAGGCGACGGTCTGCAAGTACCTGGTCCCCGAGGGGTACCCTGAGGCGTCCCGGAGCGGCGAGCCCATCGCGCTCGGGGACGGGGGGACCGCCCGCCTCTATTACGCGAACGTCGAGGAGCGGGACGGGGCCCTCGCCACCCAGACCTCCCGCGCCCTGGCCTACGTCGGCATCGCGGACACCCTCGAGGAGGCGGAGCGGGCGGCCGAGCGGGCCGCCTCCTCGGTCAGGGGCCGGGTGTACCACCGCAGGGACATCGGCACCCGGGCCCTCCTCGCGAAGAGGTCGGCCCACATGGAGGCGATACGATGAGAAGGGACTTCATCTCCATCCTCGACGCGGACGCCCACGACCTGGTCACCCTCCTCGATTCGGCGGCCAGGATGAAGCGGGAGCGGGGGCGGGAGGAGGAGCGGCGCATCCTCGCGGGGAAGTGCCTCGCCATGGTCTTCGAGAAGGCCTCGACCCGGACCAGGGTCTCCTTCGAGGTGGGGATGGTGGAGCTCGGCGGGCATGCCATCTTCCTGAACCCGAACGACCTGCAGCTCGGCCGGGGCGAGGAGATCCGGGACATGGCCCGGGTCCTGTCGCGGTACGTGGCGGGGGTCATGATCCGGTCCTTCAAGCACGGGACCATCGAGGAGTTCGCCCGGTACTCCACGGTCCCCGTCGTGAACGGCCTCTCGGACCGGGAGCACCCCTGCCAGATCCTCGGGGACCTCCTCACCCTGAAGGAGCGGTTCGGGTCGACGGACGGCCTCTCGGTGGCCTGGATCGGGGACGGGAACAACGTCTGCCACTCCCTGGTACTCGCCTCGGCCCTCGCCGGCTTCGAGCTCGCCGTGGCCTCCCCGGCCCGCTACCGGCCGGACCAGGGGATCCTCGAGGCGGCCCGGGCGGCGGGGGGGAGGATCCGGCTCACCGCCGATCCCCGGGACGCGGCGAGGGACGCCGATGCCCTGTACACCGACGTCTGGGTCTCCATGGGCGAGGAGGCGGAGCGGCGGGAGCGGCTCGCGGCCTTCCGGGGGTACACCATCGACGGGGCCCTCCTCTCCGTCGCCTCGCCGGACGCCGTGGTCCTCCACTGCCTCCCCGCCCACCGCGGCGAGGAGATCACCGACGAGGTGATCGAGGGCCCGCAGAGCATCGTCTGGGACCAGGCAGAGAACCGGCTCCACACCGAGAAGGCGCTCCTCGCGGCCCTCCTCGGCCGGGCGGTCAGGTAGTCTCCTTCGGGGGCCCGCCAGGGGGTGCGGGGGGTATCTTCCGCTCCGGCCGGGGCATGAACCCCCCGCCCTCGATGAACTTCGCGAGCTCGGCCTTCAGGTACTTCTCCACCTCTTCGACGACCTCCTTTCTCCCGCGGAAGGCGAGGACCTCCCGCTCGGTCCCGTCCATGTTCGCGAAGTAGAGGGGCATCTTCCGCTCCACGACCTGGACCTCGAACTTCTTCATGATGTCGATGATGATGGTCTTCGGCACCCCGGGCGGGATGATCACGTCGAACAGTTCCTCTTCTGGCATGGCAAGCGCCCCGTCACTTTCCTATCTTCATCCGCCTCTTCATAATACATGCCCCGCCCCGCACGCCGCCGAGGGGGTTCCGTGGCTTCCCCAGGGAGCACATGCACCGGCCCATGAGGGCCGCGCCCCGGCCGAGGCCGTCGTCCACGAAGACCAGGTGGTCGTTCGGCACGTCGTAGAACCCACGGGCGGTGATCCCCTCGAGGATCAGGGAGGGCTTGCTCCCCGAGATGGCCGCCCGGCCGGTGAACCCGATGGAGGAGTTGGGGGGCACCAGGCTCTGCTTCGCCGCGACGTCCACGAGCCGGAGCGCCATGCCGGCGCAGACCCGGTCCACGACGAGGTGCATCGTGGAGATGCCGTGATCCTCGTAGATCTCGCGGCCGATCTCCGTGAGTTTCGGGAGGCCGTCCCCGTTCTCCCCGCAGTCGCACCCGATGAGGGCGACCCCCGACTTTGCCGCGACCTCCGCGTAGACCGGGACCATCCCGAACCGGGTCCGGTCGGGGGGCACCATCCGGATGTCGATGTGTTTCTGGCAGAGCTCCACGTAGTCCCCGACGAGCCGCGATTCCCGGGTCCCGAAGATCCCGGTGGACGGGGCCTCCCCGAAGATGTCGAGGGCGCAGCCGGTCCGCGGGTCGACGAGGCCGCTCCCCCGGACGAGGGCATCGGGTATCGCCCCCGCGAGGCCGCAGAAGTTCCCGATGGTCTTTGCAAAGGGGTTCTCGGCATCGGGCGCGACGTCGCTCGTGATCCGGCCGTCGAGGGTCGTCCCGAAGTCGATGGTGATGCACGGGTTCCGGAAGTCGACCGGCGTCCACTTGGCCCCCTCCTTGATCCCCGCCATGGCGAGCTCCCCCTCCATCTCGTTCGCGACCATCTCCACCCCCGTGGACCCGAGGGGGGGGAGGACGCCCGCCACCGCCCCGACGAAGACCACCTTGTCGGCGAAACTGAAGGGCTGGAGCTTCAGGGGGAGGTTCTCCTTCGCCATCGGCGGGGTCATCTTCCGGGGAGGGACGCCCGCGAGGAGGCAGCCGTTTGCGAGGGCGATGACGAACTCCCCCACCTGGTCGGGGGACTCCATCTCGGCGACCACCCCCGTCGACCGGACGACGAAGTCCAGGTCGCAGTTGATATCCAGGTGGACCTCGCGGTGGCACTCGATTAGGATGTCCCGGACGAGCTCGGTCACCGACTGGCGGGTGATCTTCGTCCCGTCGATGGTCTCCCCGAAGATCTCCTCGCCCGGCTTCGGCGGCCGGATGTCGCGGCTCATCCGCACCGTCTTGTTGATCAGGTAGGCAAAGCCCGTCTCGAGGTCGGTCCCCGTGAGGATGCACTTCGTCGTCGTGTTCCCCATCTCGACCGAGGCGCAGAGGAAGTAGGGCTTGACCTTGTACTCGGGGATGTTCATCCCCGCCCCGTGGGCGATGGAGGGAGGCCGGGGCGTCTCGACGATGTGGGGTTTCGGCCTCGTGAAACGGTCAAAAAAGGACGGGGGCATCGGTAAGAAGAGTCTGCGTACTGGTCACGTTAAGGTTTTCTATCCTGCCGCCGCCCGTCGGTGGCAGGAGGGATGGTGAGGGGGGGCGCGAACCCCCTCAATGCCAGCCTCAGATGAACCGCGGCCGCACCGAGAGGAGCCGCGGGGTGTAGAGGGGCCGGAAGGGTTTCCCCGCCGTCTCGTCCTTCACCCTCGTGACGAGCCCCGCCTCCTTCATCTTCTCGCGGTGGAGCTTCTCGGGTGAGGAGAGCCTCCGGATGGTGACGGTGAGGTCGCCCGACGATAGCTCCTGGTCGCCCAGCACGACGATGTAGGGCACCCACTCCATCCCCGCCGCCCGCACCTTCTTGTTCATGCTCTCCTCGCGGTCGTCGAGGTCTGACCGGATCCCCTGGTCGTTCAGCCGGTTGCAGAGGGCGAGAGCGGCCTCCTTGTGCCGGTCCGCGACGGGGATGACCCGCACCTGGGTCGCCGAGAGCCAGGTGGGGAACCGGGGGACCTCCTCGCCCGCCAGGGTCTCGAGCATGGCGCAGATGACCCGCTCGACCGAGCCCGTGGGGGAGCAGTGGAGGATCGGGGGATGGATCTCCTTCCCGTCGACATGGTACCGGATCCCGAACCGGGTGGAGGACTCCACGTCGATCTGGACCGTCGGGTTCTCGATGGGCCGGCCCTGGGCGTCGATGGCGGCGAGGTCGATCTTCGCCACCCAGTAGTGGACCCGCTCGGAGAGGATCTCGATGAGGGTGGGCTCCCCGATCATCTTCACGACCTTCTTCACCCATGCCTCGTGCTCGCGGTAGAAGTCCCTCGTGCACCTGAGTGCCGAGTAGTACCGCACGGCGAGGTCGGTCCCGCTCTTCTGGCCCATGACGAGCTGCTCCTCGAAGCATTTCAGGGCCTCGTCCATGTCCCTGCAGAGCGAGTGCATGTCGGGCATGGTGAAGGCGCGGAGCCGCTTCAACCCGATGACCTCGCCCTTCTGCTCGTGCCGGAACGAGTAGGTGGAGAGCTCGTACATCTTCATCGGGAGCGTGTTCGGCGAGATGTGCATCCCGTTCATGATGGAGAACATGCCGAAGCAGGCCGCGAACCGGAGCATCATCGAGCGGTTGCCGCTCCTGAACCGGTACTGCCGCTCCCCGAACTTGGCCGCGTGCTCGCAGATGGCCTGGTCAGCGAGGTCGTACATGACCGGCGTCTCGACGGGCATCGCGCCGTAGGGGAGCACCAGGGTGAGGACGTAGTCGCCGATGAGGTCCCGCAGGAGCTTCCCCTTCGGCATCCACCGGAGGTGGCCGACGTCGCTCCGCGGTTCGTAATCGACGAGCTCCTTGCTCCGCATCAGCTCGACGTGGGGGGGCTCCCCGCCCGCCGCCACGGGAACGCCGAGCTCCTTCTTCACCAGGCAGCCGAAGGGGGACTCGTCCATGTACTTCTCCACGTCCTCCCGCTTCCCGTCGGGGGTGAGGACGAACCACTCGTGCTCGACCTCCTTCTTTGCCACGGCCTCCTCCTTCTCCCCGCCGGCCTGGATCGAGCGGGAGAGCTCCGAGAGGGGGTGGCCCTTGCAGGTCAGGGTGAAGGCCTTGTACCAGCCGAAGGGGGCCCGCTTCACCTCGAGGCCGAGGCCGCGCAGCCCCTCTGCCACGGCGTCGAGGGCCTCGACGGCGGCCCCCGCCGTCGCGAGGTCGCTCGCGAGGTGGGCGTAGGGGTAGACCATGACCCGCCGGCAGTCGAGCTGCGAGGCGGTCTTCCCGATGTCCGCGACCGCCTGTTCCACGACGTCTCCCATGTCGTCCTCGTCGGCGGCCTCGACGGCGCAGAAGGCGACCAGGGCCTCGTCCATGGAGTCCCGCAGGTTCTCCGCCTCCTCGGCCATGGAGGTGGGCTTCTTTGCCTCGTACTCGATGTGATCGGAGTGGATGAGGAGAAGGCGCATCTTCTTGCTCCCTTTAGCTGATCGGATG
>DATIYO010000069.1:0-9632 GCA_035517575.1 Methanomicrobiales archaeon
TTCGTGAACCGGATGGTCGCCGACCTCGCGCGGGGGGCGACCCGGGAGGAGGCCTTCGGGCATGCCTGCGGCACCTGCGATGAGCCCGAGGCCCTGGGTTACCTGGAGGACCCCGCGGGGCACGCCCCCGACCCGTCGCTCGACGCGCTCCTCGCCACCCACTGTGCCCTCTCGGTCTTCCTGGGGGCCGGCTCCTTCGCCGACACGATCCTCGGGGCGGTGAACCTCGGCGGCGACGCGGACACCATAGGCGCCATCGCGGGCGCCCTCGCGGGTGCCTGCTGGGGGGCACCCGCCATCCCCCCCGCGTGGCGGGCGCGGCTCAGGGACCATGACGGGATCGAGGGGGCCGCCACCGCCCTCTTCCGGCTCGCGGCAGAGAAGGGGGAGTAGGGCGGCCTCGCGGCCGCGCGATCCCGAAACGCGGTCCGGTCTCCGGCGGCGGGAGATTTTCATGGAACTGTTAATATATTGAACGGCGAACAGTCCCTTATATGCTCAGGGGGATATTGGGAATCCTGGTCATCGCCGCGATCCTCGTGCCGGTCTCTGCAGAGGTGTCTCTCGGGGCGTGGAGCTGGAATACCTACCAGGGCACGGAGCAATGGTCGGTCACGGTCAGGGAGGACCAGTCCGGATGCGAGGGGCCGGTCCTCACGAACCAGTACACCGTCCCCATCGAGTTCCGCCTTGCCACGGCGGTGATGGGGGACGTGGGGCACGGGCCGGCGACCGGGACGTTCACCTCGGGAAATACCCTCCATATGGAATCGAGGAAGGTGGACGACCCGCCCGGGACATCGGTCCTTTCGGCGTATGACGTCGTCTTCACCCCGGATTGTTCCGGTTTCACCGCGAGCTACCGGTGGGACTACTCCGGCCCGGACGGGGCGTGCAGCGGCACCACGTCCCTCTCGGGGGTGAACCCGAAGGGCTGCCCCGCGTCGCAGGCGGCCCCGACCGTCCCCACTGCCGCACCGGCCTCGGGGGAGGCCGTTGGGGGGATGATCGCGGGCGCCCGCTACGACCTCGACCAGTACCTGGCCACGAGCGACCAGAGGACGAGCCAGGAGAGGGACATCGTGGCGAGCGAAATTCGGGGGCAGGGTGACGCCTCCTGGACCACGCAGGCGAGGCAGCAGGTCGCGCAGGAGACGGCTCAGATGAACACGATGGGGCCGAAGGTCGAGGGGGAGTACGCCGCCATCCTCGACAAGGACCCGACCAACTTCTGGGCGAACATGGACATGGCCCAGCTGAAGAAGAGCCAGGGGAAGCTCGACGAGTACGTGGACTACGTGAACAAGGCGCTCTCGAATGAGAAGATCGCCGAGGGGACCCGGGATGCCGTGAAGAAGGACATCGCGGAGAAGAACAACCTCCCCGGGTTCCCGACGCCGGACACGAGCTTCTTCATCCAGAAGCTCGGCCCTGATGTCCGGACCTCGGCGCAGAACGTCTACGGGACGAACGTCGCGAAGGAGGTGACCGGCCCCTCGGTGCTGGACGGCCTGAAGTACCTCATGACCTACCAGGGGGCGAAGAACGCGGTCAACACCCTGGTCTTCGGGGGTGGAGGGTCGTGATGAAGACGGGACCTGCCTGCGCACGCTACCTGCTGCCCGCCGTCCTCCTGGCTGTAGCCCTCCTCGCGGTCATCGCCGGCTGCGCCTCGAACAGCCAGGCGCCTTCGGGGGGGCCCCAGGGCGTGCCGGGCCAGGACCAGGCCGCCTTCATCGCGGCGGCGAACGATTGCGCGGACGCGAACCTGACGGTGAGCGAGGACGTGGGGACGTTCCGCTACACCTCCCGGCAGGGGTGCATCTTCACGAAGACCCTGGTCAGGCTGAACGCGAGCGAGTCGCAGGCGATGAAGACCATGCTCGAGGGGAAGAGCATGACCTGCGGCTATGCGAAGGGGGCGTTCGACCCGCGCCTCGTCACCTCCCTCGTCGGGGGGATGGAGTACTGCACGGGCGACCTGAAGGACGCCATCGCGCAGCTCATCGTCTTCACCTGAAGTGGCCGGCCGCGGGGGACGGCTCTTACGGGCGATCGGGAAGGAAAAAGGCGATAAATTCTTTTTTCCGAGGTCAGAGCGGCCGGAGCTCGACGAGTTTCAGGGCGCGTCCCTTCTCGCAGATGTCGGGGGCGTTCCCCAGGATCTCCCCGACCAGGTACCGGTCCCCGTCGACGACGCCGTCCGGGCGGCAGAGCTCGAAGGACTTGCAGTCCTCCTTGTTGCAGGAGAACTCGAAGGTGATCCGGGAGTTCATGATGGCCATGTCGGCGTTCACGAGGGCGACGATGGGCGACTCGATGACCTCGACCGCGCAGGTCCCCCCCTCGTGGATCGAGCAGTCGTGGGGGGCGGTGGTCCGCACCGAGAGGATGCGGTACTTCCTCCCGGACTGGAGGTTGTTGCAGGCCTTCCGGACCCGGCAGTGCTCGCACTCGGGGAGCTCCCCCTCGAAGATGAACTCGAGCCCCGGCCGGGCGAGGAGCCTCCCGATGAGGGTGACCTTGGGCTTTGCCTCGGGCATACCGATCTTATTCTTTATAGAGCATCCTGATTAAACTCTCTGCCGACTCCCGGGTCAGGCCCATGTCCAGGATGGTGAACCGCTCGGGCCGGATGGTGGCCGCGAGGAGGAGCGCCTCCACGGCGGTGGCGTCGTCGATGCCGATCTCCTGAGGCGTGACCGGCGCCCCGATCTTCCGGAGGGCCTCGCGGGCCCCGCGCCAGTCGCCCCCGTGGAGGAACAGGGTGATGATCGTCCCGATGCCGCACTTCTCCCCGTGGAGCCCCTTCCCCGGGGCGATCCGGTCGAGGGCGTGGGAGAACTTGTGCTCCCCGCCGCTCGCCGGCCGGGAGGAACCGGCGATGGACATCGCGACCCCCGAGGCGACGAGGGCCTTCGTCACCATCCAGGCGGTCTCCTCCCGGTTCGGCTTGACGAGGTCCGCGTTCCGGATCATGCCCTCCGCCGTGATCCGCGAGAGGGTGGAGGCGTACTCGGAGATGGGCTCGCCGTTGAGCCGGTGGGAGAGCTCCCAGTCGAGGACCGCGGACCCGTTGGAGATGATGTCGGCGCACCCCGAGGCGAGGAGCCGGTGCGGGGCCGAGGCGATGATACCGGTGTCTGCCACGATGGCGACGGGCGGGTGGGCCTGGAGGGAGAGGTTCCCCCCGGGGGTCGGGACCGAGGCCGAGGCCGAGGCGATCCCGTCGTGGGAGGCCGCGGTGGGGACCGAGATGAACTGCCGCTCGGTGTTGAAGGAGGCGACCTTCGCCGTGTCGATGATCTTCCCCCCGCCGACCGCGACGAGGAACCTCGCCTCCTTCGCCTCCTCCTCTGCCTCCGCGATGGACGCGGGGCTGATCTCCTCGGCGAGGTACGTGCGGGTCTCGTAGTTCCGGGAGAGGAGCTTCACGACCCGGTCCCCCGCGACACCGAGGGTGTGCTGCCCGGTCACGACGAGCACGGAGTCCCCCAGCGAGAGGTCGGCGCAGACCTGCGGGAGCTGCCCGAGGACGCCGTGCCCGACGAGGACGTCCCTGGGGAGCTGCATCCATTTGGACTTGTCAAAACCTTTATTCCTGAGTACTTTCATACCATCTGCGCCTTCGGTTAGATCATGATTAGCGACTTCATCTACAAATACTACATCGATCCCATACGCCTCGGCGAGCCCTACAACATCGTCGACACCTCCACGTACGCCATCGTCCTCGTCCTCTCGGTCTACCTCGTGTACCGCTGGCTCCGGCGCTCGGGGGTCGCCCTCGACGAGCCCTTCATCATCGCGACCATCCCCTACGTCGTCCTCGGCGGCCTCCTCAGGGTGGTCGAGGACACGGGCATGATCTCCTCGGACCTGAAATACCTCCTCATCACCCCCCTGATCTTCTTCGTCGTGTTCTTCATCGCCGGCGGGTCCCTGGTCCTCTCCCGGATCCTCGAGAGGAAGAAGCTCATCCCGCGGTTCCTCTCCTTCTACGGGGGCATCGGCGGCGGCCTCTCCGTCGCCACCGCCCTCCTCCTCGGCTGGTTCGGCCTCACCCGCACGACGGTCGATCCGGTGGTCCTCGGCTCGATCCTCCTCATCGCCGCCGCGACCTCCCTCGCGGTCATGGCCCTCCTCCAGCTGGTGTTCCGGTGGGAGTACGCGAGGGACCCCCTCTACCGGCTCCTGGTCATCGGCCAGATGCTCGACGCGTCCGCGACGGGGTATGGCATCGACTTCGGACCGATCCCCTACCAGGAGGTTCACGTGGTCGGGTCGGCCCTCATCAGGTGGACAGGGACCGCCTTCTCCCTCTTCCCCCTGAAGCTCGCCGTGGTCATCCCGGCCATCTGGGTCCTCGAGATCTACCGTCGGGAGGGGAACCGCGAGTTCGCGAACCTGGTCCTCCTCGCCATGATCGTGGTCGGCCTCGCGCCCGGAGTGCGGGATCTCACCAGAATGGTGCTGCATGTCTGACCTTCCCGTCCGTACCGCCGCATTCGTGGCGATCGCCGCCTTCCTCGTCACCTGCGTCGCGGGGGTCGCCATCGTGATGGCGAGCCCGGCCACGGGGCAGCAGCTGATCCAGATCGTGCAGGAGCAGGTGATGGGCAAGGTCGACGCCCATGACCCCGCATCCCTCGCGGTCTTCATCTTCACGAACAACCTTCAGGCCTGCATCCTCCTCTTCCTCGGCGGTGCGACCCTGGGGGTCCTCACCCTCTTCATCATCGCGAGCAACGGGATCATCATCGGGGGCATCATGGAGCTCGTCAGGGAGCAGAAGGGCCCGCTCTTCGTCCTTGCCGCCATCCTCCCCCACGGGATCTTCGAGATCCCGTCCTTCATCATCTCCGCCTCCCTCGGGTTCATCCTCGGGACCGCGATGCTCGCCGAGTGGCGGGGCGAGGGGGACGCCGCGGAGACCGCGATGGCCCATGCCCGGACGTTCCTCCTCGTCGTCGTGCCCCTCGTGGCCATCGCGGCATTTATCGAGGCATTTATCACGCCTCAGGTCATACATCTGGTGTCCTAGAGGTGGATCCGTGCCCGGCGAGGAGGAATCCGGCCCGCTGCCGCAGAAGAGCGATTTTTCAGGCTGGTACGGGGAGATCCTCTGGCGGGCCGGGGTCGTCGACAACCGGTACCCCGTGAAGGGCCTCTACGTCTGGTACCCCTTCGGCTTCGCTCTCAGGAAGCACGTGTACGCGATCCTCCGGGAGCTCATGGACCGCGACCATGAGGAGACCCTCTTCCCCCTCCTCATCCCCGAGCAGGAGTTCATGAAGGAGGCCGAGCACATCAAGGGGTTCGAGAACGAGGTCTACTGGGTCACCCGCGGCGGGGGCTCGCCCCTCGACGTGCCCCTCGCCCTCCGCCCGACGAGCGAGACCGCGATCTACCCGATGTACGCCCTCTGGGTCAGGTCCCATGCCGACCTCCCCCTGAAGTACTACCAGGTCGTGAACACGTTCCGGTACGAGACAAAGGCGACGAAGCCCCTCATCCGGGCGCGGGAGATCACCTCCTTCAAGGAGGCCCACACCGTCCACGCGACCTGGGACGAGGCCGAGGCGCAGGCAAAGGAAGCGATCGCCCTCTACCGGTCCTTCTACGACCGGCTCGCCATCCCCGTCCTCATCTCCCGCCGCCCCGACTGGGACAAGTTCCCGGGCGCGGATTACACCATCGCCATCGACACCATCATGCCCGACGGGAGGACCCTCCAGATCGGGACCGTCCACCACCTGGGGGACCACTTCTCGCGTACCTTCGGGATCAGGTACGAGGACGAGAAGGGCGACCAGCAGTACGCCTACCAGACCTGCTACGGGATCTCGGAGCGGTCCATCGCCGCGGTCATCGGGGTCCACGGCGACGATCGCGGACTCGTCTTCCCGCCCGAAGTTGCTCCCGTCCAGCTCGTGATCATCCCGATCATCGTCGGGAAGCGTAAGGACGAGGTGATCGGGGCCGCCCGCCGGCTGAAGGACGAACTCTCCGCCGCTGGATACCGGGTGGAGATAGACGAGCGGGAGATGCGGCCCGGGGCGAAGTACTACCACTGGGAGATGCGGGGCGTCCCCCTCAGGCTGGAGATCGGCCCCCGCGACCTGGACCGCGGCGTCGTGACCCTGGTGACGAGGCTCGGGGAGAAGGCCGAGGCGCCGCGGGACGCCCTGGTCCCGTCGGTCGGAAAGACCCTGTCGGCACTCGGAAAGACCCTGTTCGACCGTGCCGACTCGTCGATGAGGAGCCGGATCGCCGTTCCCCGCACCATGGAGGAGGCAAAGGCCGCAGCCCAGAAAGGGGTGGCGGTGGTCTCCTGGTGCCAGGCGCGGGAGTGCGCCGACCTCCTCGAGCAGGAGACCGGCGGGAGCATCCTCGGGACGGACGTGGGAGGGAACGGCCTCCCCGAGATCGCGAAGAACTGTATCGTCTGCGGGAAGGAGGGGGTCCCGACCCTCCTCGCCCGCACCTTCTGATCACCGGTCCGTCAGCACGACGGGCAGTGGTAGGTGAACTCCTGGGCGGTGCTGCCCAGGTCCCCGGCCACGAACTTCCTGCCCCCGCGGAGGAAGAGCCGCCGGCAGCGGCTGCACCGCTTGGGGACCACCCGGTCCCGGAGGGTCATCGGGATCTCGAGGGAGTACGGACTTCCCTCGGGATACGAGGGGCCGGTGGCGCCCGGGTCGTCGCACCGGGAGATGAGGTGGAGGGTCTGGAGCGGGCTCGCCCCCATGGCCTCGAACTTCCGGAAGAGGAAGTACTGGTACACGAGCCAGGTGAGGTCCGAGCGGTCCAGGAGCTCCTCGAAGCCCTCGCAGGACTCCTCGCCCCCGTCCAGCTCGCAGCCGCAGAGCGGGCATTTCCCGCCGACGAGCTCCTCCATGAAGACCTCCTCCTGGCAGCCCGGGCAGGTGATGTGTCGTGCATTGATCCGTGGAGCCATAACTACCCCCTGGGCGGATGCGGGTGGTCGCCCCCTCCGTCGCTACCGGTTGTATGGGTCTTCTCGGAAGATAAGGGTTTTTTCTCCTCCCCGAAGGTTATTGAAAACCTTTGTGGACGGCCGACGGTGGAGGGGGTTTCAGGCCTGGCCCGGGGGGAAGATCACCTGGAGCACCCCGTCGATCCGGTGGAGGGCGGCGAGGGCCGCCGCCGCCTCAGCGACCGGAAGCTCCCCGCTGTCCTTCCGGGCCGCCATGTCCTGCAGGGCGACGATCACCCCGTTCACCGCACCCCTGACATCCAGGTCGTCGTCCATGCGCTCCCGGAACATCTCCTCGAGAGCGAGGGCAGGCGGGGCATCCGCCGGACGGGACAGGGATCGCCCTCTGCCTCTGCCCCCGCCCCCGGTCACCCGGTCGACGAGGGCCTTCAGATCCCGGAGGACCTCCCTCGCGGCCTCCAGGTTCCCGCCGGTCATGTTCATCCGGTCCCGGTAGTGGCCGTAGGTGAGGAAGAACCGGACCTCCTCGGGGGTGCAGCCCTGCGCCGTGAGGTCGGAGAGGTGGACGATGTTCCCCCGGCTCTTCGACATCTTCCTCCCGTCGATCAGGAGGTGCTCGCCGTGCATCCAGTAGCGTGCGTACTCCCTCCCCGTCAGGGACTCGACGATGGCGAGGTTGTAGTCATGGTGCCGCCAGAGGTTGTCGATCCCGCCCGCGTGGATGTCGATCTGGTTCCCGAGGAAGGGGATGACCATGCCCGGGTCCTGGACGTTCCACGACGGCCTGCCCCTCCCGATCCTCGTATCCCAGGAGACCGTGTCCCCCTTCCGGGCGCCGTGCCAGAGGATGAAGTCGCCGTAGTTCCACTGGACCCCGGGATAGGTGTCCTTCGCGAACCGGCGCCTCTTCTTCGGCCAGCGGGACATGTCGAGCCGGAACAGCTTCCCGAACCCGGGGAACTTCAGGGGGTCGAAGAAGATGTCAGGCCCGTGGCGGTACGCGACCTTCTTCGCGAGCAGCCGCTCGATGACCTCCACGGCATACCCGACGGTCGTCGAGGAGCGGGGGTTCCAGGTCGGGGGTTTCAGCCGCAGGAGGCACGCCTCCCGGAAGAACTCCTCGGCGACCCTCCCGGTGAGCTCCGGAAGGGTCACCCCCTCCTTCTCTGCCTGGGCGATGGCCTTGTCCTCGACGTCGGTGAAGGGGAGGACGCGCTCGACCTGGAAGCCCAGGTATCCCAGGTACCGCTCCAGGACGTCCTCGTAGAGGAAGGTGCGGTAGTTCCCGAGGTGGGGCGCCTGGTAGATGGAGGGGCCGCAGGTGAAGAACTTCACGACCGGCGGCGCCCTCGGCCGGAACGGCTCCTTCCTCCTCGCCATCGTGTTGTAGATGCGAAGCACGGCGCCCGCGCCCCCCCGTCAACGGATCTCGACCGCGTGCCCGCCCTCGCGGGCCGCGGCCTGCACCGCCGCCGCGACCTCCCACGCGACCTTCCGGTTCAGGGCGCCGGGCAGGATCCGCCCCTTCGACGGCTCCCGCACCATGGCCGAGAGGGCGTGGGCGGCCGCGACCTTCATCTCGTCGGTGATCCGGGTGGCCCGGGCGTCGAGCGCCCCCCTGAATATGCCCGGGAAGGCGAGGACGTTGTTGATCTGGTTCGGGAAGTCGCTCCTCCCGGTCCCGACGATGGCGGCGCCCGCCTTCTTCGCGAGGTCCGGCATGATCTCGGGCACGGGGTTTGCCATCGCGAGGACAACCGCGTCCCGGTTCATGGAGCCGACCATCTTCGCCGTGACGATCCCGGGCGCCGAGACGCCGATGAAGACGTCGGCGCCCTTCATCGCGTCGGCGAGGGTCCCCGTCCTGCCCTCGCGGTTCGTCTCGTGGGCGATGATGTACTTGTACTTGTTCTCCAGGAGGTCCGGCCGGTCCTTGTGGATGATCCCCTTCGTGTCGCAGACGATCATGTCCCCGACGGGGATGCAGAACTTCCGGTCATAGCCGAGGCACTTTAAGAGCCGGAAGGTGGCGTAGCCCGCGGCGCCGGCGCCGCTCATGGCGATGGTGATCTCCGGGAGGCCCTTCCCCGTCACCCGGCAGGCGTTCAGGAGGGCGGCGAGGATCACGACCGCGGTCCCGTGCTGGTCGTCGTGCATCACCGGTATCCCGATGTCCTGGAGGGCCTCCTCGACGGCGAAGCACTTGGGGGCGGCGATGTCCTCGAGGTTGATCCCGCCGAAGACCGGGGCGATGTTCTTCACGTCCTCGATGAAGTCGGTGTGGTACCCCTCGAAACAGATGGGGAAGGCGTCGATCCCGGCGAAGTCTTTGAAGAGGAGGGCTTTCCCCTCCATGACCG
The DNA here is from genome assembly GCA_035517575.1 of Methanomicrobiales archaeon. GTDB lineage: Archaea > Halobacteriota > Methanomicrobia > Methanomicrobiales > JACTUA01 > JACTUA01. Next base: position 9,322 of record DATIYO010000069.1, read on the forward strand.
GGATGGCCGCGTACCCGCCGATGTTCCCGAGGCCGAGGACCGCGGACCCGTCGGTGACGATCGCGACCGTGTTCGCCTTTATCGTGTAGAGCCAGGCCTTGTTCCGGTCCTTTTCGATCTCGCGGCAGACCTGCGCGACCCCGGGGGTGTAGGCCCGGGAGAGGTCCCTCCTCGTCCGGACGGGGACCTTCCCCCGCACCTCGAGTTTCCCCCGCATCCGCCGGTGGAGGTCCAGGGACTCCTGGTAGATCTCATCCATCCGGGCACCGCCTCCCCGATATCGCCTTCCGTTCCATCCCGATCAGCTCGGT
>DATIYO010000070.1:0-15158 GCA_035517575.1 Methanomicrobiales archaeon
AGGAGGTCCGGAAGATCTTCCCGTCCTCCACCACCTCGTAGCCGGGGACCGCGTCCACCGCCTCCCGCCACCTGCCGGCGACCGCGTCGATGGTCTGGAGCATCAGGAAGGGATAGGCCCCGGGTATTTTAGCGTTTCACGTCGCGGGGTGAAAGTATCGGGCGGCGGCGTCACTCGAGGAGCACGAGCCCGACGGAGACGATATCCCCGTGGACGATCTTCCCGTACTCGAGGTCCTTGCAGGGGATGGTCGAGAGCTCCCAGCCGGCGTTCTTTGCCGTCGCAAAGACGTCCATCCCCGCCGCCTCCATGCTCGGCCGGACGAGGTCCATGTGCCGGCAGAGGCGCCGTATCGACTCGTCCACGGGCCCCGGCTGCTCCTCGGCGACGCAGTGCTCGCAGAAGATGCAGGGGTACGGGCCGAAACCGAATGCCTTGTAGAACCCGTCGTAGAAGGCCGTCTTCTCCAGGGTGTGGATCGTGGTGTGGCCCCAGAGGATGAGGTCCCTGTAGAAGGGGTGGAAGTCCTCAGGGATCTCCTCGGGCGTCAGCGTCGCGTGGCCCGGGAAGCCGTCGAACCTGACCAAGATCCCCGTCGAATACCCCGCGACCATCCGCCTCGTCTCCTCGGCGCTCGGGGCGTACGGCGGGCAGGAGAGGTGCTTGCCGTACCCCTTGCACCCGTACCGGCACTTGTACCGGACCCAGTCGGCAACGACGATGGAATCTGTCGATATGGTCTTTGTCTTCGCTCCCTTCTCCCGGGCGAGGGCCCCGAGTTTCCCGATCTCTCTCTCGAGTTTGCGCCTCATGGCATCCGCCTCACGGCATCCTCAGGGGGAGATGGGCGATGCCCTATAAAGAGGTTATGTACCGCCCCGGGTCCTGAGGATCTGGTCGATGATCCTCCTCGTGCTGGCGCAGGGGTCGCCGGTGTACTCCCCGATCCGCACCACCTCTGCCCCGATCCCGCGTTCCCTCAGGGCATCCCGCAGCTGGTCCTCGGAGAAGTGCTGGTTGAACCCGAGGGTGATCACCGCGGGGCCGATCTCCTCGATAGGCCGGAACATGTCCGTGGGGTCCCCGAGCCGGGCATGGTCCACGACCTTCAGGGCCCGGATGACCCGGAGCCGCTGGGCCTCCCCGATGACCGGCCGCGGCTTGTGCCTGACGTTCGCGTCCCTCGCCACGATGACATGGAGCTCGTCGCCGAGCTTCCGGGACTCCTCCAGGTAATAGATGTGCCCGGGATGGATGATGTCGAAGGTGCCCGTCGCCACGATGCGCCTTGCCCGGCTCTCCCGGGTCATTCCACCACCTCGAGCTCGCACGGCTGTCCGTCTGAGGTGAAGCAGCGCCAGCTGGTCTCGGAGAAGGGCGGCCCGAGGATGAGGTGGTACCTCCCGAGAGCGGGGAAGAAGCGGAGGTCGGCGTCCGAGGGCCTGAGGGCACCGGTCGGGTGGGAGTGGGCGCTCCCGGCGATGTGAAGGTCGATGGGCATCACGTCCATCCTGAGGCTCGCGCTCCGGGTGGTGGAGCTGAAGGGCAGGAAGAAGAACTCCCGGATCACCCCGTCCTCCTCCCTGAGCACGGCCACGAACTCCCTGCCGCCCCCCTCGTCGTCCATCTCGCGCGCCGAGTCGAGGAGGGCCCTGATGAGATCCCGTGCGATGCCCCGGACCTTCATGCCTGTTTTACTGGGGCAGGGGGAATGATGAAGGATTCCCTTTCGGGGGAGGATTCCGGGAACTCCCCGAAAGCAGTACTGTCGTCCTGCCCGGGGAGTTAAAACTCCCCGTCCTGCTCAAATGACCGGCCGAACCGGATCGCGAGGTCCGCCTTGTAGAGCTCCTTCCCCAGGTAGGCCGCATGGTCGAGCCGCGAGACCCTCCCCTCGGCGAGAAGGGTGTGGAGCACGTCCTCCCACCGCTTCCCCCTGACGGCGACCCCTTCGTGGACCGCGACGATCTCGTCCCCCTCGATCCCGATGCGGAAGTTCCCGCACGGGTCGTACGTCACGTCGGCGGGCATCTCCATCGCCTGCTCGCTCCTGCCGTATTCGAGCGGGGGCTCCCGCCTCCGCCGCTTCTCCTTGAGCACGAGGAGGTCGATCCCGAGGTCTTTCGGGTACGGCCTCCCCCGCGCGAGCACCATCATCTCCGCCGCCCTCCTCGTCTCGGCGACCGAGCCCCTCGTCTTGTCCGAGTGCTCGCTCGTGAAGATGACCGCGGCCCCGAGCTCCATCGCGATACCGGCGAGGAGCGCGTTCGCCCCGATGGAGTCCGCGTCCAGCAGCTCCACCACGTTCCCGGCCCCGAAGAAGAGGGGGTATCCCTGTTTCCCGAAGCCGGCGAGCGCGCCAGTGAACCCGGATCCCACCGGCGGGATGAGGGGGTCGGCGATGAGGGCCCCGATACCGGCTTCGGCGGCGGCTGCCAGGTTCGCGGCGAGGCCTCGGTCCCCGGGCACCACCACCGCGGCGGGCCCCGCGGCGGCGACTTCGGCCCCGATGGAGGGGATGTTCCCCTCGTGGAGGGAGAGGACGAGGTCGGCACGGGGGAGGGCGGCCCGGATCAGGGCGGGGTCCTGGCTGTCGACCGCGAGCGGCCCTTCGACGCCGGCGAGCTCCCCGAAGCACCGGGCCACGTCGGCGGGGGTCGCGTCGAACCCGAAACCGAGATCGACGATGTCGGCCCCCTCCCCGAAGTACCGCTCCACCTCGCCGCGGAGGTGATCCCGCCGGTGGGCGTCCATGATCTCCGCGAGGACCTTCATCCGCGAGGTGCCGCCGATCTTCACCCCCCGGATCAGGAGGTCGCAGGATGCCTCCTCCTCCCTCTTCGCGAGCTCGCGGCGGGCCTCCTTCGCCTTCCTCGTCATCAGGAACTCGTCGGCAGGGACCGTGCGGGAGAGCTCGATATCCCCGAGGAGGGGCAGGATGAGGGGGAGGTCGGCCGCGTGGCGGGGCCCGCGGTAGACGGGGACCCCCGTCTCCCGCTCGACGGCCTCGAAGGAGGCGGTGCACATGCCCGGGACGATGACGAGGTCGTACTCCCCCTCCCTCACGAGTGCGAGGAGCCGCTCCGGCGTGAGGAACGACGCGATCCCGCCGGTGACCACCACCCGGGCATCGCGGCCCTCCGCTGCCTTCCGCACGATATCGGCGGTCGCGCTGCCCGTGGGGAGGAGGAGCCGCATAAGTGCGTTTAATACCCGTCAGGTGAAAAAATGATCCTGTTCATGCTCCGCTGCGACCTGCACGTGCACACGAACTTCTCGAGGGACGGGGAGAGCAGCGTCGAGGACGTCCTCGCCCGGGCGAAGGCGGCCCGGCTCGATGCCGTCGCCATCACCGACCATGACAGCTGTGCGGGGATCGGCCGGGCGGAGGCGGCCGGGTCCGGGCTCGTCATCATCCCGGGGGTGGAGGTCTCGACGAAGCAGGGCCACCTGCTCGTCCTCGGCGTGCGGGAGCCCCTCCCCGCCGGCCGGCACGTCATGGAGACCATCCGGCTCGCCCATGCCCTCGGGGCCGTCGCCGTCCTCCCCCACCCGTACCACATGTGGCGCCACGGCGTCGCCCGGCGGGTGCCCGAGAGCATCGGGGCCGTCGACGCGATCGAGGTCTTCAACAGCCGGTACATCGTCGGCTCGGCGAACCGGAAGGCCGCGAGGGTGGCGAGGAAGGTGCGGATCGCCGCCGTCGGCGGGAGCGACGCCCACCATGCCCGGTTCGTCGGGTTCGGGTACACCCTGGTCTCGGCCGAGCCGACCGTCCCCTCCATCCTCGCCGCGATCCGGGAGGGGAGGACCATCGCCGGCGGGAAGATGACGCCGCTGCGCACCTACTCCCGCCAGTCCCTCAGGAACGCCATCCGGAGGGTCAGGCGCCGGGTCCGGCGATGAAACCCACATCCCGTGAAGGAAGGGGGCAGATCCGCCCATGAGGCTCGCCCTCCGCCTCGCCTACCTGGGCGACGGGTTCTTCGGCTCGCAGCTCCAGGCGGACCGGAGGACCGTCGAGGGGGAGGTCATCGCGGCCGCGAGGAGGCTCGCCCTCTTCGACGACTGGCGGCAGGCCAGGTTCGCCTTCGCCGGCCGGACCGACCGCGGGGTCCATGCCCGGGGCCAGGTCGCCGCCTTCGACACCGCCGATCCCGACCGGGCGCGGGCGGCCCTGAACCTCCAGCTCCCGAGGGACTGCTGGTGCACGGGGATGGCCGAGGCCCCCGACGCGTTCCATCCCCGCTACGACGCCCGGTCCCGGACCTACCGGTACTTCTTCCCGAGGGTGAGCCTGGACCGCGGGGCCATGGAGGCCGCCGCCCCTGCGTTCGTGGGGAGCCATGACTTCTCGCGCCTCGCCCGGGTCCAGGGGAAGGATCCGGTCCGGAACGTCCTGGCCGCGAGGGTGTTCGACGACGGGGGCTTCGCCTGCCTGGAGGTGACCGCGGAGTCCTTCCTCTGGCAGATGGTGCGGAGCATGGCAGGGGTCCTCCTCTCGGTCGGGCGGGGCGAGCTGGAGGGGGACGGGATCCTGGACCTCCTCACCGGCTCCCCGGGCGGCCGCCTCCCCCCCGCCCCGGCCTCGGGGCTCGTCCTCTGGGAGGTGGACTCAGGCATCGCGTTCGAGCCCCTCGCGAGGAGCCCCCGGTCCACCGCCTTTCTCTCGACCGTGAGGAGCCACCACGAGGTGATGGCCCGGGTCACCTCTCTCCTCGAGGACGGGTAGCAGGGCGGGCAGGGGGGCGGGACCTCAGACGAAGGCCCGCGCCCGGAGCCAGGCGAAGGTCCCCTTCCGGTCGTCCTCGTGCGCGAGGATGTAGTTGTGAGCGGTGGCGTCGCTGTTGTACTCGTTCTCCTCGGTGCGGTACTGGTCGACGAGCCGGTTGTAGTCGGCGACCTTCCCCTGGGCGCGGAGGTCGTTCATCCTTGCCTGGAGCGAGGTGAGGTCCTGGGAGAGGGCGGCCGCGCGGGCCTCGGTCCTCTCCAGCGCGTCCTCGATGGCCATGGTCTCCCCGCACTGCCCGTAGAGCTTCGTCCCGTTCGCGACGGGGATGACGAGCGGCACCGAGGAGAGGGTCACCCCGCCGGCGAGCAGGGGGGTCGGGACCCCGACGAAGGAGAGGTTGGTCGTCGCCACGTAGCCGTAGCCGGTATTCCGGTAGTCGCACCCGTAGCCCTTCACCCCGACGGCCATGTGGGCCTCGGGCTTGAAGTAGAAGAGGGCCACCGTGTACCCCTCCCTCGCGAGGAGGCCGGCGAGGAGGAGGCTCTTGTCGTCGCAGTCCCCCGCCCCGTCGACGTAGGTCTCTATCGGGAACTTCGGCGCGGTGAGGGTCCCCTCGCTCTCGTAGGTGAGTGACTGGACGGCGACCGTCATCAGCTCCAGGTACTCGTCGTCGTCCAGCGAGTCCCTCGCCCTCTCGTCCCGGAAGGCCCCCGTCAGGGACCGGAAGAACTCCTCCTGGTTGGGGTCGTCCAGGAAGGCGAGGTAGTAGGCCGGGATGAAGACGCTGTCCGGGACGTCCTCGGAGAGGACCGCTTCCTTCGGGGCGCCCTGCGCCCCGTAGTAGACGGTGCCGTTCACCGGTATGGAGATCGAGCGGGGCTGCCCCTCGAACGTGAAACTGATCCCGATATTCCGGTACGTGCCGCCCGACACCTCGGCCGGGTGGATGGCCGGGTAGACCACGGCCGGCCTGGAGAGGAACAGGTAGCCCGCGACGAGCAGGAGGCCGAGGGTGAGGAAGACGAAGACGAGTCTTCCCAGTAAGAGTCGCCTCGGCATTGGTGGTCCCTTCCCTGAAAGGGTACTTGGCGGGCGCTCACATGAAGCTTGCCCGCCAGGGAAGGCTATATCACCCCGCCGGGGAAAAGGTCTCGTGAACGCCGGAAGGGAGGCGGGTTCATGGTGGAACTGCGGGATATACCCGAGGGAACCCGGTGGCAGATCGCGACGAGGATCCTCTCGTCGCTCCCGGTCATGTACGACCTCGCCCTCCGCCCGGAGGTGGGAAAGAAGTACGACGAGCTCGAGTACCACGTCTGGATCGAGCTCGGGAAGGACGCCCTGGACATCGCGAAGGCCTTCCAGCTCCCCGTGGCCCGGGCCGCGGAGCTCGCGAAGACCCTCCGGCTCATCACCGTCCTCCTCTTCGGCCCCGAGTTCCGGTACGAGGTCCTCGAGATCTCGGAGGAACGGGCCACCCTGATCACGAAGACCTGCCCCTTCCTCGCTGCCTCCCGCGAGTACGGCGGCCCCCCGGCCGACCTCTTCCCGAAGTGCCTGGCCTTCTCGGTCGCTGTCGTCGAGACCCTGAACCCGGCCTTCACCGCGCGGTTCGTCCGGTCCCTCTGCATGGCGGACCGCACCTGCGAGATGTCCGTGCTCACGAAGGAAGAGGCGAAGAAGCTCGGCGATAAGGAGAAGTGATCTTCAGGAGTCCCGAAATCGGAGATCCCGTGACCCCGAGGACCCTTCGGGTCCTCAGGGAATCCCCAGCGTAGCGAGCTTCTCCGCCGTGGGCCGCCCCTCTTTATCCCAGCCGCGGGCGGCGTAATACTCGGAGAGGAGGGGCTCCCTCCTCCAGACCTTCCCCGCCGACGGACCGCTCCCCGCTGGCTCCTCCATGAGGCGCGGCGGGAGGGTGTCGTCCTTCCTCGAGTAGCCCGCCCGCAGGTTGAAGAGCTTCTGGAGGTTCCAGACCCGCTCCCCTGCCCTGAGAAGCTCCTCTTCCCCGAGCGACATGCCCGTGACCGCGGCGACCATGTCCGCGTAATCGGCGACGGAGAGCGCCCGGAAGGTGAAGAGGCACAGGCCGGCCGAGTCGAGCGCCGCGGCCAGGTCCTGGAGGCGCATCGTCCACCCCGCCTTCCCCTCGTCGGTGGAGGGGTCGAGCCGGACGGGGACGCCGAGGACCTCGGGGTAGACCATGTTCCCGTACACGTGGCACGCGCCCCGCACCGACGTGGCGTACTCGAGCCCCTGGCCCTGGAGCCCCCGCGGGTCGTACCCGGGGAGCTCCTGCCCCTTCACCGACATCGAGAGCTCGGGGTGCCCCGCCGCGGTGGCGAACCGGAGCGACCCCTCGGCGAGGGCGTCCCCGATACCCTCCCGGTACCCGATGAGCCGCACCAGGTCCACGATGGCCTTCGCGTCGCCGAACCGGATGCCCTCCCCGATGAAGCCGCGCGAGGAGAGCTCCATCGCGCAGGCGATGGTCGAGCCGGTCGAGATGGTGTCCAGGCCGAGCTCGTTGCAGAGGTAGTTCGCCCTCGCGACGGCGTTGATGTCAGAGACCCCGCAGAGGGGGCCGAAGGCCCAGAGGGTCTCGTACTCGGGGCCCTGCCCTTTCTTCCCCCTCACTCTCGTCTCCCTCCCGCAGGCGACGCTGCAGGAGTAGCAGGCCGTGACCCGGTCCAGGAGGGTCTCGGCGAGGCGCTCGCCGGACACCGCCTCGGCCCGGTCGAAGTGGGTCGCCTGGAAGTTCCTCGTGGGGAGCTGGTGGGCCTCATTGATGACGTTCATGACCGCCGCGGTGCCGTACCTGCGGAGGGCCCCCGAGTTCATCCCGCTCTTCTCGAGCTTCCCGCGGACCGCGTCCCTGACCTTCAGGAACTCCGGGTTTTCCGGCCGGGGAACCTTCCCTTCCCCTATCACGGCGATGGCCTTGAGGCGCTTGCTCCCGAGGACCGCCCCCATCCCTCCCCGGCCGGCCGCCCTGCCGAGGTCGTTCATGATGCAGGCCATCCGGCCGAGCCGCTCCCCGGCCGGGCCGATGCAGGCGACCCTCGACTTCGGCTCGCCGAGGTCTTTCTGGACCGCCGGTATCGCGGCGTCGGTGGTCATCCCCCAGTAGGGGGAGGCGTCCCGGATCTCGCACGCCCCGCCGTGGATCCAGAGGAGGGCCGGTGACCGGGCCTTCCCCTCGACGAGGACCGCGTCGACCCCTGCCCGGCGGAGCTCGGTGCCGAAGAAGCCGCCGCTGCTGCTCGACGCGAGGGTGCCGGTGAGGGGGGACTTTGCCACGACGCTGTACCGGGAGCCGAGGGGCATCCCCGAGCCGGTGAGGGGGCCGGCGGCGAGGACGATGGCGTTCCCGTCGGCGAGGGCGTCGGCCTTCGGGTCGACGCGGTCGAAGACGAGCCGGACCCCAAGGCCCCTGCCCCCGATAAGGTTCTCCTTCCACTCTTTCCGGTAGGGCAGTTCACTGACGGTCTGGTTGCTCAGGTCAACCCGGAGGATCCGGTCGGCATATCCGTCACCGGCCATGGCGATGGGTACGATCGGATGGGGGGTTCATAAACGTATGCCCGGCCCCAACCGCCATGTTCCGGGTACCGGCCCCCAGGCCCATTCCCCACTATCCGGGCAACGGCCCCCAGGCACCTCCTTTCTGCCCTCAGATACCCCTTTATACGAACAGGGAAGAGTACCGTGGCGATGCCAGAGGTCCGGGTCTATACCACGACGCAGTGCCCCTACTGCCGCATGGTGAAGGCGTTCCTGGAACGGCGGAAGATCCCCTTCACCGAGATCAACGTCTCGAAGGACACGAAGGCCGCGGCCGAGATGATCGAGATCTCGGGCCAGAACGGCGTCCCCGTCACGGTGGCCGGCGACCGTATCATCGTCGGCTTCGACGCCCAGGCCCTGAACGAGGTCTTCGGCGCCGAGACCGCCATCGACACGTACGACGTGGTCATCCTGGGCGCGGGCCCCGCCGGCCTCGCCGCCGCGGTCTACACGGCGCGGAAGCTCTTGAAGACCCTCGTCGTCACCGAGAACATCGGCGGCCAGGCCCTGGAGAGCTGGGCCATCGAGAACTACATGGGCTACCGGATGATCACCGGCGAGGACCTGATGCAGAAGTTCGAGGAGCAGGTGAAGGAGCTCCACATCCAGGTCGAGCTCGACGGCGTGACCGGCGTCTCGAGGGACGGGTCGTCGTTCACGGTAAAGACCGCGACCGACCGCTCCTTCGGGGCAAAGAGCCTGATCGTCGCGACGGGGAAGCACCCGAAGATGCTCGGCATCGAGGGCGAGGACCGGTTCATCGGGAGGGGGCTCTCCATCTGCGCCACCTGCGACGGGCCGCTCTTCCGGGGGAAGAACGTCGCCGTGGTGGGGGGCGGGAACTCGGCCCTCCAGACGGCGATCGAGATGAGCAAGATCGCAAAGGCCGTCCACCTGATCGTCCGCTCCCAGGTCCGGTGCGACGAGATCCTGAAGGAGATCTACGAGAAGAAGGAGAACATCCTCACCCACGCGAACGTCGAGGTCTCGCGCCTCTACGGCGACCAGTTCCTCACCGGCATGGGCATCCGGCACCGGGACACGGGCGAGGAGGCGAAGCTCGACGTGGATGGGGTCTTCCTCGAGATCGGGTGGCTCCCGAACACCGAGTTCCTCGCCGGGTTCCTCCCCCTGAACCCCGCGGGCGAGGTGGTGATCGACGAGAACTGCCACACGTCCGTCCCCGGGGTGTTCGCCGCGGGGGACGTCACCTCGGTGAAGGGGAAGCAGATCATCATCGCCGCCGGCGAGGGGGCGAAGGCGGCCCTCGAGGTGTACGAGTACCTGGTGAAGTCCGGCCAGGGCTAGGCGGCGGGAGCGCCCCGGCTCAGCCTTTCCCGGACCGGAAGGTCCCCTCGGGGAGCCGGATCTCGAACCGCGCTCCCGTGCCGAAGGTCCCCGTCTCGGAGATGGAGAGGCCCGTGATGGAGAGGATCTCCCTGGCGATGAAGAGGCCGTATCCCGTGTTCTTCCCCGTCCCCCGGGCGAAGATCCGGTCCTTCTCCTCGGGAGGGATCCCGACCCCGTCGTCCTCGACGAGGATCGCCATGTCCCTTCCCTGCGGGTGGCGGGTGATGCGGATCCGGGAGATGCCCTCGCCGTGGCGGACCGCGTTCTCCAGGAGGGCGTAGACGACCTTCTCGAGGAGGGGGTCGGCGTAGACCTGGAGGTCCCCCACGTCCACCTCGAGCTCCACCCCCGCGAGGTCGAGGGGGGAGGCGGCCCTCGCCACCGTGGCGGCGACCTCGTGCCACCGCGGGGAGTGGACCCCGATCTCCTGGTAGTCCTTGGTGAACGCGATGAGCTTCCGGATGTTCCAGGCCGAGTCGATCGCCCGGGAGAGGAGGGCCGCGGCGTCCATGTCGCTCACCCGGTCCTTCACGAGCCCCAGGTACCCCGAGAGGACGTTCAGCTGGTTCAGGACGTCGTGGCGGGTGACGTTCGAGAGGAGGTTCAGCTTCCGGTTCGCGGCAAAGAGCGCCTCCTCGGCCCGCTTGCGGCCGGTGATGTCGTTCCCGATGGAGAGGAGCTCGGCGAACTCCCCCTTCCCGTCGTAGATAGCCCGGTTCGTCCAGGAGATCCAGGCCCGTTCCCCGTTCTTCTTGATGTTCTCGTTCTCGTTGCTCCGGTACCCGTCGGGGTGTTCGCGGATCTCCCGGATCATGGCCACGAGGTCCCGGCCGGCGCTGTCGCTCTCGGGGACGATGGTCCCGATGACGTTCCTCCCGAGGATCTCGTCGGCGGTGTACCCGAAGAACTTCAGGCCGAAGTCGTTGAAGAAGGTGATGTTCCCCTGCCGGTCCGACCGGAAGATGATGCTGTTCGCGTTCTCGACGAGGTCCCGGTACTTCTCCTGGGAGACCCTGAGGGCCTCCTCGGCGTGCTTCCGGTCCGTGACGTCGGTGATCCCCTCGAGCACCTGGACGACCTGGCCGGCCGGGTCCCTGACGGGCTGGGTGACGATCCGGTACCACCTCCGGTCGAGGGGGTTGTAGTGCTCTGACTCGTGGGCCCTCCCCGTCTCGAAGGTGCGGATGGTCGGGCAGGGGTCGCAGGGGACGGGCCGGCCCTCGAAGAACTCGTGGCAGAACGCCCCGACGGGCTCCCTCCCGGGGAAGAGGTTCCGCGCCTCGTCGTTCGCCCACGCGATGGTGAGGTCGCGGTTGACGAGGGTCATCCCGACCTTCTGGGCCGAGAGGATGACCCGCAGCCGGTCCCGCTCCTTCCTGACGGCGAGCTCCGACCGGTGGTCCTCGACGGCGCGGAGGACGGCCATGCAGAGGTTCCCGGGGAGGAGGCCCCCCGCGGTCTCCGTGTCCAGGAAGCCCGAGGCCCCCTGGTTGAAGGCCTCGACGACCGTTTTCAGGTCAGCCCCCTTCGCGAGGAGGAGGAAGGGGATCCTGTTCCCGCCGCACCGGATGCTCTTCAGGAGGCCGAGCCCGCCCATCCCCGGGAGGCGCCGGCCGGCGACCACCGCGTCGAACCCCTCCCCCTTCAGCCGCTCCAGGGCCTCCTCGCCCGAGCGGGCGGTCTCGACCCGGAAGCACCCCTCTGACTGGAGGTCGTTCCTCGCGTACTCGGCATGGTCCGGGTCGGCGATGACGAGGAGGACCCGGATCTCGGGCGGCTCACCCGGAGCCTGCGCCGACCTCCCCGGCCTCTCCGCGTCGCCCGTCATGCCATCGCCGACTCGCCGGCCTCGCCTCCCCGGTCCTGGTCCTTCCGCCGGTATCCCTCGAGGAGGAGGGTGGTCACGTTCTTCACCGGCCTCTTCGAGTGCTCGGCGATGTGGAACTCGCAGAAGGGGCAGGAGGAGACGACGCAATCCACGCCGGCCTTCTCGATCTCGGCCACCTTCTTCTCGGCGAGGGCCTTCGAGATCTCGGGCTGGCCCGAGCGGGTCCCCCCGCCCGCCCCGCAGCACTTCACGGGGATCTCGACGATCTCGGCCACCTTCCCGATGAGCTCCCGCGGCTGTTTCTGGATCCCCTGGCCCCGGAGGAGGTGGCAGGGGTCATGGTAAGCGACCCGGATGGCGAGCCGCGCGGGCTCCTCGATCCCGAGCTCGCAGAGGAGCTCGTTCACGTCCTTCACCCTGAAAGGCGTCCGGTAGTCGTTCTTCAGGGTGGACCCGCAGCCGGCGCACATGGTTACCACGGTGTCGATCCCGCGGCAGGCGAAGGCCGCGATGTTCTTCTCCATGAGGTCGGGGAGGATGTCGGTCTGCCCCGTCCGGATGAGGGGGGAGCCGCAGCAGACCTGCTCGTGCGGGACGATCACCCGGATCCCGTTCCGCGCGAGGACCTCCATCGCGTCGAGAGCCGTCTGGGGGATGCGGTTGTTGTACATGCAGCCCACGAAGAACCCGACGGTGGCCCGCACGGGCCCCCCCGGCTCGATCACCTCGGGGACCTGTTCGAGGAAGGTCGGCTGGTTCCTCGGGACCGACCGGCCGGTCTCGGCGACGAGCGCCGCGACCTCCCTGTGCCTCGGGAGGGTGAGCCCCCTCTTGTTCGCCATCCGGCGCAACTTCTCGATGGCCTTCCCCGGGATCTCGATCTTCTTCGGGCAGACCTTCCAGCAGCGCTGGCAGGTGGTGCACATGAAGAGCCCGTCCCGGACGGCGTCGGAGATCCGGTCGCGGGTGTCCCGCGGGTCGATGGCGAGGCGCATCTCCTGCTTCATCGAGAGCGGCCCCGCGAACTCGCCCACCTCCATCGCCGGGCAGACCGAGACGCAGGCCAGGCACTCGATGCAGGACCGGAGGGCCTTCAGCGCCTCGGCCTCCTCGGGCGCCGGGTAGCAGGCCCCGCCCTTCGGCGCGATGGAGGCGATCTTCGCGAGGACCGGCTCCATGTCCACGAGGAGGTCCTTCTTCACGGGGAGGTCCAGGGGCTCGATGACCATCCCGTCCTTTGCCTCGGTCATGCAGGCGAGCACCGGCTCCCCGTTCACCTTCACGGCGCAGGAGCCGCACTGCATGGTGCCGCAGCAGTACCGGTAGGAGAGGGTCGGGTCCTCGGCATGGATGGCATGGAGGACGTGGAGGACCCTCGCCCCCTCCTCGACCGCCACGGTGTAGGTCTGGTACCGGGCCCGGGCGTCCTTCGCCGGGTTGTTGCGGTAGACCGTCACGGTGAGGCGCTTCATGGGGAGCCTCCGCCGATCGGGAGCGGCGCGGCGGCGATCATGCCGGCACCTCCGCCCCTTGACTCCCGCCCTTCTGCCACGTCATGCCGGCACCTTCCGTTCCTCGATCCCCGCCTTGTGGAGCGAGATGTAGGTGTGGCCGTACGGGGAGTTCGCGGCGTCCCAGCTCTGGAAGATGTCGGTCCGCATGTGGGCCCCGCGGGACTCGCCCCTGAGGAGGGCCGAGCGGATCACGAGGGAGGCGACGAGGCACATGTTCTGGACGGTGAAGCACTCCGCCCGGTTGAGGGGGGTCTGGGCGAGGAGCTTCTTCTTCGAGAGCTTCTCGACGTCGACCAGGGTCCGCTCCAGGTCGTTCACGTTCCGGGCGATCCCCGCCCCGTTCCACATGAGCTCCTGGAGCTTTTTCACGACGGTGACCGGGTTCACGCCCCCCGCGTGGAACTCGTCGAGCTTCCGCCGGTACGCCTCGAGCTGGCGGGTGTCGATCCTGATGTCCCGGGACGGGGCCTTCCCCGCGGCATCGCCGGCCCGCTTCCCGAAGACCTGGGTCTCGGCGAGGGAGTTCCCGCCGAGCCGGTTCGCGCCATGGACCCCGCCCGCGGTCTCGCCGCAGGCGTACAGGCCGGGGACCGTGGTCTCGCACTTCGCGTTGATCCGCATCCCGCCCATGAAGTGGTGGGCCGTCGGGGAGACCTCCATCTTCTCGGTCCGGATGTCGATCCCGAAGGCGAGGAACTGCTCGAGCATCATGGGGAGCCGCTTCTCGATCAGCTCGGGCGGGAGGTGGGTCACGTCGAGGTACACCCCCAGGTTCGGGGTCCCCCTCCCCTCCGCGACCTCGCGGTGGATGGACCGGGCGACCACGTCCCGGGTCGAGAGCTCCATCCGGTCGGGGTCGTACCGCTCCATGAACCGCTCGCCCTTCGTGTTCAGGAGGACCCCGCCCTCGCCCCGCACCGCCTCGGTCACGAGCCGGCCCCGGGCGTCGTAGGGGTAGACCGCCCCCGTGGGGTGGAACTGGACCATCTCCATGTCGATGAGCTCGGCGCCGGCCCGGTAGCCCATCGCGAAGCCGTCGCCCGTCCCCGTCGCGGAGTTCGTCGAGATGTCGTAGATGCGTGACGCCCCGCCGGTGGCGATTATGGTCGCGTCGGCCTGGAGGGACATGAGCTCCCCGTTCCGGTCGAGGGCGACCGCCCCGACGACCCTTCCTTCGCGCTTCAGGAGGTCGACCACCGAGACCTCCTGGAGCACCGTGACGTCGCTCGACCGGAGGCGCTCGAGGAGGGTCATCATCATCTCGTGGCCGGTCCGGTCACCCGCGTAGCAGGTCCTCGGCACCCGCGCCCCGCCGAAGGCCCGCTGGGCGAACTCCCCGGCCCCGGTCCGGTCGAAGACCGCCCCCCAGGCGACGAGCTCGTGGAACCGCTCGGGCGCCTCGTTCACCAGGATATCGACGAGCTCGGGGTCGTTCAGGTACGCCCCGCCCCGGATGGTGTCCTCCTTGTGGGTGACGCAGGAGTCGCCCTCCCGGAGGGCGGCGTTGTACCCCCCCTCTGCCATCGGGGTGCACCCGCCCTTCCCGGCGATGGACTTCGAGACGAGGACGGTGTCCCCGTACTCCGCGGCCTCCACCGCCGCCCTCACGCCGGCGCCGCCGCTCCCGATGACGAGGACGTGACACTCCACCGTATCGTCTGCACGCATCTTATTAGTACATGGATCGCATATAGATAAAAAACGGTCAGGTTTGCGAGGGAAGCGATGAGACTCCTGATGAAATTCGGCGGCACGTCCGTGGGCGACGGCGGGCGGATGGGGAAGGTGGTGGACATCCTCGAGCCGTACCACGAGGAGGGGCACGAGCTCGGGGTGGTCGTCTCCGCGATGTCCGGGGTGACGAACCAGATCATCGACATGGCGAACGAGGTGGTGACCTGCAGGGAGAAGCCCGGCATCGAGCCCTTCATCACCCAGCTCAGGGACAGGCACAGGAAGGCCCTCGAGGTGGCCGCCCCCGATTACCTGGAGGAGACCGGGCGGATCCTCGAGGGGAGGCTCTCGGACCTGCGGAACATGTTCATGGGCCTGAACAACCTCAGGGAGCTCACCCCAAGGTCGAAGGACTACATCATCTCCTTCGGTGAGCGGCTCTCGGCACCGGTCATCCGGGCGGCCCTGAGGCAGCGCGGGATCCCCTCGGTGG
>DATIYO010000071.1:0-5739 GCA_035517575.1 Methanomicrobiales archaeon
CTTCTCGGGAGACCCCTCCTCGGACGAGCCTCCCGAGGGGCTCCTCGCCCTGTCCCGGTTTGCCGAGGACATCACCATCGAGGTCCTCAAGATCGTCCGGCTCTTCCAGAACGGGCGGTTCGACCAGGGCGAGGCGATGCAGCGGATGCGGGACGTGGAGGCCGTGGTCATGGGGGAGGTGCGGGACGGCGAGCTCGGGGACGTCCTCGAGTCGCTCCAGCTCTCGCTCCTCGTGCTCTTCGCCGGCTGCAGGAAGTTCATCGAGGGGAAGTTCGAGAAGGACGTGAAGATCCTCGTGAAGAAGGCGCGGGCCTTCCCCCCCGAAGAGATGGAGAAGTCCCTCGAGGTCGCGGGGGAGATCGGGGCCGCGGTGATCGGGGGCGCCCCCTGCTGCGAGAAGTTCATGGCCGACGACCCGGGGAAGGGGTCCCTCCTCGACGACTGGCTCGTGGAGATCGAGACGATGCGGGAAGCCATGAAGTCCCTGAAGGACTTCGACGAGTCGACGGGCGAGGACGATTGATCGCCTCCCGGGCGAGGTTCGCGGGGATCCGGAAGCTCGAGCGGGCGACGGGCCTCCGGCTCCCCGACCAGGTCTTCCAGGGAGCCTTCCTCGAGGCGGTATCCTCGGGGGTGAACCTCCGCTCCCTCGAGATCTCGCTTCGGGACCAGATCCGGAACATCCTCCACGACTTCGTCTCCTGCGGGTGCCGCGACGCCCCCGGCTGCGGCTGCCCCGAGCGCCTCTTCGCCGCCCGGGTCATCGAGCTCCGCGAGGCCGGCCTGGACCACCGTCAGATCGCGGACCAGCTCCTGGAGGAGTACGGGATCGCCGTCTACCCGGCTGACCTCCTCTCCTTCCTCGAGGACTCGGTGCACGTGCTCGAGGCCCTCAGGGACGTGGCACGCCTGAGGGGCGAGGAGGCCCTCGCCGGTAAGTGCGAGGACCGGATCAGGCAGATAGTCCACTGATCCAGGGCCGGGGCCCGATACTCTCCCCTCTCCGGTTTTCCCCTGCGGGATCGGAGAGCTTCAGCGCTTCCTGAAGAAGTATATCCCCGCGACGACGAGTGCGGCGAGGCAGAGCAGGATGACCGCGACGACGACGATGAAGAGCGGCCCGCCGGTACCGATGAGGGGGATGCCCGGGACAGGGTTCCCGCCGGCGCCGGTCGTGTCCGTGGGCACGGCGGTCGCGGCGGTCACCGTCGGCGTCCCCCCCTCGGGCGGGGTGTTCTCGGGGGTGGCGTTCCAGACGGGCGGGGGGACGAAGCTCGGGGTGGGCGTCGGGGGGACGGTGGTGGTCGGGGGGACGAACCCGTAGGCCGAGATCCGGTTCAGCGAGGTCCCTGCCGCGAGGTAGTCCCCGTGCGACGAGAGGGAGACCCCGTTCACGGAACCCTCGAGGACGAGGGTCCGGGTGTTCGTGCCCATCCCGTCGAAGAGGTAGACCTTGCTGTCGACCGACCCCGCGGCGATGGCCGACCCCTCGGGCGAGATGGCCACCGAGAGGAGGGCGAGGGAGAAGGACCTCTTCCAGGCCTGGTGCCCCCGGGCGTCGAGGAGCGCGACGGCGTTGTCCGCGGTGACCACGGCGAGGGTGGACCCGTCGGCCGAGAGGGCGATGTCGGTGATCCCCCCGTTCGTGGGGGAGTTCCAGACGGGGTTCCCCGCCCCGTCGAAGAGGTAGACCCGGTTGTCCCTCCCGCCGCAGGCCACCCTGCCCCCGTCGGCGGAGATGGCCGCGGCGATCACGGGCCCCCCCGTGATGGAGCTCCAGAGGATGCTCCCGTCCGACCCGAGGACCCGGACCCGCTGGTCCGAGCAGGCCACGGCCACCCGGTCCCCTTTGAGGGAGATGCCGATGCCGTTCACGTCGGCGCCCATGTTCTTCGTCCAGAGGATGGTCCCGTCGCCCGCGAGGCAGTACACGGTTCCGCCGAGGGCCCCCGCCACGATCCGCGTCCCGTCGGGGGAGACCGCGACCGAGGTCAATCGGGCGCCGAGGGGGGCGGCCCAGAGGAGCTTCCCCGGCCCCGAGAAGGCGTAGAGCTTCGTGTCGTCGGAGATGGCGGCCGTCAGGGAGGCGTCGGGCACCATGGCGACCCCGTCGATGTTTCCACCCGCCGTGTAGGTCCAGACGAGGGTCCCCGCCGAGGGTCCCTGGGCGCAGGCAGGGAGCGCGAGCGACGCGAGGGAGAGGAGGAGGATCGCCCCCACGAGAGCGACCCGCCCGACTTTCTGACCATGGCCCGGTTCCACCGGCGATCTTCCCCGTCCTTCGGCTGCCATAAGAGCGAGGTATCCAGTTTCCCGTATTTATGGCTATCCCCGCCCGCCTCCCAGAGGGCGGCGAAACCCGTCGGAGTTCCCCGTCGGGATGCCCCCAGGGACACCCGGAGGGATCCCCGCAGGGATGAAAGGGTTTTATCGTCCCCTCCCGGATGTTTAGGGGGGGAGAGGCGCTGGCGGCCGATTGCCCGGTGTGCCTCCCATCAGGTGGTGTCCATGCACTACAGCTCGGCCCGGATGGGCAGGATCTTCGTGGCACGGGTGGACCATGGCGAGGACCTCCTCGCCGAACTCGGGGCCCTCCTCGTTAAGGAGGGGGTCTCCCATGCCGTGATGATCCTCATCGGCGCCCTCAGGGAAGGCTCCCTCGTCACCGGGCCCGAGGAGCCGGTCGTCCCCCCGTCGCCCCACTGGGTCGGGTTCGCGGACGGGTGGGAGGTCCTGGGGATCGCGACGGCGTACCCGGGCGATGACGGGCCGGCGATCCACCTCCACGGTTCGGTGGGCAGGGGAGAAAAGGCCTACACGGGGTGCATCAGGGGCAGTTCCGAGACCTACCTCGTGATCGAGGTGGTCATCTTCGAGCTCGCGGGCCTCCGGGTGAGGAGGAACCGTGACGGGGAGACGGGCCTCCTCCTCCCGGACTTCGGTCCGTGAAGTACCCCCGCCCTCCGCGCGTTCTCCCCGGACCGGCCGTTGCCGGCCCGGGAAGTTAATAATATCCCGTATTTTTTATCACAGAACAATAATGAAGTAAAATATTTTTATTACCCTCCAATAAATTGAGGAATACAACCTTTTCATTCAAATAGAGTGAATCTTCTTGATCGAAAAGGACAATATTTATATAGAAAGAAGAAAAATTGTTTTCTTAATCCCAAGGGGTATCCCTCGTCGGGCCAGTGCACGGCATCGGCTTCGCACGAGCCCGGGCTCGCTGAGCCGGTTCGGGGGAGGGCCCGGAACGGGTTGGCGTCCCCCGCAGGGTCCGGGGGGCGGGGAAGGGGAAACCGATGAAGAGCCTGCTCGCAGCATGTATCGTCTGCCTCTGTCTCGGGGCGATGGTCCTCCCGGCCACGGCGGCCGGCACGGTCGTGGTGGATCCGGCCACCCTCGCCGTCACCCTGAAGCCCGGGGACACGCAGACCGCCCGGATCAACGTGACGCTCCCGACGAGCGTGCCCAAGGGGGACGTGGTCTTCGCCTTTGACACCACGGGGAGCATGGCCCAGATCCTCGACTCGATGAAGCAGAAGGGGATCCAGGTCATGGACAGCATCAGGAACGTGATCCCCGACACCCGGTTCGGGGCCGGGTCGTTCATGGACTATCCCCACACCTACGTTGATTTCTACGGGTATACCCCGAAGATCGGGTGGTACGGGTGCGCCACCGCCGGCGACTATGCCTGGAAGATGGACCAGGACCTCACGACCGACATCGACGCGGTCAACTCCTCGATCTCCGCCATCCCCCACGGCGACGGGGGGGACATCCCCGAGGACTACACCCGGGTGATCTACGAGTCCATGTCCTACAGCTGGCGGCCCGATGCCAAGAAGATCTACGTGATCTTCGGCGATGCGCCGCCCCACGCCGCCCCGAGCGGCTCCGCCATCTTCAACCAGATCCCGGGGATATCGCCCTACGGCGGCGACCCGGGGAGGGACGAGATCGCCTACACCGCCGATGACCTCGATTACGTGCCGGTCGTCGACAATGTCTCCCTCCGCCACATCTCCATCGTGGGGGTCTACTGCCCGTACCTGGGAATCTCGGATCCTCCCGGGAACGACGCGGAGCTGAACTTCCGGTACATGGCGGATCACACGAACGGGCTCTTCGTGCAGAGCGACCCGAGCACCGACCCCGCCATCTTCGCCGGCAAGATGATCGACATGATCAACGACCTCGCGCAGAAGAACATCAGCGAGCTCGCGCTGCAGGTCGAGGAACCGGCGTTCTCCGGCTGGGCGTCGTCCACCGACGTATTCACCGAGGTCCCCTGGCCTTCCCTGAGACAGTTCAACGTGAGCATCACCGCCCCCGCGGGAACGGCGGCCGGTGACTACACCTTCCATATCGACGTGGTGGGGGACGGCGTGGTGCTCGGGACGACGGCGGTCACCGTCCATGTCTCCTCGTCGCAGGTCGTGACCCCGGTGCAGGTCTCCTTCGACATCAAGCCCGGTTCGTGCCCGAACTCCTTCAACATCGGGGAGAAGGGGGTCCTGCCCGCGGCCATCCTCGGCGACAAGAACTTCCAGGTCTCCACCATCGACCAGAAGAGCATCCGCCTCACCCGGGACGGGAAGACGGGGAGCGTGAAGCCGACGAAGACCTCCATCGAGGATGTCGCGTCGCCCGGGAAGAAGAGCTGCTCCTGCGGCGTCCTGTCGGCGAGGCCGGACCGGAAGCAGGACCTCTCCATGAAGTTCGATGCCCAGGACGTCGTGAAGACCCTCGGGATTAAGAAGAACGACGGCTGCGTCAGGCTGACCATCACGGCGACCCTGAAGAGCAAGGACCCGGCCCTGAACGGGAAACAGATCCAGGGATCGGATTACCTGCGCGTCCTTGACAACGGGACGGGCGGGGGATGCGGCGGTTCGAAGTCCGACGGGTCCCACGACGACAAGGGGTCAGGGGACTCCAAGGGCTCCTGCGGCGATAAGGGGTCCTGCGGGGACAAGAACCAGGGCGACGACAGGGGCCACTCGGACGACGACGAGCACTGGGGCTAGAGCCCGCCTCCCCTTCCCCTTTTTCTCCTGACAGTCTCCGTCCCGAAGAAGGTCTTCTCGTCCCGATCCCGATTCCCCGTCCCGACGCGGCGATGGCCGGGGGATCCGCCTAGCTCTTCGCCACGCAGTACCCGAGGGCGTCGGCGATCCCCGACGGCGTCCTGCAGCTATACCCGTCGGGGCAGCCGAACCCGGCGATACCCCCGCATTCACAGAGGGACTCGCAGAGGTCGGGGCAGGCGATGCCGGTCTTCCCCTGGTTGTCGATCCGGCACCGGCTCCCGCAGTCGGTCCAGTGCCCCCGTGCCGCCCCGCAGCTATCCGCCGTGAGGGCCGGGGGGGCCGGCTCCGTGAAGCTCGGGCCGCCCGGCACCGAGCACTGGCGGGGATTGCCGCCGGTCACCGTGTAGCCGGCCGCCACGCACTCAGCAAAGGTTCTCACCGTCGATACGCAGGCGGTCCCGTTGAAGCAGCTCCCGGCGGGGCAGTTACAGATCCGGATGCTGTGGCTGTCCTCGGCGGAGCATGCGCAGGACCCGATCATGCACCGGTCGGGGAAGTCCGTCACCGAGAGGCAGCAGAGGTGCTCGCCGACGGTCCCGCCCGAAGCGAGGCAGCCTGCCTGCGCGGCGCTCACCTCGACGGGGCCGCTCGCCGCGAGGGCCGGGAGGTACCCGATGCCGAGCGCGACGAGGCAGGCCGC
>DATIYO010000072.1:0-9209 GCA_035517575.1 Methanomicrobiales archaeon
ATCGCCCGGTACCACCTCAGGGTCACCCCGACGACCGTCATCCTCCAGAACGGGGTGGAGAAGAAGCGGTTCGAGGGGCTCGTCCATACCGACGAGCTCGAGGCGGCGATCCGGGAATACCAATAAACGACCTTACAACCGGTGACTATATCCGGTGCCCGTAGATCCGCTTCACCATCCGGGCAGGGGCCGCATCCCCCTCCCTCCGGAGGACCTTCCCGTCGCGGAGCTTCATGTGGCTGATCCGGAAGGGGATGGTCCCGAAGGTCCAGGATTCCCCGACGAAGAACTCCTCCCCGCCGTCGCAGGCGACCGCGAGAGGCTTTGTGACCCTGCCGCGGTGGACCGAGGCCCGGACGACCACTTGGTCGATGGCCCGGGTCCAGAGGGCCGACACGTCCCGCGCCTTCGCCCGCTTCACCCGCCTCCCCTTCGACTCGATGGAGGTCACCTCCACCCCGAAGACCTCCTCCCCGCACTCGGCGGCGAGGAGGTCCCCGACGGCGACCGCCTCGCCGGCTTCGAGGGGCACCGAGCAGACCCGCGACTCGCCCTCCCGGCTCACGATGGCCCGGACGGAGACCTCCTCCTCCCGGGCAGGCACCCCGCGGTACGTGTGGCCGCAGGCGGTGCAGCGCACGACGGGATTGCGGGCGGTGCCCACGACCTCGTGGTCGCACTCCTCCCCGCAGGAAGGGCAGACGAAGGTGATGGCCATTTTATAATGAATGGGCCCCACGATCCTTATAATACCATGGAGGCAGAGGAGCGGGTCAGGTGCAGGGGGCATTCGCTCGTCAGGGCCACGCACCCGACGACCTTCGAGGTGACCACCGAGGGGCACCTCACGACGCGGGGGGACTGCATCATCGGCATCCGCGCCGACAGGGGAGCGGCCGGCCTCTCGGAGGAGTTCAGGAGGGTCCTCGCCGACGATCGGGCGATCCTCACCACCCGTCTCACGGCGGGGGGTCATTCGGGGGAAGTCCTCGGGAGAGGCTCGTCGAGGATGACCCTCGCCCACCCGACCGACCTCGTCTGGCGGAGGAGCAGTTTCGTCGACCCGAGGACGGTCGCCATCCGCTGCGACCGCACGGCGGCGACCCTCCCGAGGCAGCTCGTCAGGGCGCTCAGCGAAGGGGCGGAGCTCGAGGTGGTGATGGTGGCGATTGCGGCTGACTGTCGCGACTTCACCGCGACTTCGTCGCGGCTCTCCCATTCCCTTCGGGAATGATCGTCGTCGCTCCAGGTCGGGTTCTGATGAACCCTCCCTCACCCCTCCGTGACCTCGGTCACCTTCAGCTCCGCTTCGGCGAGCTTTCTCTCGCACTCGCGGACGAGCGCCGCCCCCTTCTCGTAGAGAGCGATGGACTCGTCGAGGCCCGTGTCCGGGTCCTCCATCTTCTTCACGACCTCCTTCAGCTCGTCGAGCATCTCCTCAAACTTCCTCGTCATGGTACACCTCCTCGACTCTCGCCTTTGCCCCGCCGCGGTGCATCCGGAGCTTCAGCCGGTCTCCCGATGCTATCTCCCTTGCGGACCGGACGATCTCCCCTTCTTTCTCGGCGATGCAGTACCCGCGGGAGAGGATGGTGAGCGGGCTCCTGCCTTCGAGGAGCGCCCGCTGCCTCCCGAGCTCCGATCTCCCCCGCTCGACCTTCGCGAGGACCGCCCGGTTCAGGTCCTCCTCGATCTCGGAAACCTCTTCCCGGTCCTCGTTGATCCGCCGCCGGATCCGTCTCGGCTGGAGCCGGAGCTTCAGGTCCTCGATGAGGATGGCCGCCGCCTGGACCTTCTTCCCCAGGGCGTTCTTCATCCGGTCGAGGGAGCCCCCGACCTCCCTCGCGAGCTCGGCCCGGTCGGGGACGACGAGCTCGGCCGCGGCCGAGGGAGTCGGGGCCCGACGATCGGCGGCGAGGTCGGCGAGGACATGGTCCACCTCGTGCCCCACGGCAGAGACCACGGGCGTCCCGCAGCAGGCGATGGCCCGGACCACGTCGGGGTGGTTGAAGGGGAAGAGGTCGTCGAAGGACCCGCCGCCCCGGGCGACGATGATCACGTCCGCCCGCCCGTCGAGGAGGCAGATCGCCCGGGCGATCTCGAGGTGGGCGAGGTCGCCCTGGACCGCCGTCGGGGAGAGCAGGATCTCGACGGGGAACCGCCTCCCGATGACGTTCCTGATGTCCTGGAGGACGGCGCCCGTCCGGGCGGTGACCACCCCGACGACGGAGGGGAACGGGGGGAGGGGCCGCTTCCGCTCCTCGGCAAAGAGGCCCTCGGCGGCGAGCTCCCGCTTCCACCTCTCGACGAGCAGGTGCTTCTCCCCCGCCCCCGCGGGGAGCATCTCCTGGACATAGAAGCCGAGCTCCCCCCGCGCCTCGTACAGCTGGACCGACCCGAGTGCGATGACCGCGAGGCCGTCCCGCGGCTCGAAGTCGAGCGCCTGGGCGCGGCTCTGCCACATGATGCACCGGATGGCGTAGTTCCTGCCCGATCGCTGCTCGGAGAGGGAGAAGTAGCGGTGCCCCGAGTGGTGGTGCTTGTAGCTCGTGATCTCCCCGCGGATCCAGACCTCCTGGAGCCGCCCGTCGTCCAGGGCATCGGCGACGATCCCCGTGATATCGGCGACGCCCAGCACCGCGGGCGCGGGGGCCGGCGGGGAACCTGCGGGGACCTGGTCCATCATGCCTATTTGGGGCCGGAACGGATATGAACATGTGGGATGAGGGGTGAATATCCGGTATGGTCACGATCGCGGTCTCCTCCATGTTCTTCCACGAGTACCGGCTGGACGAGGGCTTTGACGCCGTCGGGGAGGCGGGCCTCGACAGCATCGAGTTCTGGGTCGAGACCCCGCACTTCTGGCTCTACGGGCACCCGGTGGGGGAGCTCCAGGCCTGCCTGGGGGACCACCCGGGCTTCGCGCCGGTGAACGTCCACGCGCCCATCCTCGACCTCAACCCCTGCTCGGTCAACCCCCGGGTGGCCCAGGCGAGCCTCGCCTACGCCGCCGAGGCCATCGAGTTCGCCGAGCGGATCGGGGCCGGCCTCGTCACGGTCCACCCGGGCCGGCGGACCGCGAAGCGCCCGCCGAGCGCGCCCGACTACACGAGGTTCGAGCACTACCTGGACCTCCTCAGGGCGGGGGCGCGGGGGAGGCGGGTGAAGGTCTCGATCGAGAACATGGAGGGGGCGGTGAACTCCCTCCTCTCGCGCCCGCAGGAGGTGCGGGAGCTCCTGGACGAGGAGCCCTGGCTCTCGTTCACCCTCGACGTCTCCCATGCCATGGCACGCTCCGTCGGGGAAGTCACGGAATTCATCGAGCTCTGCGGCGACCGGATGAGAAACGTCCACCTCTCGCGGACCGAGGACGGGCGGACCCACCTCCCCCTGGACGGGAGCCCCCGCGCGAAGGCCGTGCTCGACGCCCTCGGCGAGGCGGGGTACGCGGGCCCCCTCACCCTGGAGATCGAGGACCGGAACTTCGACCATGACCTCTCCCTCGAGGAGAAGGTCGGCCTCCTCGCCCGGGAAGCGGCCTTCATCCGTTCGGCGATCGGCTGAAGTCGCACCTGCGTTGCTCCAGGTCGGGTTCTGACGAACCCTCCCTCTCGCACCCCGACCTGATGGCGGGTCGCTCGAGGTCGGTTCCTTCGGAACCTCCCTTTTCGCTACCTTTATTTCGTCCCTCTCCCACATCTTCAGCAGGCGGGGAACGGGCGGCGGGGCTCCCGGTTCCCCCCATTTGTACAGGGACGCCATGGCTTCGGAGATCCAGGTCCTCGTCTTCTTCCTCTGCATCATCCTCTCCGCCTTCTTCTCCGGTTCCGAGGTCGCGCTCCTCTCCATCACGCGCTCCAAGGTGAGGACCCTCCTCGCCCTGGGCGGGAGGAATGCCCAGGCCCTCGCGGCCCTCAAGCGGTCTCCCGACCACATCATCATCACCGTGCTCATCGCAAACACCCTCGTGAACGTCGGGGCGGCGACCCTCGCCACCTCCCTCGCCATCGAGCAGTACGGGAGCCTCGGCATCGGGATCGCCACCGGCGTCACGGTCCTCCTCCTCCTGATCTTCGGGGAGATCGGGCCGAAGATGTTCGCCGTCCGGTTCACCGAGCCCGTGGCCCTCGCCGTCGCCCGTCCCATCCTCTTCCTCGCGGTGGTCCTCTCCCCCGTCATCTGGGTCTTCGACCGGCTCTCCAGGTCCATGGAGCTCACGAAGGCCTTTGCGAAGCCGGCCATCACCGAGGAGGAGCTCAAGGGGTGGATCGAGCTCGGCCAGGAGGAGGGGGCCCTCGAGAAGGAGGAGCAGCAGATGCTCTTCAACGTCCTCGAGTTCGGGGACACCACCGCCCGGGAGGTGATGACCCCGCGGGTGGACGTCACGATGGTCGACGAGCGCGACACCCTCGCCCACGCCGTGGAGATCTTCAAGGAGACCGGCTTCTCGCGCCTCCCCGTCTTCTCGGGCGAGAAGGGGAACGTCGTCGGCCTCCTGAACGTGAAGGAGGTCTTCCCCGTGATCGTCGAGCAGAGGCAGGGGGCCGCCATCCGTGACCTGGTGCACGAGCCCTACTTCCTGCCCGAGACGGCAAAGATCGACGACGTCCTCCGGGAGCTCCAGAAGCGGAAGATCCACATGGGTTTCGTCCTCGACGAGTACGGGGAGTTCTCGGGTATCGTGACCGTGGAGGACATCCTGGAGGAGCTCGTCGGGGAGATCCTGGACGAGTTCGACCACGACGAGCCGGAGATCCAGGCCGTCGAGCCGGGGACCTTCCTCGTGAACGGCCAGGTGAAGGTGCGGGACGCGAACGACCGGCTCGGGATCGCCCTCCCCGTCGAGGCGGGCTACGACACCCTCGGGGGCCTCGTCGTCGAGCGGCTCGGGCACATCCCGCGGAAGGGGGACACGGTCTCCATCGACGGGCAGGGCCTCAGCCTCACGGTCATCCAGATGCTCGGCCGGCGGGTCGGGCGGGTGAAGGTGAGCGTGTCGCCCTCGCCGGCGGCGGAGGGGGAGGGCTGAGATGCGGCCGGGCGCCCCGCATGCGAAGAAGGAGATCGCCGTCCTCGCCTCGGGCAGGGGGTCGAACTTCCAGGCCCTCATCGACGCCGTCCAGACGGGGTACGTCCCGGCGGCCATCTCCCGCCTCATCACCGACAACCCCGAAGCCCCGGCCATCAGGCGGGCGCGGGACGCGGGGATACCGGTCACGGTCCTGGACTTCGGCTCGTTCGCCGGAAAGGAGGAGTACGAGGCGGCGCTCCTCAGCGAGATGGAGGCCTGCGACCCCGACCTCTTCGTCCTCGCCGGCTACATGCGGATCCTCCCCGCAACCGTCGTCCGGGCCTTCCCCGGCCGGCTCGTGAACATCCACCCGGCGCTCCTCCCCTCCTTCCCCGGCCTCCACTCCCCGAGGCAGGCCCTGGAGTACGGGGTGAAGGTCTCGGGCTGCACCGTCCACTTCGTCGACGAGGGGACCGACACCGGCCCGATCATCATCCAGCGGTGCATCCCCGTCGGGGAGGAGGACGACGAGGAGACCCTCGCCGCCCGGATCCTCGTGGAGGAGCACCGGATCCTCGCCGAGGCGGTCCGGCTCTTCCTCGAGGACCGGCTCCGGATCGTCGGCAGGCGGGTCGCGATCCGGTAGCCGTTCCCCGCAACGGCTATAGGGCCGGCGAACCAAGGATGGGTGAGGTGGGCGCATGGGACGGCGATCGCAGACCCCTGAGACGAGGAGGCTCGCCCGGGAACGTATCGGGATCCTCTTCGACCGTGCCCGCGAGTTCTTCCCCGAGGACCCGGAGGTCAGCGACCGCTGCGTCGACCTCGCCCGCCGGATCGCCATGCGGCAGCGGGTGAGGATCCCCCGCCCCCTGAGGAGGAGGTTCTGCCGGCGGTGCTCGGCGTACCTCGTCCCCGGTTCCACCCTCCGCGTCCGGGTGCACCGGGGGAAGGTGGTCACGACCTGCCTGCGATGCGATGCCCACCGGCGATACCGGGTAGCAAACCGCCGGAAGGCGGTGAGAGGAGGTGAACCGCCAGAAGGCGGAGAGCCGCCGCGAGGAGGCGAAACCCGTGACGGATGACTTCCCGATGCAGACCCTGAAGCCGACGGTCTGGATCGGCAAGAAGGGGAGCACCCCCGAGGCAGTCGCCGAGATCCGCAGGCAGCTCGAGGCACGGAAGCCGGTGAAGGTCCGCTTCCTCCGTGGCGCGGAGATGGATCCTGATGCGCTCGCCGCGGAGACGGGCGCCGAGCTCGTGGGGGTCCGGGGGCGGACCGTGGTCCTCCGGAGGAAGCGATAGCCGGGGGCGCCCGCTCGGCCGGCCGATATCGGCCTCAGCGAACGGGAACTCCGTTCCCTCCCGCTCGGCTGATCGAGATCAGCCTCGCGCGGGAAGAAATATATAAAAACACATGCCGCGAATATGTAAAGACTGCGACAGAGTGCGCGAGGGCGAGAGTGAACCATGACAACGCTCTATGACATCCCGGCCGAGCTCCTGATCCCGAGGGTGGCCGAGGAACTGAAGAAGAGGAAGGAGATCCAGCCACCGGAGTGGGCCGCGTTTGCCAAGGCGGGGGTCCACCAGCAGATGCCACCCGAGGACCCCGACTGGTGGTTCATCCGGGCGGCATCGGTGCTCCGGCGGCTCTACGTCGACGGCCCCGTCGGGGTGCAGCGGATGCGCACGGCGTACGGGGGGAAGCGGGACCGGGGCTCGAGCCCGTTCCAGTTCCGGAAGGGCGGCGGCTCGTCCCTCCGGAAGGTCCTCCAGCAGCTCGAGGCCGCGGGCCTCGTCGCAAAGGACAAGACCGGCCGGAACCTCTCGGTCGCGGGGAGATCCTTCGTGGACGGCATCGCCCACGGGCTCCGGAAGACCGCCGAGGAGAAGGTCGGGGGGCTTTCCAAGTACTAGGTCTGATGGCCGATGGGTGACGACGAGCTCGCCGAGCTCCGGAGGAGGAGGCTCGAGCAGATCCAGAGGCAGTCCCTGGACCAGCAGTCCATGGAGGAGGAGGCGCGCCGCCAGAAGCAGGTGGAGGCGCAGATCCACCACGTCCTCCTCCAGATCCTCGAGCCCGAGGCCCGCGAGCGGCTCGCGAACATCAAGCTCACCAAGCCCGAGTTCGCCCGCGGCATCGAGCAGCAGCTCGTCGCCCTCGCCCAGAGCGGGCGCATCAAGCAGAAGATCACCGACGCCCAGCTGAAAGAGCTCCTGAAGCAGCTCGTCCCCGGTAAGAAGGACTTCAACATCAGGAGAGTGTAACTCCGTCCGGCCCGGACGGCCCGTCAAGAACCCTGGAGAACCGATATGAGCAGAGTCACGAAAGGTCTGAAGATTCGCCTGGCAAAGGCCTGCGAGCAGAACCGCCGCGTCCCCGCCTGGGTCACGATGAAGACCAAGCGGGCGGTGACGACCCACCCGAAGCGCCGAACCTGGCGCCGGTCCACCCTGAAGGTGTAAGGCCATGGTGGAGAAGCTGAAGGAGCAGATCTACATCATCCCCCTGCGGGACGTGCAGCACACGCCGCGGTGGGAGCGGGGGAAGCGGGCCATGAAGGCCATCCGCGACTTCCTCGGGCAGCACATGAAGGCAGAGAGCGGGGAGATCAAGCTCGACCAGAGCATCAACGAGGCGGTCTGGGAGCGGGGGAGCCACAAGCCCCCGTCCCGGATCCGCGTCCGGGCGATGAAGTTCGAGGACGGGCAGGTAGAGGCAGAGCTCGCCGAGGAGTGAGATGATCGCCACGATCGCCTATGCCGGCGACCCCAATATCGGCGTCTTCGCCCGGGTCGTCGAGGACCTCGCGATCGTGGCACCCCCGGCGCCCGAGGGGTTCCGGGCGGCCCTCATCGAGGAACTGGACGTCGAGGTCGTGGACACGACCCTCCAGGACTCGGCCATCGTCGGGGCCCTCGCCGCGGGGAACCGGCGGGGGATCGTGGTCTCCGGGCTCGCCTCGCGGGAGGAGCTGGCCCGGATCGAGGAGCACCGGGAGGTCATGGTGCTCGGGGACGGGATGAACGCCGCGGGGAACGTCATCCTCGCGAACGACTCCTTCGCGGCGGTGAACCCCGAGCTCCCCCTGGAGACCGCCGAGGAGATCGGGGCGTTCCTCCGGGTCCCCGTGCTCCGCCTCTCCTTCGCGGGGTACCGGGCCGTGGGGAAGGTGGCGGTCGCCACGAACCGGGGGATCCTCGTCCACCCGCGGGCGAACCCGGTCGAGATCGCGCGGCTCGAGGAGGCGGTCGACCTCCCCATCGGCGTGGGGACGGTGAACATGGGGAGCGGGCTCGTGGGGAGCGGCCTCATCGCGAACAGCCACGGCTACCTCGCGGGCACGGGGACGAGCGGGTTTGAACTGGGGAGAATCGAAGAGGTACTGGGATTTCTGGAGTGAATCACATGGCAGCACAGAGTTTTCAGATCGAGGGAACCTTCAGGATCGACGGGTCATGGAAGCCGTACCGGAAGGTCATCGAGGCCCCGAACGAGGAACAGGCGCGGGAGCGGGTCTTCACCCTCCTCGGGTCGCAGCACCGGCTGAAGCGCCGGGACATCCGGGTGGGGAAGATCGAGCCGGCCAAGGGTGAGTGAGATGGCCGGGCCCGAGGCCGACCTCCAGACCCTCCAGTACTACCTGAACGAGTACGGCCAGCAGGCGGAGATCTTCTCCCGCCAGCTCGAGGTGATCGAGCAGAAGCGGATCGAGTCGCTCGCGGCCATCGAGACCCTGAAGAGCATCGCGGGGGACCATGACTCGCCGGTCCTCCTCCCGCTCGGCGGGGGGACGATGGTGCGGGCGAGGGTCGCCGACCCCGAGAAGATCCTCGTGAACATCGGCTCGGACGTGATCGTCCAGCGCACGAACGGGGAGACCATCACCTTCCTCCAGGAGAAGATCACCGAGATGGAGGCGATGGAGAAGAAGGTGGCCGCGACCATCGACCAGCTCCGGAGCCAGATGGCCGAGATCGCGCAGAAGATAGAGACGGCCTACGTCCAGCAGCAGAAAGCCCAGGGTTAAGGTCAGGGTCGGGGAATGTTCGACGGCCTGAGGGAGAAACTCCGCTCGGTCCGGGAGGTCTTCGGGGCGAGCATCGGGGAGGCATCCGCCCCTCCGGCCGGGGAGCCCGCGGAGGCGGCGGGCGTACGCGGCGGGCCGGGCCTCGCCGAGCGGGTGAAGATCCT
>DATIYO010000073.1:0-43774 GCA_035517575.1 Methanomicrobiales archaeon
ATCGTCTTTGCGAGCTCCTCGATCTTCGGGACAAAGGAGCCTGCGTCCACCTCGGACTCCAGGGTGAAGGCCGAGGAGACGAACTGCATCCCCTTCGCCTCGAGCCGCTTCCGCATGTGGGCGATGGCCTTCTCTGCCCCGCGGCCGCCCATCTCGGCGACGAGCGAGAAGGGCTTCCCCGAGGTGTTCGAGAGGAGCGCGATGTACCGGTTCACGTACGGCGGGACCTTGCCCGCCCAGACCGGGCTCGCGAGGACGAGGAAGTCCACCCCCGAGAGGTCGGTCTTGCAGGGCCGGATGGGGGCCTGGCGGGCGAGGACGGCCCCCATGGCCTTCCCGAACATCCCCGACTCCTTCTCGGCCTCTATCTGGACGAGGTCTGCCCCGATCTTACCGGCGAGGGCCTTCGCCACCTTGCCGGTGTGGCCCTTCCAGCTGTAGAACGCGACGATGGTCTTCATGGTTCACGGGTGCGAGTTGTAGTCGTCCTGCATGTCGAGGACCTTGTAGTCCTTCCCGAGGATGGTGACCACCACGATGACCCGGTCGACCCCCGTGGTCCCCTGGAAGGTCATGGAATCCCCGACCGACAACTGGCCGTTCTCGGGCCGGTCCAGCTCCTTCGTGATCACCTGTCCGTCGGAGCGTACCACGGTCCCGACGATCTTCTGGACGAAGATCTGCCCTTTCCCCCCCCGGAAGGCCACGGTGATGTCCGGGTGGATCGGGTTATGGTTCCGGTTCTCCTGGACTTCAACCATGTAGATCTCGGGTACGGTCACCACGGGACCGGGGGAGATCTGGGATGCCTGGCCCCCGGCCGATCCCTGGGTGCCCCCCGAGGTCCCCCCGCCACCGGATGAGCTGGCGCAGCCGGGGCCCAGGGCGAGGGCGAAGAGGAGCAGGATCAGGATGGACGCATGCTTCGGTGCCATACGGGGGAGTCATCCCGGAGGGGTATAAGTATTCCCTTCCGGTCGGGCATTGGCAGAATACCGGCTAAAAAGGAGAGATCAGGGCGGGGGAGGGGGGATCGAGTAGAACGGCATGTTCTGGTCGAAGATCTTGTAGTCCTTCCCGTTGATGGTAGCGACCACCACCACCTCGTCGGTCCCGGTGGTTCCCACGATACGTACGGAATCCCCTACCGAGTACTGGTTCTGACCGGAAGGTTGTATGACCTGCTGGAGGATCTGCCCGTCGGACCGGGCCACGGTAACCGTCAGTCGCTGGAGGACAATCTGGCCGTATCCCCCCCGGAAGCTGACCGTGATGTAGGGAAAGGCCGTGTTCGGGTTCCTGATGACCTGGACTTCCACGGTCTGGCTCGCGGGTGGGGTGTTGATCGGGCCCGGGGGGATGGTCACGACCGGACCAGCTGCCGTGGTCGTGGCGGGCGGCGCAGTTGTCGTCCCCCCACCCCCCTGTGGCCCCTGGGGGGCCGTGCACCCCGGCCCGAAGGCGAGGACGATGAGGCCGAGGAGGAGGAGTACTGGTAGCTTCGTATCCATGCGGTTGGGATTGCCGGGCGCGGAAATAAGGGTTCCCCTTCCCGGGACAGGGTCGACCCCGGGAGGTGGACCGCTCCTCACCGGCGGTACCGCGCCGCGAGTGCCCCGAAGGCTGCCGCGGCGAGGGGCAGGAGCGGGGGGATCGGGAGGCGTCCCGGCGTGGTCGCTGGGTTCCCGGTGGTCGGGGTCGAGACCGGGGTGGATACCGGGGTGGACTGGTTCGGGGTCGTCGGGGTCGCCATGCCGGTCACGAGCGGGCCCCCCTGCATCGTTCCCGGCGGGAGAGGGACCGGGGTCTCCGGCACGGTGACGATCACGGTCTCGACGGGACCCCCGAACACCACGGCCTGCGTGGCATAGTCCGAGTCGTCGAGATCCGGCCGCGCCAGGGGCTGCTGGACGATGTAGACGACGTACGTGCCCTGGTCAAGGACCCTGCCCATGGATCCCGTCCTCCAGGTGTAGGTCCAGGTGGCGTCGGTCTGCACCTCGACCTGCGTGAAGCTCGAGGCGTCCCCGGTCGCCACGGGGGTCCCGCGGTCCAGGCTGATGCCGTCGGCCGGGAGGTTCGGCCCCGTCAGGAAGAGGTAGACGGTGTCGCTCCCGGGAGCGCTGCCGCCGAGGGGGATGTCCTCGCCAAAGACCGCGTAGACGGGCTGGGCGAGGCAGGCGAGGGGGAGGGCGGCGGGGACGAGGAGGAGGATCGCGACGGCGATACGAAGGGGTCTTCGGGACATCGGTGAGGGGCTTCCGGTCATGGGCATGGAGGAGAGAGGGGCGCGAGGAGAAAAAGCTGACCCCGGTGGCAGGGCCCGAAGCTGCAAAAGGAAGATTTTATGCCTCCCCCGTCCTTCCCTCCCCCATGAAGCAGCACGAGGTCTTCGAGAGCGTCCCGGGCATCCTCCGCCCCTTCAAGGCCTACATCGACGGGCTCAAGCTCGCGGCCGGCGACCAGATCGTCTACTACGGCTGCCCCGGGACCTGCACCCCGTTCATCGAGCTCCTCGGATTTGCCATCCGGTCGAGCCCCGCCACCCAGGTCTTCGTACCCCTGACGGATGAGGAGAAGGCGAAGAGGATCGCGGGAGTCCCCGACGTCGGGATGCAGGTCTCCCGGGAGACGGTGAAGGTGAACCCGAAGGTCGTCGTCCTCATGGGGGGCCTCTCCATGCCGGGCACGAACGTGACCGCCGACCAGATGAAGGCCGTGGTATCGAAGTACCCGGTCCCCGTGGTCGGGGTCTGCTTCATGAGGATGTTCGAGAAGACGGGCTGGACAAAGGTCTTCGACTTCTCGCTCCTCATCGACGCAAACATCGCGCCGGTCGACGTGTGGAAGTGACCCGGCCCGCGGGAACCCGGTGTCACTCGAGGAAGTGGTGGGTCAGGCTCATCACGTCCCGGTACGGGACCACGCCGAGGATCCGGTCCTGGTCGTCGACGACCGGGATGGCCCGGAAGTCGTACCGGGAGAAGATCTCCGAGGCCTCCTTCAGGGTGCTCTCGGGTTTCAGCGTGATGACCGTGTCCACCATGACGTCCTTCAGGGGGAGGTCGTCGGGGGCGAGGAGGAGCTCCTTGATATCGATGACCCCGAGGAGCGTGTCCACCGAGTCCACGACGTAGAGGTACATGATCACGTCCAGCCCTCTCGCCGCCCGGTCGTACTCGTTCTGGGCCTCGCCGACGGTCATGTCGGGAGGGAACTTCAGGATCTTCGGGGTGGTGAAGTTGACGACCTTCTCCTCCTGCTTCTCGAGTATCGCCCGGATCTTCTTCCCGTTCTCGGCCTTCAGGTGGGCCATGATCTCCCCGCTCTCCGGCGACGGGAGGACCGCGAGGAGGTCGGCCGCCTGCCCCGGGGTCATGAGGTCGATGAGCTGGGCGACCTTCTCCTTGTCCAGCGTCGAGATGAGCTCCCGCTGGACCATCGGCTCGATCTCCTCGAGGGTGTCCGAGGCCTGCTCGTGGGAGAGCCCGTCGAAGATCGCCCTCCGCTGGTCGGGGTCCAGGTCCTCGAGGATGTCGGCGAGGTCGACGGGGTGGAGCCCCTCGAGCTTCTCCCTGAGGATGTTCAGCTTCACGTCCCCCCGGAAGCTGCCGATCTGGGTCGGGAGGGGCTGGAGGTAGGTCCAGGAGATGGTCTGGTCCTTCACCTTCTCGGCGAGGCTCCGGAGGAAGTTCGCGAGGGGTGCGAGGCCGATACGCCGCAGGAGGCCGTACCGGCTCGTGTCCACGTCGGTCGCGTAGAGCTTCTGGTTCTTTAAGACCATCTTCACGTCGTAGACCATCTCGACCTCCCGGTCCTCCATGTCGAGCACCTTCTTGTCGAGGATGTGGTCCCTGAGGAGGATGGCGTTCTCGGGGGGCTCGCCCTCGAAGTCCTTCACGTCGGGGATGTCCAGCGCGAGCTCCCGGTCCTCCACCGATGCGACCCTCTCCCAGGGGATGAGGAGGGCCGGCTTCCCGAAGGGCCTCGAGACCACGACCTGCCGCACCTCGGGGACCTTCCCCGTCTCCGCGATCACGAGGTCGGAGAGGGTCCCGATCTTCTTCCCCCGGAGCGTCACCCGGGCGCCGATGACCTCGGAGAGGAAGAAGACCCGGTCCGGCAGGGACCGGGGGACGGCCGCCGCGTTGTTCGCGTTCATGCCCTCCCCCCCGAGAGCATCGTGAGGAACCGGTACCCGAGGAGGATCACGAGGAAGATCAGGTAGAGGCGGAGGAACAGGAGCGAGAGCTTCGTCCACCGCGACATGGCGATCCGGGGGGTGGCGTACTTCCGGTTGATCTCGGTGACGAGGGCGTACTGCCTCCGGATGAACTCCCCCACCCGCCCCGGCACCATCCCGATACTAAGGACCATAGGTCTCCCTCACCCCCCCTCCGGCACCCTCATCCCAGCCACCCCGGGAACAGTGTACTGATACCGTACAGGGTTGACAGGATAATGATACCGATGACGATGACCGCCGCCACGAGGTTCTGGGCGGGGGTGTTCCGGTACTTCCCCATCACCTCCTCGCTGTTCAGGAGGAGGATCAGGAAGACGAGGGCCGCGGGCAGGAGGGTGACCGCGATCACCTGCACAAAGAGGGTGATGAGCACGAGCGGGGCGCCCGGGATGAGGACCACGCTCCCCGCCGTGACGAGGGCGAGGAGGTAGAAGGCATAGAACCACGGGGCCTCCCTGACCCGGAAGTTCAGGGAGTGGGCCCAGCCGAAGACCTCCCCGAAGGCCCAGGAGGAGGCGAGGGAGATGCAGATCGCCCCGAGGAACCCCGCGTCGAAGAGGCCGATGGCGAGGAGGGTCCCGACCCAGGGGTTGATCCCGCGGAGGAGCTGGGCCGCCTGGGCGGCGCTCCCGATGTCCACGCCCGGGAGGACCGTGGCCGTCATGATGACACAGAAGATGGCGACGAGGGCGGTGAAGACCGCGCCGATGAGGGTGTCGAACTGGCCCCAGGGGATGTCCTTCTCCTTCATCCCCTTGTCCACGACGGCAGACTGCTGGAAGAAGATCATCCAGGGGGCGATGGTGGTCCCGATGTTCGCCATGAGGAAGAAGAAGAGCTCACCCGTGAACCCGCCGGGAAAATGGGGGATGAGTCCCTGGGAGAGGACCGCGGGTACCGAGGGGTGAACGAGGATGGCCGCGGGGATGTAGATCAGGTTCACGAGCGAGAAGAGGATCGCGATCTTCTCCCAGGTCCAGTACCGGCCCTGGAGGACCATGAGCATCATGATCGCCGAGACGACGAAGATGGTCACGGGGGCGGGGATATGGAAGATGAGGAGGGCCGCGGTCATCCCGATGAACTCGGTGACGAGGGTGAGCCAGTTGACGAAGGCGAGGTCGATGAAGGAGAACCAGCCCCAGAAGGACCCGAAGGCGTCGAAGATCGCCTCGGCATGCCCCCGTTTCGTGACCGCCCCGAGGCGCACCGTCATCTCCTGTGCCACGTAGGCCACGGGGATGAGGAGGAGGAGGAACCAGATGAGGCCGTACCCGAACTTCGCGCCGGTCACGGTGTACGTCGTGATCCCGCCGGCGTCGTTGTCGGCCATCATGACGATGATCCCGGGCCCGGTCAGGATCAGGTAGAGCTTGAAGATCTTCGCGAAGCGGCGGTAGCGGTAGTAGAAGTTCGACCAGAATTTCATCCCCGCGCCCCCGCCGTCGCCCCCGGCATACCGATCCCCGGACCTGCCGTCTCCTCAGAGGGGTGCTCCCCGAAACCACATAAGCCATCCTGAGGGAGAGGGGCGGGAACGGAGGGGGTCGTCGGGCCCCGCCGCACAAGGCTTATCTGAACTCCGGAGAGACGCTTGCCCATGGACGCGCAGGGGGAGAAGAAGGCCCGGGAGGCGCCGCAGGCTTTCGGGGAGAAGGCGTTCTGCGCCCTGGTCCTGCCCGCGGGGATCCAGCGGTTCGAGGCAGAGAGCGTCGGCCGGTTCTGCGACCCGATGAAGATGGCGAACCTCGGCTGGATCGACCTCGTCGTGGACGACATGGAACGGGACCTCCTCCCCGCCGCGACCACCCTCGGCTTCTCCGAGCTCCTCGTCCGGAACCTGGAGAAGAGCCCGAAGAGCGGGTACGAGGACCTGGGGAGCGAGATGGGGCTCGTCGTGCCCGCCATCGTCATGGAGGGCTTCGACGTGAGGCTCGAGCCCCTCTACATCCTGATCAACGGGAAGGCGATCGTGACCCTCCATTCGGCGGGGGTGAAGCGGTTCGTCCGGCTCCGCCGGTACGCCGAGCCCATGCTCCGGAAGATCCGGGATGACCTCCCCGTGAAGGACCGGATGACCCTCCTCCTCGTCCGGATCATCGACGAGAACAACTCCCGGAACTTCGACTACCTCGCCGAGATCGAGGAGCACGGCGACCGGCTCTTCCAGGTCCTCTCTGACCCGAAGACCCCGCGGGAGGTCATCGCCCCGAAGATCTACGAGATGAAGCACGCCCTGATCGCGTACCTGGGCGGGCTCTGGGCCACGGTGGACTCCCTCGCATCGCTCCGCTACGGGGACGCCGACCTCCTGACCGACGACGACCGGATCCTGGAGCGGGTGAACGCCCTCATCGGGGCGGTCCAGGCCCAGATCGGCCTCGCCGAGCACCTCTCCGAGGTACTCGCGAGCGGCCTCGAGGTGCTCCAGTCCATCTACAACAACCAGCTCCAGATCCTGAACAACAAGCTCGCCATGCTCGCTGCCTACCTCGCGATCATCGGCACGGCCCTCCTCGTGCCGAACACCATCGCGACCATCGCGGGGAACTCCATGTTCCAGTTCCCGCCGTCGGCCGCGCCCTGGTACCTCGGGTTCATCGCCCTCTCGACCGTCGCGGCGACGGTCTTCACCATCTGGGTGCTGAAGAAGCGGAGGCTCCTCCCGCGGGACATCGAGTGAACCGGCCCGCGGGGGCCGGAAAAAAAGGATCTCAGACCGGCTGCGCCTGGACGTCGGGCGGGAGCAGCCGGCTGATCAGGAACGACGGGACCTGCTGCGAGGTCCGGAAGGCGAGGTAGAACCGGGAGGTGTCGCCCGACCGGCCCTGGTAGGTGGCGTCCACGCGGAAGTCGAAGTCCATGACCTTCGCCGTGAGGGCGGTGATGAGGGCCCGCCGCTCCTGGATGGTCTTTGTCTGGCCGACGCTCATCGTGGTCGGCACCTTGTTGATCGAGAGGGTGACCTGGTCGTCGGTCGGGATGGCGATGATCTCGGAGTTCCCGATGGTCACGACCTGCGAGTTCGGGAGGAACACCTGGTAGGTGGTCGTGTAGGGGTAGGAGGCCGCGGGAGGAGCCTCCGAGATCACGACGCCGATGGTCAGGTACGCGGCGGCGAGGACGATGAGGATCACGACGACCGCGTAGAGGACCCACCTGAGGTGGCCCTTCTTCTTCTCGGGTTCTTTCTTCTCGAGCGCCGGTCCCGGGCCCTTCGACGTATCTTCTCCGGTCATCATCGTAACACCGGAGGAAGGGGTTGCCGGCATGTTATTTAACGATTTGGAGAGGGAGGCGGAGAGCTGGAGCCGGAAGATCATGGATAAATACATTACTCATATGAATACTAAGATTATTCAATGCTCGAGCGCCTTTTCTCCTCCCGCACCCGGGTGAAGCTCCTGGAGCTCTTCCTCTTCCACCCCGAGCGGGAGATCCACGTCAGGGAGATCTG
Source organism: Methanomicrobiales archaeon (assembly GCA_035517575.1). Lineage (GTDB taxonomy): Archaea > Halobacteriota > Methanomicrobia > Methanomicrobiales > JACTUA01 > JACTUA01. The sequence goes on from DATIYO010000073.1 coordinate 7,704, forward strand.
CAGGATCACGGGCCTGAACATCAACGCGGTCAGGAGGGAGCTCGCGAACCTGGAAGGACTGCGGCTCCTCAGGAGCCGGACGGCGGGGAATGCCCGGTTCTACACGGTGAACATCGCGTTTCCGGCCTACCAGGAATTGGTGGGGATATTTCTGAAAATGAGGCAGTAGGCTGGACGAGCCGGTAAAAGGCCCGAATCAGGACTTCTCCGCCTCCCCCTCGGGCAGCGGGCACTTCGCGATGTACTCGACGTTGAACTTGAAGAAGTGGGTGAACCCGCAGTTGTGGCACCGGGTGGTGAACTGGCTGCACCCGATGACGAGGTCGTGTGGCCCCTCGGTGCAGCAGTTCTCGCACGGGGCGACCGTCTCCAGGTCCCAGACATCGTAGCAGCCGATCTTCGTGTACAGGCCGGGCTTCCCGACCTCCGAGGCACGGGGGATGTAGATCCGGGTCGCGCCGCAGTTGGAGCAGGCCACCTGCGCCTGGGCCCGCACCGCCTTGATCACCTGGTCCACCTCCTTCCCGCAGTTGTAGCAGGAGGTGCGGTACTTCGTGAAGACGAACCGCTCGGCCATGGTGGGTACCTGAGCGGGGGTGGTATTAAACCGTGGGGATGGTCGCGAAAAAAGGGAGATTCTGTTCCGGGCTTCAGAAGTCCATGTCCCCGCCCATGCCGCCCGGGGGCATTCCGCCGGGAGGCATGCCGCCGGGCATCTCCTTGCTCACCTTGGAGGCGGCGATGACGTCGTCGATCCGGAGGATCATGACCGCGGCCTCGGCAGCCGAGGCGACCGCCTGGGTCTTCACCCGGAGCGGCTCCACGACGCCGGCCTTGAGCATGTCGGTCGGCTCGCCCTTGAAGACGTCGAGCCCGACGTTCTTCTTCTTCTTGTCATGCTCGGCCCGGAGGGCGACGAGCATGTCGATCGGGTCGAGGCCCGCGTTCTCGGCGAGGGTCCTCGGGATGATCTCGAGGGCGTTCGCGAACGCCTCGATGGCGAGCTGGGCCCGGCCGCCGACCGATGCCGCGTACTCGCGGAGCCGGAGGGAGAGCTCGATCTCGGGCGCCCCGCCGCCGGCCACCATCTTCTTGTCCTCCATGACCACCGATACGACGGAGATCGCGTCGTCGAGGGCACGGTCGAGCTCGTCCACGACGTGCTCGGTGCCGCCCCGGACGATGATCGATACCGCCTTCGGGTTCTTGCACTTCTCGACGAAGATCATCTCCTCGCCGCCGACCTTCCTCTCCTCCACGAGCCCGGCCTTCCCGAGCTCGCTCTTCGCGATGGCGTCGATGGACGAGATGACCGAGGCGCCGGTCGCCCGGGCGAGCTTCTCCATGTCGCTCTTCTTGACCCTTCTCAGGGCGAGGATGTTCGCCTTTGCCAGGTAGTGCTGGGCGATGTCGTCGATGCCCTTCTGGCAGATCACGACGTTCGCGCCGCTCGCGACGACCTTGTCCACGATGGACTTGATCATCCGCTCTTCCTCGTCGAGGAAGGCCTGGAGCTGGTCGGGGCTCGTGATGTTGATCTCGGCATCGACCTCGGTCTTCTTGAACTCGATGGAGGCGTTCAGGAGGAGGATCTTCGCGTTCTCGACCTTCTTCGGCATGCCCGGGTGCACGCGCTCCTTGTCGATGAGGACCCCCTCGACGATCTCGGAGTCGTCCGAGGAACCGCCGACCTTCTTCTCGATCTTGATGTTCTCCTGGTCCACGGTGCCGTCCTCGTCGACGACCATCATCGCGGCCTTCACCACGAGCTCGCAGAGCTTCTCCTTCGAGGCCTCGGCGCCCTTGCCCGTCATGGCGGTCTCGGCGATCTTGTAGAGCATCTCCTTGTCGGTGGGCTTCACCGTGATCGCGATGTCGTTGAGGATCTCCCTCGCCTTCTCGGCCGCGAGCCGGTACCCCTGGGCGATGACCGTCGGGTGCACGTCCTGGTCCAGGAGCTCCTCGGCGCGCTTCAGGAGCTCGCCCGCGACGACCACGGCGGTGGTGGTCCCGTCGCCGACCTCGTCGTCCTGGGTCTTTGCGACCTCGACCATCATCTTCGCCGCGGGGTGCTCGATGTCCATCTCCTTCAGGATGGTGACCCCGTCGTTCGTGATCACGACGTCGCCGATGGTGTCGACGAGCATCTTGTCCATGCCCTTCGGGCCGAGGGTGGTCCGCACCGCCCCCGCGACCGCCTTGGCCGCCGCGATGTTGGACCCCTGGGCATCCCGGCCACGGGTGCGCGAGCTGCCCTCCTTGAGGATGAAAATGGGCTGTCCTGTGAGTTGTGACATGGTTCTCTCACCGTATTTTGCGGTAAAATACTTGGTCTGTGGTTCTATATAAACAAAGTGGATCCAGCGGCGAGAACCGCCCCGTCAGCGGGTGAACTTCACGCCGGAGGTTCCCGGATCAGCTCCATCAGCTCGGAGCCGTCCTCGAGTGAGCGGAGCCGGTCCTCGCCGATGACCAGGGTGTCGCCGATGCTCTTCTCCCGGTGGTACCCGACGAGGACGCAGAGGGCGTGGGCCCTCGCGATCCGGGAGAGGTTCGAGATGATGGGCGCCCGCTTCGCGACGTGCTGGGGCGTGCCGTAGCCCGTGAGGATGGTCTCGGTGTCGTACCGGGCGAGGGCCTCGAAGGGGGCGCGGTGCGTGAGGTGGATCTCCATCCCCATCCGCTCGAGGTCGGCGAGGATCTTCCCGTGGGCGGGCTCGCCCGACCCCGCGAACCGGGGCTCGTGGGCGAGGAGGTCGATGGGCTTCGTGACGGCAGTGTCGAAGAGCTCCTCGATCCTGAGGGCGACCTCCATCGTCGTCCCCATCCCGTTCTCGTACTTGCTGATGGTCCGGCGGGAGACACCGAGGAGGTGGGCGAGGTCCCCGAGGGAGAGCTCCCGTTCCTCCCTGAGGGCGTGGAGGAGCGCCTCGTCGATATTCACGTAGAGGCCGCCCGGGGAGACGTACACGAGGGGCGGTACCTTATCGATGATGAAGTCCGAGAGCGTGGGGACCGAGATCGCGAAGATCCCGTACCTGATGTATACCGCCCCCCGCTGGAGGTCCGCGTCCCGGGTCCTCTCGCCGACGATGAGGGGGGCACCCCCCAGGTAGTAGGAGACGAGGTCCAGGTCCCGGGCGATGTCCTCCGAGACCCCGTCGATGTGGGAGATGGCCTTGATGACCATGAGGATCCGGTCGTCCCCCGCGATGAGGTCGAAGGACCGGGGCCGCTGGCTGCACCGCTCGGAGACCCGGAACCCCCCGTCAAGGAGCAGGCTCCTCACCCTCTCGAGAAGGACACCCTGGGTCATACTGGCTAAAGAACCCATATAGCGTGCCGCGATAATAAAATATCGGGCATGTGGATCGGGATCGATGACACGGACTCTCCCCGCGGGATGTGCACGACGTACCTCGGGGCCGTGCTCGTCCGGCGGCTCCTCGCCCGGGGGTTCGGCCTCGGGCAGGCGAGGCTCGTCCGGCTCAACCCGAACGTCCCCTGGAAGACCCGGGGGAACGCCGCCATCGCCCTCGAACTGGAGGGGGATCCGGAGGCCGCCTTCGGGACGGCATGCCGGTGCGTCGAGGACCTGGCCGAACTCGGGGCCGAGGGGACCGAGCCGGGGGTGGCCGTCTCCGAGGTCAGGCCGCCCGTGTGGTTCTACGAGAAGGCCCTGCGATCCTTCTGCGAGAAGGAGGAGGCCGTCGAACTGCTCGACGAGGCAGGGGCGGTGTACCGCGGGTGGAACGGGGGTCGGGGGCTCATCGGGGCCGCGGCTGCCATCGCGTGCGACCTGCCCGATTCGACCTGGGAGTACCTGGTCTACCGGCGACCCGCCCTCTGGGCGACCCCGCGGAGCATCGACCGCGAATCCTTCTTCCTCGCCGATACCGCGACCTCTCCCCGTACCTGGGACACGGTGGACCGGGAGAACGATGTCGTAGTGTGTTCCCCCCGCACCCCGGACCCGGTCCTCTACGGGATCCGGGGGGACAGTCCCCTTACGGTGGCCCTGGCACAGTCCTTCATCCGCACGGAGGAGCCTGGCCTGGAGCAGGTCTGGCTCACGAACCAGGGGACCGACGGGCACCTGGAGGAGGGGGAGATCGGTAGTCTCACCGAGGGGCACTCCTACCGGATCCGCGGCGCCGTCGGCGGGAATGCGGTGACGGGGAAGGGGGGCCATGTCGCCATTCCCCTTGAGGCGGGGGGCGCCGGGCCCGGGCTCCGCTGCATGGCCTACGAGCCCACGAAGGGTTTCCGGGACGTGGTGAGGGCCCTCGTCGTCGGGGACGAGGTGGAGGCCTGCGGGAGCTACAAGGGAGGGTCCCTCAACCTCGAGAAGATCCGCCTCGTGGAACCGGCGCGGGACCTGGTCAGGCTGGCGCCAGCGTGCCCCTCGTGCGGGAAGAGGATGACCTCGGCCGGGCACGGGAAGGGGTTCAAGTGCCGCCGGTGCGGGAGCAGGGCGGCAGACAGGGAGGAGCGGGTCCGGGAGAGGGCGATCCGGCCGGGGTGGTACGAGGTCCCGCCCTGCGCGAGGAGGCACCTCGCGAAGCCATTGATCCGGGGAGAACCGGCACAGATAATAGGGAAGAGCGAAATAGTTCCGTGAAGAGTTGAGGTCATGGAAGGCGACGCGGTGAAGCAGGTGAAGGTCCGGCCCGGGATGACCGTCGGGGAGCTCGTCCGCGAACTCGAGGCGTCCGGCGCCTTCAACGGGGGGTCCCTCGCGAAGGCCGCCCGGATCACGGAGGAGATGTTCCGGGACGGGAAGGCGACGACCTTCGTGGGCCTCGCGGGGGCCATGGTCCCGTCTGGCATGGGGGGCATCGTCTCCGACCTGATCGAAAGGGGGTACGTGGACGTCCTCGTCTCGACGGGCGCGAACCTGGTCCACGACATCGTCGAGGCCATCGGGTGCACCCACCACCATGGCTCGGCGGAGTGCTCGGACATCGACCTCCGGAGGCAGGGGATCAACCGCATCTACGACGTCTACGTCGCCGACGAGGCCTTCACCCGGTTCGAGGACTTCGTCCAGGGGGTCTTCGGGGGCCTCGCGGACGGGACGGTCATCTCCACGACGGAGCTCCTGGCCCTGGTCGGGAGGCAGCTCCCCTCGGGGATCCTCGCGACCGCCGCGCGGAAGGGGGTCCCCGTGTACTGCCCCGCGGTCCAGGACTCGGTCTTCGGGCTCCAGTTCTCCCTCTTCACCCAGACCCACCGGGTCGTCCTCGACGCCTTCCGGGACATGAAGGCGTTCCTCGACCTCTGCTACCAGGCCGAGCGGGCGGGGGCGCTCATCATCGGCGGCGGGGTGCCCAAGAACTTCATCTTCCAGGGGATGCTCCTCGCCCCCCACGGGTTCACCTGGGCGGTCCAGCTCACGGGGGACCGGCCCGACCTCGGGGGCCTCTCGGGGGCAACGCTCGACGAGGCCCGGTCCTGGGGGAAGCTCACCGCCGAGGCCCAGGGGGTCACCGTCTACGGGGACGCGACCATCACCCTCCCGGTCCTCGCCGCCGCGGTCCTCGAGAGGCTCTCCCGTGGCTGAGCTGATCCTCGCTCTCGACGTCACCGACCGGGCGGGGGCCGTCGCCATCGCGAGGGCCTGCGCCCCCCACCTCGGCGCGATCAAGGTCGGGTACCCCCTCGTCCTCTCCGCGGGGCTCTCCGTCGCGGGGGAGCTCACCCCCCTCGGGCTCCCCCTCATCGCCGACTTCAAGGTCGCAGACATCCCGAACACGAACCGGGAGATCTGCACCCTCGCTTTCCGGGCCGGGTTCTCCGCGGTCATCGCCCACGCCTTCCCCGGGGAAGACGCCCTCTCCGCCTGCGTCGAAGCGGCCCGCGCTCACGGCGGGGCCTGCTACGCCGTCGCCGAGATGAGCCACCCGGGCGCGGCCGGGTTCTTCCACGGCGGGGTCGCCGAGCGGCTGGCCGGCCTTGCCGTGAAGTGCGGGGCCGACGGGATCATCGCCCCCGCGACCCGCCCGGACCGGGTCAGGAGGCTCAGGGAGATCGTCGGGCCCCTGAAGATCCTCTCGCCCGGCGTCGGGGCCCAGGGGGCCGACCCGGGGGAGGTGAAGGACCTCGTGGACGGGATCATCGTGGGGAGGTCCATCTACGGGGCCGCCGATCCCGCGGCCGCCGCGCGGGAGTTCGCCGGGCGCTGCCGATGATGAGATGAGCCGACCTGACCGGTGATGAGCCCTGTGAGTCGACTGAGGCAGCGGACAAAGCTCCCGGAAAATTTTAGCGCAAAAACATTTTAAGATCCGCCTCACCATGGATCCGGTATGCAATGGAGTGCCGAGCAGCGAAAGACCGTTGAGAAGTACCGCTCCCTCCAGGACATCCCGCCCGCGGAACGGCGGTACAAGTGCCACACCTGCCATACCATCGTCGACTCGACCCCGTGCCCGAAGTGCGGCGAGGCCAGGCTCCAGATCCTCTGCCCCCTGGACCACTGCCAGTGCTCCCACGAGATCATCGCGCGGATCGAGTACTGCCCCCTCTGCGGGAACCCGATCTGCCCCGACTGCGGGTCCCACGACGTGGTGCAGATCAGCCGGGTGACCGGTTATCTCCAGGATGTCTCGGGCTGGAACGCGGGGAAGCAGCAGGAGCTGAAGGACCGGGTGCGCTACCAGCTCTCATGATCTCATGAGGTACTTCTTCGGCGACCGCACGCTCTTCATCCGGGGTGACTTCCGGGCCGCGAGCACCGGGGTTCACGGCGGCTTCCGGAGGGTCACCACCCTCCTCAACCACACCGTCGGGGAGGACTTCGACCATGCCGACCCCGTCCGCCTGCTGGAGGACCTCGCGGCCGGCAAGGGGTACTCCCGCGACTTCTTCGGCCTCCTGACCGCCGTGGACTGGCGGCACACCTGCATCCTGCACCACGACTTCGTCACGCTCTTCGTCACCGCCGGTATATCGAACCCGAACCCCGGACCGGAGGCGGCGGGCACCATCAACCTCATCGTCCACTCCGCCGAGGGTCTGTCAGACGGGGCGCTCCTGGAGGCGCTCACCACCGCGACCATGGCAAAGGCCGACGCCCTGCGGGCCCTCGGCCATGGCTTCTCGGGGACGACCACCGATGCGGTCATCGCCGCCTGCGAGGGCCCCGTCGCGCACGAGTACGCGGGCACCGCGACGGAAGCAGGGGTGCGCGTCTACCGTGCCGCGTTCCAGGGGGTGCAGGAGGCCCTCGCCAGGCACGAGGGGCGGGTGAAGAGGAAGGCCCCGTCGATGTTCGTGCTCTCCCGCTATGGCGGGGACCACTGGGTGGAGTGGACCCCCGAGGGATGCCCCTACTATCCCTGCCACTTCGAGGGGCAGCGGTGCGACTACTGCTACTGCCCGCTCTACCCGTGCCTGGACCCGGAGCTCGGCCAGTGGGTGGAGAGCAAGAGCGGGGGGAAGGTCTGGAACTGCAGCGCCTGCACCCTCCTCCATGAACCGGAGGTCGCCGACTACCTGAAAAAGAACCCCGAGGCAGGCCTCAGGGAGCTCTGGGAGTTCAATTCCCGGCGGTCCCCGAGATCCCGGAAAAAGGTTACTTCTCGGGGATCCCGAGGGCGCTGAGGAGTTCCTGGAGGGGGATGCCGTGGGCCTGCGCGGCCTCCCGGATGGTCTCTCCCCGGGCGACGGCACAGCCGAGGCAGCCCATACCGAACCGGAAGAGGACGGTGGCCGCGTCGGGCTTGGCCTGCAGGACATCCATGATGGTGCTGTCTGCCGTTACTGCCATGCCCATCGTGTTGGTATTCCTGCTACTTAATCCCTTGGGAGGGGGGTTCTGGTTCATTTTCACGCTCCATCCGTCATGTTTTAAATAGCGTCGGGGAGCCCGTATTGAGTGGAGATGTCTATGGAAGTATCAGGTGCGGTTGAAAGAATCTCCGGAAAGATGGAAGCAAAGGGAATCGCCGTTGACCGTTCGAAGATCGAGGCAAAGCTACGGCGTCTTGTCGAGGAGTTTGGCGTGCAGCCCGCCGAGGCCGAACGCACGGTGTTGAACGAGCTCGCCCGGGAGCACTCTCTCCCTTCCCCCGGGACCCGGGCGCAGGAACGTGAGATCCAGGGGCTCTCGGTAGGGGAATGGGTGACGGTGCAGGGCAAGGTGGTGTCCCTGACGAACCCGCCCACCCCCGCCATCTCCCAGGCGGGGATCCTCGCCGACGCGTCGGGGGCCATCAGGTTCACGGTCTGGGCGCGGGCGAAGGCCCAGCCCCTCGCGGCGGGGAAGTGGTACAGGATCGAGTCCGCGGTCGTGGACGAGTTCCGCGGCGTCGAGAAGCTGAACATCCACAGCGGGACCTCTATCACCGAGATCGAGACCGAGACCCCGCTCATCCCGACTGTGGTCCAGGTGCGCGATCTCCGCCCCGGGGTGGGGTCCGTGAAGGTGAAGGTGGTGCAGGAGTGGGAACCGAGCCATGAGCGGATGCTCCAGACCGGCCTTCTCGGCGACGAGACGGGGACCATCAAGTTCACCATCTGGAAGGAGGAGGGGAAGGAGAAGCTCACCCCCGGAAACGTGTACTCGATCTACTATGCCCTCGTGGACGAGTTCGCCGGGAGGCTCCAGCTGAACCTTTCCACGGCGATGTACCTCCCCGAGGAGGGGGACATCCGGGTGAACGAGGGGGAGACCGTCCAGGGGGTCATCGTCCACCTGGCCCCGGGGTCCGGGCTCATCAAGCGCTGCCCGCAGGAGGGCTGCAACCGGGTGCTCTCCCGGCAGAACTACTGCCCGGTCCACGAGATCCAGAAGAACTTCCGGTACGACCTGCGGATCAAGGGGGTCCTCGACGACGGGATCCGCACAAGGAACATCCTCGTCCAGAGGGAGATCGTCGAGGCCCTCTCGGGGATGAAGCTCGAGGAGGCGGTCGCCCTCGCCGAGTCGAGCCCGCTCGGGATGGACGAGGTCTTCTACCGGATCCGTGACGCGGTCCTCGGCCGGTACTTCCAGGCGAGGGGCAGCGAGATCGACGGAAGGATCCTCGTCAAGGACTGTAAAAGGATCGCCTTCGACCCCGCGGATCTCGCCGCGCTCCTCAACAAGGCCGGGGGTGAGGCCTGATGATGAACGGGCGCAAGGCGGCCGGACCCCGGCCGGGTCAGACCTTCGACCGGGAACCCGCCCGGCGGGTCTTTGCCGGGGAACTCCGCGAGGTGAGGTACGAGTTCCCGAGGGGCGAGGAGGAGAAGAGCCCGAGCTTCGTCCTCCTCCCGACGGGGGAGCGCTGCAACCGGATCCTGCTCGTGGGGACCCTCACCGAGAAGGAGCGGAGGGGCGACCAGAACGTCTTCTACCGGGCCAGGATCGCCGACCCGACCGGGACCTTCTTCCTCATGGCCGGGAGCTACCAGCCCGAGGCGATGCAGCAGATCGCCCGGATCGAGCCCCCCGCCTTCGTCGCGGTCATCGGGAAGCCGAACCTCTTCGAGTCCCAGCCCGGGTCCGTGCTCGTCTCGGTCAGGGCGGAGTCGGTGACCACGGTGGACCGGGAGACGCGGGACCTCTGGGTGCTCGACGTGGCACGCGCCACGCTGAGGCGCCTCGAGGACGCGGGGAAGACCGAGGACTCGAAGCTCGCGCAGGAGCAGTACCATGCCGATCCCGCGGTGTACCGGAAGATGGTCTACGACGCCCTCGCGCAGCTGAGGATCTGATCCCTTTTTTTTCCCATCCCCCTTTTTTCCCATCCAAACCGTTATGTGGGGGGAACCCCCCCAGTGCCTGCTATGGGAACCATCCGGCTGGCACAGCAGGTCAGGGAGGGGGCCGCCATGACCCTCCGCCAGATCGCCCTCGTCATGCTCTTCCTCCTCTCGGGATGCCTGGTCACGGGCGAGAGGAGTGTCCCATCACTCAACGTGTCGTCAGCAGCCTTCAATAGCGGCGCGCCGATTCCGGTGATGTACACCTGCGACGGGGCGAACGCCTCGCCACCCCTCTCATGGAGCGGCGTCCCGCAGGGGACCGCGGGCCTCGCCCTCGTGGTCTCCGACCCGGACGCCTCTCGCGGGACCTTCATCCACTGGGTGGCGTACAATATCCCGCCCGGGACAAGGGAGATCCCGGCCGGTGCACCGGGAAAGTCGGCCCTTCCCGCCGGCTCGGTCCAGGGGACGAACGACTTCGGCCGCGCTGCCTACGGCGGCCCCTGTCCCCCGCCGGGAAAGCCCCACCATTACCACTTCACCGTCTATGCCCTCGACGCCCCGCTCACGCTTTCAGGGAACCGGGACGCGGGAGCGCTCACTCAGGCCGTCGCCGGCCATGTCCTCGCCCGGGGCGAGCTCGTCGGTATCTACCAGAGGAGATAGAGGGATACCGAAGTCCGGTCCGGGTGAGTGGGATCCGATCCGGATAAAGGGTAAAAAGAAAAGGGTAATGGGTTGGGGCTGGTGACCCCCCCGCCGGTGCCTAGGGCCGGCCCCTCGCTTTCAGGAGGAGAAGGGCGATCGCGGGCGAGAGGATCGCGATCCAGGTTCCCATCGGCGCGGGGGTCGGCGACGGCTGCGCGGTCCCCGCGGGGGGTGTGGTCGCCGGCTGGGTCGGCGGAGGGGTCGACGGCGTGGCGGCAGGGCTCGGCGTCGTGGCCAGGGTCGTCACGGGGAGGGTCGTCACCGCTGCCTGGGTGGGAACGGTGGTGGCCGCCGTCGTGATCACCGGGGTGGCGGCCGGAGTGGGTGTCGTCTGGAAGGCGGTCGACTTTCCGACAATGAAGCTCACGAGGTTGGAGTCGGGCGCCCGGTCGACAAAGGACGAGGGATCCCTCCACTTGGCCTGGACGGTGTAGGTGCCCTGCTCTAAGCCGTCGAGGGTGATCGCACCGGGCCGGCCCGCGTCATCGGTGTAGAAGAACGCGCCGGTCAGGTTCATCGCCGTGAAGTCCATGCCCTGGATAGAGCTCACCTCGCCCCCGCCCGGGGTGGTGAGGACCAGGTCGACGGTCGCGGGGTAGAGGGAACCGGCATGGTAGGACGTCCCGACGTCAGGGGACGAGATCTTGAAGGCGATCCGGGTGCCCTGCGGGATCGTCAGGCCCGCGAGGGAGTAGACGTGGTTCGGGTTCGCGAGGACCGCGTCCACGGAGACCGAGGGGGTGCTCACGTAGACCGAGTTCATGACCCCGCTCGTCGGGTTGTAGGCATAGTAGATCCCGAGCTGCCCCCCGAAGATATCGGGGTCGGGGCTGAAGCTCGTGTCGTCGGGGACCGGGACCTCGCGGAGCACGCCGAGCGTCGGGTCGTCGTTCCGGTACTTCCGGAGCGCGGTGACCGGGTTCGCCCCGGTGCGAAGGCCGGTGATGTCGAGGTTCTGCTCGTAGATGAAGATCATGTCCCCCGCCTGGATGTGCTGGATGTCGGTCCTCGCCCCCGACGGGAGGATGAGGAAGACCGGGACGAGGACCAGCAGGAACGCGACCGCGGCGATCGCGCGGGCCCCTGTCCTGGAAACCGGGTGTTTTCCGGGCATAAGATGACCTCAGCCCAATGAGGGTATTCACCGGCATATAAGCCCTTGCCCGAATCTCAAGGGCCGGTCGCCCCGTCCTTTTCGCCGACCCGATCCCGAAGGATGCCGACGATCCTCTCGAGCTCGGCGATCCTCCGGTCCACCCTCTCCCGCTGCCGGCTCCGGTGGAGGGTGAGGTTCGGCTCGCCCTCGAGGTAAGCCCGCGACAGTTCCTCCTCGGTGTACCGGCTCCCCCCTCCCGTCAGCCCCGCGACCACCGGTTCGGGGAGCACCGCCCCCATGCGTTCGGCGAAGAACCTCCGGGTGGCACGGGGGGTGAGGGTCCTCCGCCTCGTCACGGCATCGACCCGGTCCAGCCTCGCCTTGGAGAGGGCCAGCTCCCAGATCTGCCCGAAGGCCCGGGCCCCGAGGGGAAAGAGGAGGTGCGCGGACCCCGTTCCCCCGCGGGAGCGTGCGGAGGCCACGAACCGGTCCCTCACGATCAGGTACACCCGGATGGCGCCGGCCGCCTCGCGGGAGATGAAGGCCGTCCGGGTCACCGATCCCTCCGCATCCCGGATGAGGAACCGTGCCGGCCGGGAATCGAGGTCGAGGTCATCGAGGCGCAGGGACAGGACCTCCCCGAGCCCCGCACCGCTGCTCACGAGGACGTACAGGATCGCCCGGCCCCGGGTATCGAGGTGTTCCATGAGTTTCAGGATCGATTCCGTGGTGAGGGAATCCCTGCGGGTCTCGGGAGGGCGTGGCTTCCGGGCAAGGCGCAGCCGCCTCCCCTCCTTCGGCGCAAGGGAGAGGTTCTCACCGGCGAGGAGGGTCCGGATGGCGCTCTGGTACCCGAGGCAGGTCCGCGGGGTCCGGCAGGCCCCCTCCAGGGCCTGCAGGTCGGCGGCGAGGTCACGCCTCCCGTTCCTGAGGTCGTTCACGTACTTCGCCACCCAGGGGTCGAGGACCCCGGGAGAGGCCCCCCGCAGGCGGGCGCCGTAGAGAAGGGAAAGGAATTTTACCCATGCACTCACATACATCGCACGGGTAGTCTTGGCCCGGTACTGGTTCAGAAAATCCACGAGTACAGGCATTCTCCGGGTAAAATACGCCCTTTCAGCATTTAATGATATTGAAAAGTGAAGGTTGGCCTGAACTTAAATTGTGCTAAAGGAAAGCTGGACAAAGGAGAGAGGAGAGGAGTTACCATGAAAGCGAGGAGAGAGAAGGAATCCCGGGGGGCAGAGAAGGCCCGGCCCCAGGCCGCCCCCCCGGCGGAGATGCGGGACCCGAAGGCGGTAGACCACCTGATCCGGGCGCTGGGTGACAAGGACGAGATGGTCCGGTCCCAGTCGGCCCGTGCGCTCGGGGAGATGCGGGACCCGAAGGCGGTGGAGCACCTGATCCGCGCCCTGAAGGACCGGCACAAGCTCGTCCGGGCAGAGGCGGCAGAGGCCCTCGGCCGGATCGGGGACCCCCTCGCCGTGGACCACCTGGTCCGGGCCCTGAAGGACGAGAACGCCCGGGTGCGGGGCGCCTCGGCAAGGGCCCTCGGGGAGATCGGGGACCTCCAGGCGGTGCCCGCGATCATCGCGACCCTCAGGGACAGGGACGAGGACGTCCGGGGCGAGGCCGCCCGGGCCCTCGGGAAGATGGGGGACGAGCGGGCCCTCCAGCCCCTCATCGAGGCCCTCCGGGACATCGACACCTATGTCCGGTGCTACGCGACCATCGCCCTCGGGACCATCGGGACCCCGGCCCTCGACTCCCTGATCCAGGCCCTCAAGAGCGAGTACGAGGACGTCCGCGAGCGGGCGGCGAACACCCTCGCGGGGATGAAGGACCGGGCGGTGGAGGCCCTCATCCGGGCGCTCAGGGACGAAGACTGGGCCATCCGGAAGGAGGCGCAGCGGATCCTCGTCACCATCAAGGGGCCCGCGGTCGAGCCGCTCATCCGGGCCCTCCAGGAGGAGGACTGGGACGTCCAGCGGCAGGTGGCGAAGGTCCTCGAGGACATCGGGGACGAGTCGGCCGTGGGGGCCCTCGTCGAGGTGCTGAAGAAGGCGCACTGGGCGGCCCAGAAGGAGATCGTCCGGGTGCTCACGAGCTTCGGGTGGAGCCCCCAGGACGACGAGGAGCGCGCGTACTTCCTCATCTCCAAGGGCTCCTGGGGCGAGCTCGAGCGGCTGGGGGACGCCTCGGTGCCGGCGCTCGCGAACGCCCTCAGGGACGACGACCGGTATGTCCGGCGGCAGGCGGCGGCGGTCCTCGGGAAGCTCGGCGACCCCGCCGCGGTCGAGGCGCTCATCGAGGCCCTCGACAGCGAGGACGGGTACCTCAGGTGCATGGCCGCCGAGTCCCTCGGGAAGATCGGCGACCGGTCCGCGGTCCCCGCGCTCCTGAAGCTCCTCTCGGCCGATGACCCCTGGGTGAAGGGCTACGCGGTGGAGGCCCTCGGGGCCATCGGCGACGGCCGGGCCGTGGTGCCCCTCATCGAGATGATGAAGACCGGCGGGGCCGGCGTCCGGAGGGAGGGCGCGAGGGCCCTCGCCGGCATCGGCAGGCCCGCGATCAAGCCCCTCATCGAGACCCTCTCGGGCGACGACGAGGAGATGAAGCGGGGCGCCGCCTGGGTCCTCGCCATGGGCGGGGACCTCTCGGTCGCGCCCCTCATCGAGGCGCTCAGGCGCGAGGGCGAGGGCTTCCGGCGGGACACCGAGGAGGTCCTCTTCGAGATCGGCGAGCCCGCCGTCGAGCCGCTCATCGCCGCCCTCGCCGACTCCCACGAGCCGGTCCGGCGCTCCGCGGCCCGGGTGCTCGGCCGGTTCGGGGACCGGCGGGCGGTCGAGCCCCTCATCAAGGCCCTCGGCGACAACTCGGCGGGGGTGCGGAAGGAGGCGACCATCGCCCTCGGGAAGATCGGGGAGTCCTACGCGGTCGGCCCCCTCGTGGAGCTCCTCGCGGACGACGACCTCGAGGTGGAGCGGGAGGCGGTGGTGGCCCTCGGGAAGATCCGGGACATCCGGGCCCTCGCGCCCCTCATCGGGAGCCTGAAGAACCCCGAGCTCCGGGAGAGCGTGACCGCGGCCCTCTCGGCGATGAGCGACGAGCGGGCCATCGCCCCCCTGATCGAGGTCCTGAAGGACGAGAGCGTCTTCGTCCGGATGGGCGCCGCGGACGTCCTCGTCCACATCGGCGAGCCCGCGGTCGAGCCGCTCATCGAGGCCCTGGGGAACGAGAACCCGGGGGTCAGGTACGTCGCGAGCTGGACCCTGGGGAAGATCGGGGACCGGCGGGCGGTCGAGCCCCTGATCGCGGCCATGAAGGACCGGGACAAGGGCGTGAAGAAGGGTGCCGCCGTCGCCCTCGGGGATATCGGGGACGGGCGGGCGGTGGAGCCGCTCATCCAGGCGCTCAAGGACGAGGACGAGTCCATCCAGCGGGCGGTCCGCGAGTCCCTGGAGCGGACCATATCGAAGAAGGACTGAAGTCCTTCTCCTCAATCTCCCTTAGGTCGATTTTCAAAGAAGGATTGATATCCTTCTTCTCAACCTCGCTTTCGCCCGGTTTTCGAAAAAGGACTGAGGGGAATTTACCCCATCTCTCCTTTTCCTCTCCCTCCTCCTAAACCGTCTTCAGCACGTCCCAGATGCTGTCGCGCTCGACGAGGATCCAGTACCGCTTCAGCTCAGCCTCGGCATACCGGAAGTCGGGGAAGAACTCCCCGACCCGCTTCCAGTATTTCCGGGAATGGTTCGGCTCCAGCAGGTGGGCGAGCTCGTGCACCACCAGGTAGTCCCTGACCTGGTCGGGGAGCACGAGGACGCGGAGGTTGACGCTGATCCGGCCCTCGGGCGAGCAGCTCGCCCACCGGCTCCGCTGCTCGCGGACGGAGAGGCCCGTTGACCTGACCCCCATCCGTGCCGAGTGCGCCTCGATCCGGGGGAGGAGGTCGGAGCGGAGCATCCGCTTCAGGAAGGCCTTGAGCTCCCGCGGGGTCGTGTAGGAGAGCACTCCCTCGCCGGGGTCGATCCCGCAGGCGTCCCCCTTCCCGAGCCGGAAGAACCGGCCGCCGAGGAGGATCCTCCCCTCCTGCCCTGCCCGGTCCCGCGAGATCTCCTCGATCTCCTCCCGCTTCCGCTCGATCCAGCCGGCGTTCCGTTCGAGGAGGGAGGGGACGTGGGTGCCCGGCGGGGCGGTGACCCTCACCCGGCCCGAGGGGAGCACCTGGATGGTCGCCCGGCGGACCTCCCGCTCCCGGACCTCGGGGCAGGCCCCCTCGTCCGGCGGGGCGGGCTCACCGGGTGAGGGAGGCGATGATGGCATCCCGGTGCGGGGTGAGTTTCGAGGCGACCAGGGCGACGTACCTTCCCTGGAACCGTGCCCCCGCGAGCTCGTTCTCGCTCGGCCAGCGCTCCCCGCCGGGCCCCGCGATGGTCGAGGCCCCGTACGGGGAGCAGCCCGTGATCTCGTCTGCCCGGCTCTGGCCGGCGAAGAGGTACGGGAGGCCGAGGAGGATCATCCCGTGGTGGAGGAGGGTCGTGTGGAAGGAGAGGATGGTGGACTCCTGCCCGCCGTGCTGGGTGTTCGAGGAGGTGAAGACCGAGCCGACCTTCCCCGCGAGGGCGCCCTGGACCCAGAGTGCGCCCGTCGCGTCCAGGAACTGGCGCATCTGCCCGCACATGTTCCCGTACCGGGTCGGGGTCCCGAAGATGACGGCGTCGTAGTTCCCGAGGTCGCCCCTCCCGCAGATCGGGACATGGGAGAAGGCCTTCTGGGCCTTGAGCGCCCCGGTCTTCTCGAGGACCTCCTGCGGCAGGGTCTCGGGGACCCTTTTTACGTCGACCGTCACCCCGTCCACGCCGGCGGCCCCCGCCGCCACCGCCTCGGCGAGCCGGTGGACATGGCCGAACATCGAGTAGTAGACGACGAGTATCCTCATGGGAACCCCTCACGGTGTCCTGTGAAGGTGTATCGTGCAGGGATGCCAAAAGGTTTGCCGCCGGGCCGGGGGCGGGCGGGGACCGGCCCCCGCCTCACTCGGGGCTCGCCCCGGGGGCGGGGAGGAGGGGCGGCCCCTCCCGGTTCACCCATGCCTTCAGCCCCTCGCTGTACCGGGCGGCGAAGGAGCCCGCGAGGGAGGTCGCGACGACGAGGATCGCGACCGTCGCCGAGATGGCCGCCGAGCCGAAGATGGCGGCGAGGGCGATGGAGAACTCGCCCCGCCCGAGGGTGTTCACCCCGATCTCGATCCCGGCCGGCACCGAGCCGTGGAGGCCCCAGCCGACGACGACCCCCGAGAGCATCTTGCTCGCGACGGCGAGGACGCAGAGGACCGAGGCGACGAGGATCGAGAACCCTCCCGAGAAGTCGATGGTGATCCCGAAGAAGACGAAGAAGAGGACGAGGAAGACCTCGCGGAAGGGCTGGGAGAGCCGCTCGAGGGCGGTGCCCGAGGTCGCGGCGAGGGAGGAGCCGAGGATGATCGCGACGAGGGCGTCCGGGATCTTCAGGAGCTTCGCGAGGTAGGTGGAGGAGATGACCACCGTGAAGGTGAAGATCGACGGGAGGTCGTCGGTCCGGGCGAGGAGGGCCCGGATGGGCCGCCTGAGGAGCCGCACGATCCCCGCGGTCGCGGCGAGGACCGCGACGGTGAGGACGATGAAGGTGAGGGGGTTCTCCCCCTGGGCCGAGAAGAGGGAGATGAGGAGGATCAGGAGCACGTCCTCGAAGACCATCATCCAGACGATGGTCTCGGCCTCGGGGAGGATGAGCCGCCGGTTCTCGACGAGGGAGGCGATGGCCATCGCGGAGCTCGAGATGTAGAAGGCCGAGGCGAGGACGAAGGACTCGAGCGGCCGGAAGCCGAGGAGGAGCGCCGCGGCGAAGCCGACGAGGAAGTTCGCGAAGAGGTCGATCGTCCCCGAGAGGAGGATGGTCCGGCCCCGCTCGCGGAGGGACTTCGGGCGCATCTCCAGGCCGACGTAGAAGAGGAGGAAGATGAGCCCGAGGGAGGAGAGGTACTGGGAGTAGGTGTCGGCGGGGACGAGGCCGAGCCCGCTCTTCCCGATGGCGATCCCCGCGAGGATGTAGAAGGGGATCGGGGGGAGGGAGTACCGCTTCGAGACGAGGGCGAGGACGAGGCAGACGAAGAGGGCGAGCGCGATCTCTTCCATCAGTTCCCCAGGATCCGGCGCTCGAACTCCTCGAGCTGGTCGGTGTCCCCGATGGCGACGACCAGGTCACCGTCCTCGAAGGTGAAGGAGGGGAGGGGGTTGATGATGTTCTTCCCCGCGCGGGAGACGGCGACGACCGTCGCCCCCGTCTTCGTCCGCACCTGGAGCTCGGCGATGGACTTCCCCGCGAGGTTCTTCTTGAGGACATAGGTGTGGACCCGGATGCGGAGGTCGGAGAGGGTGGAGAAGGCGATCTCCACCGCCTCCTTCTCGGCCTCGATGATCGCGCCCGAGAGGAGGCTCCCGAGCCGGCGCGCCTCGGCCGCGTTGAGCTCGGCCGCGGACGGGGCGGCCTTCCCCTTCTCGAGGACATAGAGCTGGAACTGGCGCGGGCCCATGAAGATGATCGCGACCCGGTCCCCCTTCTCGGTCTCGAGTTCGTACTTCGTCCCGATCCCGGGGAGCTCGATGCACCTGACACCCATATGTACCAAGGTTGGCAAAAAGGGGATAAAATCCTTCGGTCTGCCTATATAAACCCGAAACCCGCGATCCGGGCCATCGGAGCCCTGCCACGCCCCGGTTCGGCCCGGGGGAAACCCGGGCCGGAGGGAGAAGTATTATTGGGAGCTTATAAAAAATGTAGCTACGCTGAACCGTTCAGCTGGGCGCTCCCCCACTCCCGGGTGTCTTCACGGCATGGACCTCCGCAGGAAACTCCTGATCATCGTCGGCGTCACCCTCGTCTGTACCCTCGTCGCCTTCTATGCCATCACCCACGGGATCGTGCTCGGGGCCTTCGTCTCCCTCGAGGAGAAGAACACCCAGCAGAACATGAACCGGTTCATGAACCTCCTCTCCGAGGACCTCTCCTCCCTCGACACCCTGGTGCGTGCCTGGGCCCCGCGGGACGACACGTACACCTTCCTGCGGGACGGGAACCTCCAGTACATCGAGAAGAACTTCGGGCCCGAGACCTTCACGTCGGGGAGGCTCAACTTCATGGTCTTCCTGAACACGACCGGCGGGATCTCCTATGCCAAGGCATTCGACCTCGCCTCGGGCCAGGAGGAGCCCCTCCCCCCCGAGGTCGCCGACCTCGTGACGGGCAACCGGGTGCTCCGGGCCTTCGCCCAGAACAACGACAGCCTCTCCGGCTTCCTCCTCCTCCCCGAGGGGCCGGTGATGGTCGCCTCCGCCCCGATCACGACGAAGAACTACGACGGGGTGAGCCGCGGCACCCTCGTGGTCGGCCGGTTCCTGGACGAGAGCGAGATCCGGCGGATCGGCCAGCTCACGAACCAGTCGGTCATGATCTTCCGGCGGGGGGAGGCGGACAGCCCACCCGACGTGCGGGCGGCCCAGGCCGAGCTCGACGCGAACCGGTCGATCTTCATCGAGCCGGACAGCCCCTCGACCATCGCGGGCTATGCCCGGATCCTCGACCTCTACGGGGCGCCCATCCTGATCATCAAGACCCAGCTCCCGAGGGAGATCTATGCGCAGGGGCAGGCGACCCTGGACTGGTTCACCCTCTCGTACATCGTCCTCATCCTCATCTTTGCCGTCACCTTCCTCTACCTCCTGGACCGCTCCCTCCTCTCGCCCATCTCCCGGCTCTCCACCGATGTAAAAAGGATCGGGATGACCCGGGACCTCTCGGCCCGGCTCCGGGTCGGGCGCGAGGAGAACGAGGTGACGAACCTCCAGGAGAACATCAACAAGACCCTCGCCGCCCTCGAGAAGTCCCAGGTCCGGCTCCAGATGAGCGAGGCGAAGAACCGTGCCCTCCTCGCCGCGGTGCCTGACCTCATGTGCCAGGTGAAGCGGGAGGGCATCGAGGAGGAGTTCAACCAGGAGACCGCGGCCGAGCTCGGGGGCATGGCCCTCCGCGAGCTCCTGGGGCGGGACCTCGGGGAGATCCGGGAGACCTTCGAGGTGCCCCCCCGGGCAGAGGCCGGGGAGCCGGAGCCGGACGCGGCGGCCGGGGAGATCTCCCCGGTCTTCATCTTCGAGTACACGACCGCGGGGAAAGGCGGGGTGCGGTACTACGAGATGCGCCTCGTCGTCTCGGGGAAGGACGAGGTCCTCGCCATCGCCCGGGACATCACCGACCGGAAGCAGGCCGAGGAGGAGCTCGAGCGGTACCGGGCCCACCTGGAGGATCTCGTCGGGGCGCGGACCCAGGAGCTCCAGCGGACGAACGAGCAGCTCAGGCAGGAGATCTTCCAGCGGAAGCTCATCGAGGTCCAGAAAAGGGAGGCGTACGAGCAGATCGAGAAGAACATCGAGCAGTTCGCGATCCTCGGCGACCACATAAGGAACCCCCTCGCGGTCATCGTCGGCCTCGCCGACCTCTCCGAGGGGGCGACCACGGTGAAGATCCTCGACCAGGCGAAGATCATCGACGGGATCATCGACCAGCTCGACCGCGGCTGGATCGAGTCCGAGAAGGTCCGCGAGTTCCTCCGGAGATATTATTCAAATGACAAGGTGAACGGGAAATAGACCTCCCTGGTCGCACCCCGCCCGATGGCGTGTCGCTTCGGGTCGGTTTCCTGCGAGAAACCACCCTGGTCGCACCCTGCCTGACGGCGGGTCGCTTCGGGTCGGTTTCCAGCGAGAAACCTCCCTCCTCCGAGAGCGTCCGGATAGCTTCCTGAAGGTCTGAAGAAACTTCTCTGGTCGCACCCGCCTGATGGCGGTCGCTCCAGGTCGGGTTCCTTCGGAACCCTCCCTCCTCACACAATCAACCGCTTCTTCATCAGGTTCACGGCAAGGATAAAGGTCACGGCGGCCACGCCGGCGATCCACGCGAGGGAGACGAGGATCAGGGGGGTCACCCGGGAGAGGGTGATCATCCTCGTGATAAGCACCACGTGGGTGAGAGGGAGGAAGGCGTACGCGAAGTCCTGGAGGGGGACGGGGAGGATGCTCAGGGGGAAGAAGGTGCCGGAGAAGAGGAACATCGGGGTGATGAAGAGAAAGGCGGGCAGGTTCAGGGTCTCGATGTTCGGGGTGAGGGCGGTGAAGCACATGCCGATGGAGGCGAAGAGGAAGCCGGCGAGGAGGGCGAAGGGGATGATCGCGAGGGAGATGGGGAGGTCCACGACCCCGAACACGACGAGGACGGGGAGCATGATGAGGACGTTCACGAAGCTCCGGGTCGCCCCCCAGAGGATCTCCCCCGTGATCACCTCCTCGATGGAGAGGGGGGTCGCGATGATGGCGTCGAAGGTCTTCTGGAAGTACATCCGCACGTACGAGCTGTAGGTGGTCTCGAAGAAGGCCGCGTTCATGATGGAGATCGCGAGGAGCGCGGGGGCGATGAACCTGGGGTAGGAGACCCCGCCGATCTGGGAGATGAAGATCCCGAGGCCGTACCCCAGGGAGAGGAGGTAGAGGATGGGCTCGAGGAACGGCGGGAGGAAGTTGATCCGAAACGTCCTCGTGAAGACGTTCCGGTTCCGGTGCCAGACCTTGATGGTCCTCCGGGTCAGCCGGGGCGGGGCGAGGTACGAGAGACGGCTCATTCCTTGAGCCTCCTCCCCGTGAGCTTCAGGAAGACGTCCTCGAGGCCCGCCGGCCGGGCGACCACCTCGATGGGGCTGCATTCCCGGAGGAGGGTCGCCGTCACCTCCCTCGCCCGGTCGGTGAAGACCTGGACCCGCTCCCCCGCCAGCTCGTACTTCGCCCCGAGCCTCCCCAGGCAGGCGAGCACCTCGGGCCGGTTGTCGGCCTCGACGATATCGGCCGCCGCGTGCCTGGCGACGAGGTCCTGGGGCCTGCCCAGCTCGAGGATCCGGCCCAGGTCCATGATGACGATCCGGTCGCAGAGCTGGGCCGCCTCCTCCATGTAGTGGGTCGTGAGGAGGATGGTATTCCCCCGCGAGCGGAGCGCCCGGAGCCGGTCCCAGATGAGGTGCCTCGCCTGGGGGTCGAGGCCGACCGTCGGTTCGTCCAGGATGAGGAGCCGGGGGTTGTTGATCAGGGCCCGGGCGAGGATGAGCCGGCGCTTCATCCCCCCCGAGAGCTTCTCGATGGAGGTGTCGCGGCGCTCGGAGAGCTGGACGAAGTCGAGGAGCGACTCGATGGAGGACCGGGCGATGTCGTCGGGGATATCGAAGTAGCGCGAGTAGACCATCAGGTTCTCGTACACCGAGAAGTCGGGGTCCAGGTTCGTCTCCTGGGGCACGACCCCGATGAGCCCCTTGATCTCGGCCGGGCGGGCGGAGACGTCCATGCCGAAGACCTCGAGCCTCCCCGAGGTCTTCGGGGAGACGCACTGGATCATCCGCATCGTCGTGGTCTTCCCCGCGCCGTTCGGCCCGAGGAAGCCGAAGACCTCCCCCTCCCGCACCGAGAAGGAGACCCGGTCCACCGCGACGAAGTCGCCGAACCGTTTCTCGAGGTCCTCAGCGACGATGACGTCCCCCACGCCCGCTTCACCACCGGTTCCTCTCCCCGGGTTATCGCAGACCCTGATAAACCCTCGCCGCCCGGGCACCGGTGTTCCCCCGCCGCTATCCGGAAGGTTCAGGGGATGATCTCGCAGCCGTTGTACCGCGGGTGGGCGAAGTCCTCCATCCGGAGGACCCCCGCGTCGATGAGGCCCCTCACCCGCGGGAGGGCCCCGAGGAGCCCCTGCCGCAGGTTCTCCACCGTGCCGCAGACCACCCGCTTCATGTCCTCGGGCCAGGGGTGGAGCGCCCGGGCATAGAGGCACCTCCCCCCGCAGAACCCCCGGATGCCGCAGCCGTCGCAGCCGTCGGGCACGGGGGAGGTCATGCGGAGGCCGGCGGGGTCCGCGTCCCGGATATGCCCGAGGTAGTAGTCCGTGAGGCCGACCATGCAGGGGCACGGGCCGATGGAGCCGTCGGTCATGATGGTCAGGTTCGCGTGGCCGGCGCCGCAGCGGAGCGGGCTCTCCCTCCCGACGAGCAGGTCCTCCATGGGGTCGATGAAGGGGTACCAGCGCGGGACCCTCCCGGTCGCCTCCATCCTCCCCACCCAGTCGCCGATGAGGGCGATGACCCCGGGGTTGTAGTCCGACCCTGCCCAGGACGCGAAGGGGCGTGCATGGGCGTCGCAGGCGAGGTCGGCGTCGAGCTGCCAGTGGATGGACGGGAAGGAGCAGTCGGGGTTTTCGGCGAGGAACCGGACCGAGTCGAGGATGCTCGTCCCCTCGGTCACGGTCATCCGCGCGATGAGCTCACCCTTATACCCGCCGTCCGCGAGCCCCCGCACGTTTGCCATCACCCGGTCATAGGTCCCCGCCCCCCGCGAGCGGTCGGTGGTCTCCCGCGTGCCGTCGATGGAGACGAGCAGGGTGTCGAGCCGGTTCGCCACGCCACGCGGGAGCCGGTCCAGGAGGAGACCGTTCGTCTGGAGGAGGAACCGCCTCGCGGGGGCGTGCTCCACCATCTCGCAGACCAGGTCGGAACGGAGCAGGGGCTCCCCGCCGTAGAAGATGAGGGAGGCGTCGGGGTCCCTGCCGAGGAAGTTGTAGAGGGTGCCCATTTCGTAGTCCGGCTCGAAGGGGAGCTCGAGGTCGACCCCGGGCCCGGGATCGCCCGGCTCTCCGGGGAGGAACGCCTTCCCCCTGCAGTAGGTGCAGGAGAGGTTGCAGTCGTCGGTGAGGATGATGTGGTAATACACCGGTTTTCCCGGAAAGTTTCGCAGGCGGGGGAGAAAAGGTACCCGCAGGGGTCCCCAGCGCAACCCTAAAGGGCACGGGAGTATCCATCTCCCGTATGGTCACCCTCGCTGATATCAGGGAGGCACGGGACCGGATCGCGCCCCACGTCATCCGCACGCCCCTCGTGCCCTCCCCGACCCTCTCGGCCCGGTCCGGCTTCGAGGTCTTCCTGAAGCTCGAGACGATGCAGAAGGCCGGCTCCTTCAAGGTAAGGGGCGCCATGAACTGGATCCTCTCGCGGAAGGAAGGGATCGGGAGGAAGGGGGTCGTCGCCGCGTCGGCGGGCAACCATGCGCAGGGCGTGGCGGTGGCGGCCCGGCTCGCGGGGGTGCCGGCGACCGTGGTGATGCCCGCCTGGGCATCGGTATCGAAGCAGGCGGCCACCCGTTCCTACGGGGCGGAGGTGATCCTGCATGGGAAGGACCTCGAGGAGAGCATCGGGTACGCGAGGGAGCTCGAGAGGGAGGGCAGGTCCTTCCTCCCCACCTTCGACGACCCGGCGGTCATCGCCGGCCAGGGCACCGTCGGCCTCGAGATCCTCGAGGACCTCCCCGGGGCCGACCTGGTCCTCGTGCCCGTGGGCGGCGGGGGGCTCATCGCGGGTATCGCGGTCGCCGCGAGGGGGGTGAAGCCGTCGGTCCGGGTCCTCGGGGTGCAGGCGGAGGCATGCCCGTCGGCGGTGGAGGCGGTGAAGGCGGGGGGGCCGGTGCTCGTCGACGCGGCGCCGACCCTCGCGGACGGCATCCGGGTCAGGAGGACGGGCGACCTCACCTTCCCGATCCTCCGCGACCTGGTCGAGGAGACGGTCCTCGTCGGGGAGCCGGAGATCGCGGAGGCCATGCTCCTCCTCCTCGAGCGGAAGCGGGTGATCGCCGAGGGGGCGGGCGCCGCCCCCCTCGCCGCCCTCATCGCGGGGAAGGTGAAGGCGGTGGAGGGGTCCCGGGTCGTCCTCGTCGTGAGCGGCGGGAACGTGGACACCCCGCTCCTGGAACGGGTGATCCACCAGGGGCTCGTGCGGAACGGCAGGATCCTCACGGCCGAGGTGGTCCTCGACGACGTGCCCGGGGCCCTCGCGGGGCTCCTCGCGGTCATCGCGGCGGCGGGCGGGAACATCCTCCAGATCCACCACCTCAGGGGAGGGGCGGACCTCCCGGTCCGGTCGGTGCGGGTCTCCCTCGAGGTGGAGACGAGGGACGAGGAGCACCGTCGGGACATCGTGCAGGCGGCCGGGGCGGCGGGGTACCGGCTGGCCGGCTCCTGAGGCCACACCCCCACGCCGTGGCTCCGGCGAAAAACGGTAATCGGGGCTCCCGCGGCAAAACGGGATTTTGGAAGGGACAGATTGTAAAGAAAAGCATGACCTGACCTCCTTTCCCGGATCGGGAAGAAACGCTCCCACGGAAGGCCCCGAGCGGGCCCCGTTAACCGGTGCGTTTCCCCTTTTACACGCAAAAACGTCCGTAAAGTATTTAAACCTTCGAAACGTTATTTCAGTTATACAAACCTAAAATCACATTTGAGGAGTAAAAATGGGACAGAAAGTTGGATCTGAAAAGATTAAGCGCGAGAAGGGCTACCTGTACTACCTGGGCAAGGACGGCTATGTCTGGGCCGCACCCATGAAGAACAACCCGGGCGGCAGGAAGAAGAAGGTCGGGTCGGAGCGTATCTCCAAGGACATGGGGTACCTCTACTACATCGACAAGGCCGGCTTCGTGGCGAAGGCCAAGATGAAGAACGCCTAAACCCACCCTTTTTCTTCCGTTCGCTGTTTTCTCCGTGATCTCTCCCCACCGGAGGTGCCGTCTCCCGCCTTCGGGGCATGTCTCAAATCCTGTCATCCCCGCGAAATTTTATATGGTCCCGAAGGGATCACGCCTCCGGGTGAAGGAGACATGCCCTCGTTCAAGTGCGCAGACGTCGGGATGCCGTGCAAGTTCCAGGCCACGGCGGATACCGAGCCGGAACTCATGAAGAAGATCGCGGTCCATGCAAAGACGACCCATAACATCGACCCGATCCCCCCCGACCTGCTTGCGAAGGTGAAGAAGGCGATCAAGAAGTAGGATACCTGCCCCCCGCGGCTACCTCACCGCGAACTGCACCGCGGTCGGGTATCTCCGGGCGATGGCATAGGCGATGGCCCGGGAGACCCAGAGCCTGCCGTCCGTGAGATGCCTCCCCTCCCCGAGCTCACCGAGCGCCTGGAGGGCCCTCACCGCGGTCGCATCGTCGAGGTAGCAGCTGTCGGGGACGTCCATCGCGAGATAAAAGAGGATGGGGATCTTCAGGACCTTCCCGAGGTCGTCGGGTAGCCCGTCCCCGAGCCGCGAGAGGGCGCCGCGGTCGAAGAGGTACTCCGCCCCGGCCCGGGTCCGGGCGGCGGGCCTCTCCTCGGCGAGGAGGGAGGAGAGCGTCCTCTGCCCCTCGACTACGCCCTCGTTCATCCGGGCGATCTCGAGGCCCGTCCACCGGGCGAGGACCGACTCGTCGGTGATCCGGGGCCGGTGCGTCATCTGCCCGACGGCTGGTACTCCCGGAGCTTCTCGGCCATCTCCCTGAGGCGCTTGTCCACGAGGAAGTTCACCGTCCCCTCTTTAAAGGTGCCGTCCTTGCGCCGCTCGCCCGCGGGGACGCCGGTGAGGACCTCGATCCCCTCGTCGATGGACTTCACCGGGTAGATCCGGAACTTCCCCGCCTTCGCCGCCTCGACCATCTCCTCCTTGAGCATGAGGTTCTCGACGTTCGCCGCCGGTATCATCGCTCCCTGGGACCCGGTGAAGCCCTTCGCCTTGCAGACCTCGAAGAACCCCTCGAGCTTCTCGTTCACCCCGCCGATGGCCTGGACCTCGCCCTTCTGGTTCACCGAGCCCGTCACGGCGAGGTCCTGCCTGATGGGGAGACCCGCGAGGGCCGAGAGGATGGCGTAGAGCTCGGTCGAGGAGGCGCTGTCGCCGTCGATCCCGCCGTAGCTCTGCTCGAAGACGAGCCGTGCAGAGAGGCTGAGGGGCTTGTCCTGCGAGAACTTCCCCGCGAGGTATCCCGAGAGGATCAGGACGCCCTTCGTGTGGGTCGGCCCGCCCATGGCGGCCTCGCGCTCGATGTCGATGACCCCGTCCCGGCCGACGCCGATACTCGCCGTGACCCGGGAGGGCCGCCCGAACTCGAAGTCCCCGAGCCCCATGACCGAGAGCCCGTTCACCTGCCCGACCTTCGCGCCCGTGGTGTCGATGAGGTAGATGTCCCGCGCGATGAACTCCTGGATCTTCTGCTGGATCAGGTTCGAGCGGTAGATCTTCTCCTCGATGGCCTTCATGACGTGCGCGGCCGTCGTGTACTCCGACTTCTCCGCCGTGGCATAGAAGTTCGCCTCCCGGATGATGTCGGCCACGTTCGCGAACCGGGTCGAGAGCTTCTTCTGGTCCTCGGCGAGCCGGGAGCCGTACTCGATCACCTTTGCCACCGCCGTCGGGTCCAGGTGCCTCAGGTTGTACTTCCTGCAGAGCATGCAGATGAACCGGGCGTACGTCCGGGAGTTCTCCTCGTTCCGGTCCATGACGACATCGAAGTCGGCCTTCACCTTGAAGAGGTCCTGGAAGTCGGGGTCCAGGCTGTAGAGGAGCTGGTTGATCTGGGGGGACCCGATGAGGACGAGCTTCAGGGAGAGGGGGATCGGCTGCGGCTTCAGACCCCGGGTGGAGATGAAGCCGAACCGCTCGCCCGGCTCCTCGATGATGACCTCGCCCGTCTTGAGGGTGGTCTTGATCCCGTCCCAGGAGAAGGGGTTCCGGAGCAGGTCCTCGACGGGGATGACCATGTACCCGCCGTTCGCCTTGAGGACCGAGCCGGAGTGGATCATGGTGAAGTCGGTCGAGACGATGCCGAACTGGACCTCCCGCTCCACCCTGCCGAAGAGGTTCTGGTAGGTCGGGTTCTGCTCGAAGACCACGGGCGCACCGTCGGCCTTCGCGTTGTCCACGACGACGTTCACCTCGTACTTCTTGAAGGGGAGCTCCTTCACGAAGGCCTGGAGCTGGGGCGGGATCTGCTGCTGCTGCTGCTGTTGCTGGGCGACCCCGAGGAACCCACCGAGGTTCTCCAGGATGTCGTTCTGGACGGCCTCGATGTACTTCTGGATCTCGGGCAGGTCCTTGTACTTCCCCTTGAGATCCGAGATGGCGTGCCCGACGGCGAAGAGGGCGACCTCCCGGTTCAGCTTCTCCACCGCCTCGCCCCCCTTCGTGTCCAGGTCGCGCACCTGCCGGAAGGCGTTCCTCAGGTCGGTGTTCAGCTGCTCCATCCGCTTCTTGATCTCCTGCTGCTCGCTCTCGGGGAGGGCGGCGAACTCCTCGGGCGGGAGGGGCTTCCCGTCCACGACCGGGATGGTGAGGAGGCCGGCCGGGCTCATCTGGATGACGAAGCCCTTCTCCTGGGCGCTCTCCTGGATCTGGGAGAAGAGCTTCGCCTTCTCTTCCTCGATGGACTTCACGGTGTCCTGCTGCCGGGTCGCGTAGTCCTCGCTCTCGAAGGCCCGGGGGAGGGCCCGCCTCGCCTCGGCGATGAAGTCGGCCATGTCCCCCCTGAAGACCGCACCCTTCCCGGCCGGGAGCCGGATCGCGTCGGGCTCGTACTGGTTCGTGAAGTCGTTCACGTAGACCCAGTCGTCGGCCTTCGGCTTCCCCCGGGCGAGGCGCTCGAGGAAGTCCATGACGGCCGTCTTCCGGCCCGTCCCGTGGGCGCCGGAGACATAGATGTTGAAGCCATCCTCCCGGATCTCGAGGCCGAAGGTGAGGGCCCGGAGGGCACGCTCCTGGCCGACGATCTCATCGAGTGGTTCCACGGTGTCAGAGGCGGGGCACGCCGTCTTCCCGGGGTCGAAGGCGTTCCGGAACTTCGGTATCGGCAGAGGCTCGATCATGATATCACCTGCTCTCCGGGAAATAAGAAACCCCGGCTCCTATAAGAACCCATCGCCACGTAGCACCCGGTGAGGGGTGGATGCCTCATTTTCCGGGAAAAGCCAGCAGGTTCATATAAGGGGCCGGGCCATGCAGGCCCGGAACGAGGCTCCCCGGCTGTCGCCGGTGGGCCTTTTCGAGACGGTGGTGCTCGTGGCGCGACGGTTTGACGCATGCCTCAGGTCCGGGAACATCGGGAGGGTGCCGATCGATCCCGGGCTCGTCAGTACAGAGCTCCGGGAGGCGGAGAACGACCTGGAGATCGCGGGGACGTCCTTCAAGGGCGACAATGACAAGTGGGCGGTGAAGCAGTCGAACCGGGCCCTCCTCCATGTCTTCCGGGCCCTGATCCTCCTGAAGGGCTACGAGGCAAGGGGGGTCGACTGCCTGAAGTACGCGGTGGACGAGCTCTATGTCCGCGAGGGCGTGTTCGCCGCCTCGATCCTCGAGGACTTCGACTACGGGAGGGAGATCGCGAAGGGGAACGACTGCCTCTGCGTCTATGACCGGAACGAGATCGAGGAGCTCCTCGCATCCACGAGGGTCCTCCTGGAGAAGACGCAGGGGATGGCGGAGAAGGGCTGAAGAATCGCGAGCCGGGTGAGGTCAGGGCGGCGAGGCAGGGCAGGCCCAGGGTCCGTACCGCCCGATCCCCCACTCCCAGGTGTTCGTGTCCCTGCAGACGGCGGGCTTCGTCGGGTGGATGCCGCAGAGGAACCGCCCGTCCCTGGCATCGACGAGGAACGGGCAGGCATCGAGGAGCCTCCCCGTCGCCGGATCGGCCCAGCCTTTCGCGGGCTCCATCGCCGCGAGCTCCTCTGCCCCGAGATCGGCGGCGGTCCGCACGGTGCCGTCCGGGTTCCGCCCCGCAGCGACGTAGCGGAGGATGTCCCGCCTCCCCTCCCCGTGCCACCTGAGCAGGTCGGGGGCCTTCGCCCAGTGGAACCCGCGGTACTGCCGGCAGCACCACCCGCACTGGATGCAGGTCATGGTGCAGGTACCTCAGGCAGGATATGAGAAATGCCCTTCGCTCTGCCTCGCGTTCTCAGTACCACACCCGGTCCATCGCCACACGCCCTTCCTCCCGGAACCGAACCCCCTCGAGCTCGAGCAGCCTCCGCTTCATGGCAGGCCCTCCCTGGAACCCGCCAAGGCTCCCGTCTGACCGCAGGGCCCGGTGACAGGGGATGACGACGGGGAACGGGTTCCTCGCGAGGGCGTTCCCCACGGCGCGTCCCGCTCCGGGTTTCCCGAGATGGCCCGCGATGCGGCCGTACGTCGAGACGTACCCCCTCGGGATCGCCTGCTCGGCGAGGAGCACCGGCCGCTGGAAGGGCGGGCACCGGTCCAGGTCGAGGAGGCGAAGGTCGAATTTCACGTCCTTTCCTTCGAGGAAGGACCGGATCCCCTCGGCAAGAGCCCCGATCCGTCCGTCTGAAATTTCCCGGACAGGGACTTCACCCGTTTTTGGATCCCCGAACCGGCTGTCGCCGGGCAGCACGATCCTCTGCACCTTCGGCCCCGACGGGACCGGCACCCAGACGAGGCGGACCGTCCCGAAGGCCGTCGGGATTTCCGAGGTGACCGGCGCGGGGTTTTCGTCCATGGCCTTCCTGAAAAGAGGGCGTTCCCAGTGGGCCCGCTGAGATTCGAACTCAGGATCTTCGCCGTGTGAAGGCGACGTCATAGCCGACTAGACCACGAGCCCCATGCATCGACCGGGATTCGAACCCGGGCTATTGGCTTGGAAGGCCAATATCATGCCTCTAGATCATCGATGCAGCATCCCATGAATATTCCCCTGAAAGTCTTTAGCCTTTCCCTGCCCGCCGTCGGCGGGAGGGGCGGATCCGGGCAATGGCCTCGAAGTAGCGGAGGAACATCCGGACCCCCCCCGAGGCCTGCCCCCAGTCGAAGTGCTCGTTCCGGGAGTGGTAACCGTGGGATGGAAGGGAGAGGCCGAGGAAGCTGATGGGGACCCGGAGGATCCGGTCCATCGCGACGACGGCGCCGATGGACCCCCCTTCCCGGGTGAAGACCGGCTCCCTCCCGAAGGCGGCCTGCATCGCCGAGCGGGCGGCCCTGGCATGGGGCCCCTGGTGGTCGCCGAGGTACGGCTTCAGGGCGGGGGCGAAGGTCACCCGTACGTCGGGGTTCTGCCGCGCAACAAACTGCCGGAAGAGACGGGCGATGCGGGCCGGGTCCTGGCCGGGAACGAGGCGCATCGAGACCCTCGCCCCTGCCCGGTGCGGGACGATGGCCTTTGCCCCGGGGCCGGTGTAGCCGCCCGTGATCCCGTGGACCTCGAAGGTCGGGGAGAGGGAGAACGCCTCCACCGCGTCGGGGCCGGTCCGGATGTTCCGGCGGATCGACTCGAGCCCGAGGTCCCTCGCGAACCCCTCCCTCGTGAACCCCGACGCGGCGACGAACCGCCGGAGCTCCCGTCGGTCGGCCGCGGGGATCCCGTCGTAGAACCCCGGGATCTTCACCTCTCCCGTCGGTGCGTCGCAGCAGGCCGCGAGGAGCGCGGCGAGCTCGAGGAGGGGGTTCCGGGCCACCCCTCCCGCCACCCCCGAGTGGACGTCGGCCTTCGCGGTCTCGAGGGAGAGGGTCGCGGGGAGGAGCCCCCTGAGGCCGTACGGGATCGAGGGCGTCCCGCGGGCGACCCAGATGGTGTCAGAGACGAGGACCGAGTCCGCTCCGATGGACCCCCGCCTCTCCTTCAGGAACCCGGCGAAGTGGGGGCTCCCGATCTCCTCCTCGAGCTCCCAGAGGAACTGGAAGTTGAGGGGGATCCCCGCGTCCCGCGCGAGGCCGGCGGCGGTCATGGCGGCGAGCGCCGGCCCCTTGTCGTCGGTGGCTCCCCGGCCGTAGTACTTCCCCTTCGAGATGGTGAGGGTGAAGGGGTCGGAGCTCCACTCGGCCGGATCCGCGGGCTGTACGTCCAGGTGGTTGTAGATAGCCACGGTGGGATTCCCCTGATCCGTGACAAGGGATCCATGGACGACCGGGTGCCCCGCGGTGGGGACGATCCGGGCGACGGCACCCGTCCTCCTGAGGAGTCCCGCCGCTTCCTCCGCGCACCTCCTCACGTCGGGTGCCCGGTCCGGCTCCGAGCTCACGCTCGGTATACCGACAAGGAGCGCGAGGTCCTCCTCGTACTGCCGCCGGAGGTCCCGTATCGCACCGTGAGAAGGAAGGGCAGGAGGCGGGGTCTTGCTCATGGAACCATCACCGGAGATAGCCCGGGCGTATGATAAGGCTTGCCGGAGGTCATCCGGGCAGGAGGGAACCGATGGGGGTATCGTACCCCCGGGCGAGGACCGATGCCCCCCAGAGGGGCGCAAGCCCGTCGAGGGCGGTGACCCGGATATCCGGCGTCGGGAGGAACCGGTCGATGCAGGGGAGGAGGTTGCCGAGGACCAGGTCCCGGTTCCTGAGGACGACCGAGCCGTCGAGGACGATGCGGGAGGGGTCGTACGCCACTATCACGTCGGAGATCCCCCGCCCGTTGATCTCGCCGAGGGCCTTCATGAACCCGAGGGCCGCGGGGTGTCCCCGCCCGGCCGCGGCGAAGATACCGGCCGCGGAGGAGCGATCGATCCCGGCCGGATCGTGCCCCCCGGACTCGCACCACCGGTCGAAGAACCGGGGGATGAACCGGCCCGAGGCGTACCCCTCCCAGTGGCCGGTCCCCCCGCAGCCGCAGGGGAGGTTCCAGGTGCTGTCGACGTGGAAGTGCCCGATCTCGGCGGCGTTCCCGTCCCTCCCCAGGACGAGGGCCCCGTTGCAGACGATGCCGCCCCCGATCCCCGTCGAGAGGGTGACGTACGCCAGGTCCCGGCAGCCCGCGCCCGCCCCGAAGACGGCCTCCCCGAGGACCCCCGCATGGCAGTCGTTCGCGAGCCGCACGGGGAGGCCGAACTCCGCCCCCAGGGGCCCCCCGAGGGGGACCTCAGGGAAGGGGAGGTTCGGGGGCCTGACCAGGGATCCCTTCCGGTGATCGATCGGTCCCGCGGCCGAGACCCCGATGGCGACCGGCGAGATCTCTCCATGGGCGGAGAGCAGGTTCCGGATGAGGGAGGAGAGGTGCCCGGTGACCTCCCCGGCCGAGTCCCCCGAAGCCGGCGTGGGGGAGGCGACCCGGTCGAGGATCACCCCGCCGGGGCCGAACAGGGCGACCCGGGTGGTGGTGGCCCCCAGGTCCACGGCAATGACGGGACGGTCCTCCTCCCCCGCTGGTGGCATCCGTCACCTGGAAAAGTGGGATCCGGGTGGGGCCGGGTTCAGGTCCCCGACGCGAGCTCGGCCTCGATCTGCTGCAGGGCGGCGACCCGCTTCTCGAGGGGCGGGTGGGTGGAGAAGAGCTCCATGATGCTCCGGCCCGAGAGGGCAGGGATGATGAAGAACATGTTCGCCCCCTGGACCGCCTGCTTCTGCGGGGGCGGGACATAGTCCATCCGGTTGCTGATCTTCTCGAGGGCGGAGATCAGGTCCTCGGGCCTCCTCGTGATGAGGGCGCTCCCGCGGTCGGCGGCGAACTCCCGGTACCGGGAGAGGGCCCGGATGAGGAGCGTCGAGATGAGCCAGACGATGATCGCGACCACCCAGGCGATGAGCCAGGGGTTCCCCTGGTCCCTGCGGCCCGTCATCGAGAAGAGCCAGGCGTTCTGCATGATGATGGCCGCGACCATCGCGAGGAAGGAGGCGATGGTGAGGGTGAGGACGTCCCGGTTCTTCACGTGGGACATCTCGTGGGCAAGGACCGCCTCGAGCTCCTTCGGGGAGAGGAGCCTGAGGATGGAGTCGGTCACCGCGACGACGGCATGGCTCGGGCTCCGGCCGGTGGCGAAGGCGTTCGGGACCGGGGTCTGGACGATGGCGATTCTCGGCATCGGGAGCTCCACCTCGGCCGCGAGCCGGGCGACGATGGCATGGAGCTCGGGGTACTCCTGCTCACCCACGATGCGCGCCTTCGTGGTCCAGAGGACGAGTTTGTCGGAGAAGAAGTACTGGACGAAGGCGAGGCCGCCCGCAACGAGGATGAGGCCCCCGACCCCCACCCCGAGGGCCGAGAGCACCGTGATGAAGATGAGGTACACGATGAGGAGGAGGAACATCGTGAACCAGACCCGCATCGTGAGCCCGAAGTCGCGCTTCCACTGCATGGTATTCCTATGATAGGAGAATCCACCTCTTAAGACCTTCGACCGTGGGCAATTCGGGGCATTCCTGGGCCAGATAACGCCAAATCGGGCCGATTCCGCGACCTGCAACGGACAGGATCCTCCGGGTCGATCCATCGATCCCCTGCGGCGCCCACATCGCCGGGGATGGCCGTGCCCGCATCCTGGCACCCACCGTTCACAGCATCCCTCCGGGAACGAATCGCGGGGCAGGGCAGGGTGACGCCGTTCTCTCCGTGGAAGGGCAATGGTTTTTACCGAAGGCGATCCGATCGGATCGTATGGGTGAACCGGAGGAGCGAACGGGGGAGCAGCCGGAGGAGGAGGAGCAGGAGGAGAAGGACCTCGCCGACGTGGCCTACGGCCTCTTCGAGATCCTCCTGAACCGGATGCTCCGGGAGCAGGGCCGCTCCCTCTTCGGGCTCGTGGAGGCGGGCACCGACTTCCGGGAGGACTTCGCCGCCGTCTTTGCCCGGTTCGCCACGGACTACCCGGCCCTCGGCGAGGCCCTCACCGCCCGGTTCGGGTCCCTCGACGCCCTCTACCGGCTGCTCCACGAGGGGGAGGGGGTGGTCCCGACGAAGACCACCCTCATGTACTGGATCGTCCAGGACGCCCCGGGGACCGGCACCGGCGCGGTGGACGACGAGCTCGCCGGCAAGTGGCTCATCTTCCGCGAGGGGGACCGGGTCGACGGGCTCTGGAAGGACGTCAGGAACGCGACGGCGGCGGGGGAGCTCGGGATCTCCGCGAAGGTATCGACGGCGAAGCCGAACCCCGAGTCCCGCGACGAGCGGAAGGTCATCTACGTCTACACGAGGGACTGGGCCGACGAGGCCGACGTGATGCGGGTCCGCGAGCGGCTCAGGGGGATGGGGGTCATCGAGCGGATCGGGTACAAGCGGAACATCGAGACCTTCGCCGGCGAGTACTCGGAGAAGGGGAAGAAGGTCACGTACTACTCAGTGTGACACCGAGTGTAACACCGGAGAGCGCAGACAAAGGATCTGATTCTAGAGCGGAAAAAGGAAAGGCTGATAAATAAAAATTTTTTCAGTCCTTCCGTTCCTTGTTCTTCGGGCGCAGGTGCGTGTAGTTGCACTTGCGGCAGTGGGTGGCGCGGGGGGCGTTCCTTGCATTGCAGCGCATGCAGATCTGCACATTCAGGAGACGCGCCTCCGCCTCGGGAAACCGTGCCATGACTTGAGATCCTCCTCGTTCAGCCTGTAATAAATGGTGGCCGGCGGTCATAAGGGTTATGCCGGCAGGGTGCCGGTCGATGGCTCAATTCGGAGCATCATTCTCCATCTGATAACATTTCAGACGGGCGCGTATCTCAGCAACACCTTCCCGTTCCTGAAGGGCCGAGCCTCGAGGAGCTCCAGGTTCGTCCGGTTCACGTCTTTGAACAGGTATTTCCCCGCGCCCAGGATAACGGGGTTCACCATGAGCTGGTACTCGTCGATGAGCCCGAGGCGGGCGAACTGCTGAACGATGGAGCCGCTCCCGAGGATCACGAAGTCCCGATCCGCCGCCCGCTTCATTTTCAGGATCTCGTCCCGCCCGATATCGCGGATGACCCGCACGTTCTTCCATATCGGGCCGTCCTTCACGGGCCCCATCGTCCTCGAGAACACGATCTTCGGGGCGGCGTTCATGACCCTCGCCACGTCCGGGAACTCCTCCCCGGCCTCCGGGGTCGGCCAGTACGACGCCATCATCTCGTAGGTCGTGCGGCCGAAGACGAGCGTGCCCGAGCCCCCCGATGCGGCGGCAGCGAACGCCCGGTCCTCCTCGTCCCCGGGCTTGAACCAGTCGATCTCGCCGTTCGGCCCGGCGAAGAAGCCATCGAGGGAGACGTGGGTGAACGAACCGATCTTTCCCATGATTTCTCCCCTACGCACCCGGAAACTGATAAAGGTTACCGGCGGCCTTCCCGCCACCAGTCCGCGAACGCCGAGAGCGCCTTCGCCCGGTGCGAGATCCGGCTCTTCTCCCCGAGGGAGAGCTCCGCGAGGGTCCTTCCCTCCACCTCGAAGATCGGGTCGTACCCGAACCCCTCCCCCCCCCGCGGCGAGCTCGTGATGACCCCGTCGATCCTGCCCCGGAAGACCCGGATCCCCTCCTCATCGGCGTAGGCGATGGCGGTCTCGAAGAAGGCGTCCCGCTCTGCCACGCCTTCGAGGAGCCTGAGGATGCCCTGGTACCCGATGGTATCGAGGACGTACGCCGCGTAGGGACCGGGGAAGCCCTTCAACGCCGCCACGGAGAAGCCGGTGTCGTCCACGATGAGGGGACGAAGCAGCTGCTCCCGGGCGAACTTCGCCTTCCCCCGGGCGATCTCGCCCACGTCGGGGCCGCGGAACTCGGGGCACTCCAGGTCCACGTGCTCGACCTCCGGGTCGCCCTGGAAATATGCCGCGATCTCCCTCGCCTTGTGGGCGTTCGAGGTGACCACCGCGAGCTTCACAGGTAGCGCCCCCGGTGCTCGATCTCCCGCTCCCGGGCGAGGACCTCTTCGGAGCCGGGGAACTCCTCCCCGTACCCCCCGACGAA
>DATIYO010000074.1:0-4034 GCA_035517575.1 Methanomicrobiales archaeon
GCGGACTTCACCTACCAGGCCAAGTACGGGATCCGGGACCACCGCGGGGGAGGTCGGTCGTCGGGCCGGGAGACGGTCGCCCGGGTCGCGGCGGGCGCGGTGGCCGCGAAGATCCTCGCCGGGAGGGGGATCAAGATCTCGTCCCGCATCCTCGAGATCCACGGAAAGCGGGACCCCGAGGCGATGGAGCAGGAGATCGCGAGGGCGAGGGACGAGGGGGACTCGGTGGGCGGGATCGCGGAAGTCCTCGTCTCCGGCTGCCCCGCGGGCCTCGGGGACCCGGTCTTCTCCAAGCTGGATGCCCTCCTCGCCCATGCCCTGATGGGGATCGGGGCGGTGAAGGGGGTCGAGATCGGCGAGGGCTTCGCCGCGGCCCGGATGAAGGGGAGCACCCACAACGATGCCATGACGAAGAAGGGGTTTGCCACGAACCATGCCGGCGGGATCCTCGGCGGGATCAGCACCGGCCAGGAGATCGTCGCCCGGATCGGGGTGAAGCCGACCCCCTCCATCGCGAAGACCCAGAGGACCATCGACCGGGAGGGGAACGAGGTGTCGGTCTCCATCAGGGGGAGGCACGACCCCTGCATCGTGCCGCGGATCCTCCCCGTGGCCGAGGCGATGGTCGCCCTCGTGATCGTGGACGCGCTCCTCGAACAGGAGAAGTACCGTGCCGCGTCGTCGGGAGGTCCCGATGTCACCGGATGAAGGAAAGGAACCGGAGCAGGTGATCTACGCCCCCGAGACCTGCTCCCACTGCGAGGGCGCGGGGTGCTGCTACTGCGACAAGAAGGGGAAGGTCCTCGTCAAGCAGCCGTCGAAGAAGTGCCAGTACTGCGATGGCGACGGCTGCCTCTACTGCGGGTTCACCGGCTGGGCGGGGCTCATGCCGAAGTACCCGCCCTGTAACCTGTAACCGGTGATATCAGGATCCGGACAGGATTCCTCTCTGCGAGGGCCCTGTAACCTGTGATCCCCACCGAAGCTCCTCGTTTTCCCCTGCCGGCACGACGGAGCGCTCCGCTCGTCCGGCTGACCTAGAGACATTTAAACCCGGAAGTCCCACCTGAGCTTCAGAAACAGGGGGAATGACATGAACCAGGAAATGCCGCGATACCTCAGTGCAGGCGCCCTCGTCCTTCTCCTCCTCGCGGGCTGCCTCCTCGTCCCCGCCGCCCGCGCCTCCGTGGACGCGGGGACCCTCGTGTACAGCACCGACTTCACCACCGATCCCCGCTGGTCGACGAACAACCCGGCCACGAACTACTGGAACTCCTCCCTCGGGATGTTCCACTACCTGATGCGGGACGGGAGCGGGGCCTACGTGAACGTGAAGGTGCCGTACCACGGCGAGTCCTTCACCCTCTCCTTCGACATCCTCCCCGTGCGGACCGAGTACCAGGCGAGCGTGAAGTTCGGGCTCGGTGACGACGACCAGGTCTCGGTGGAGCGGCTCACCATGTTCACGGAGTTCGAGAACGGCCCCTACGGGAGGCTGATCTGGATCCGGTCCATCAACAACCTGAACGAGCGCCGCGAGGCCTCCTCCTACTACCTCTCCTACGGCGGCCCGACGGTGCAGTTCTCCGACGGGACCTGGTACCACGTGGTCATGGACTACCGGGTGGAGACCGAGAGCCTCACCCTCTCGGTGACCCGTCGCAACGATTCCTCGCCCGTGTGGCAGTATTCCCTGACCTCCCTGATGACCTTCCCCACCATGAACCGGATCTACATGTCGAAGATCGGGGACTCCACGAACCCGAGCGTGGCCGCAGAGGGCTACATCGACAACGTGTCCTTCCGGGTGTTCGGGTCATCGGTCACCCCGACCCAGGCGGGGCAGGCCGGCCAGGCTGGCCAGGGGGCCCCTCCCGCGCCTCCCCGGGCACCGGCAAACAACGGTGGAACAACCGGGTTCCCCGCCGAGGCACCTCCGGCGACGAGACCCGTTCCGGTCTCCCCCGCCACGGTTTTCGCTGCCGTGGCAGTGACCGCCATCGGCATCGCGATCCGGCGGGCTGGAAATCGCTGAAGTCCCGAGCGGCCGCCCCCGGCCGCGTCTTTTTTCAGGCACCGAGGAGGGCCTGGACCTTCCTGAACTCCTCGAGGGAGAACTGGCCCGGTGCACCCGGCGTCCCCGCATGGGTGTACACGAGGTCTGACCCGAAGAGAGGGAGGATCGCCCGCGCGAACCGGTACTCGTCCCCGAGGACGCCGGTCGATATCGGCTTCTCCGCCTCGAGGGTGAACCGGAGGAGGTCCAGGAGGTCCCGCTCGTCCCGCGGGGAGACCACGATCTTCGGGTCCCCGAAGCGCCTGAGTTCCCGCTCCACCCGCCGGAGTTCACCGGCGGACGGCATGTCGGGGAAGTGGCGGGACGCGATGATCCCCTTCCCCATGCGCCGGATCCCGGGGGCGAAGGAGGAGAACTGCTGCTCGACGTCGACGAGATCTCCGGAGGGGAGGAGGGGCCGGAGGCATTCCCACCATGCCGCGGGATCTCCGCCGAACCTCCCCCCCTCGGCGTTGCTCCGGATCGTGAGGATCACGGGGCCGCGGAAGGCGGAACGGATCGACGCGAGCTCCGTGGCGGGGTCCGCGTCCATGAGGTCGATCCTGGCCTCGATCAGGTCGGGGGACAGGTCCGCCGCACGGGCGGCCTCCCGCGCGTTCACGACCGTGGCAACGATCCTCATCGTACAGAGATCTGGGAAGAGCGCGATAAAACCTTGCGGGGTCACTCCCCGTCCTCGCGCAGCCCCCGCAGGAAGGCCCCGCGGGTGATCCCGCCCCGCGCGAGGTTCCTGCACTCCTCCCGCAGGTCGGCCAGGCCGCGCGCCTCCCGCTCCCCGCCCGCCTCGCCGAGCGCGATGGCCTGCCGGTAGATCGCCGCCATCTCCCGCCCGTAACGGGGACCGCGGCCTCGCGCGTCGATGGAGAGGATGCCGATCCCGAGGGAGGAGAGGGCCGGCAACTGGTCGATGAGGCAGGTCTCCACCGGGTTGAGGATCCGGGTCCTCCCGCAGGGATCGGCCCCGACGGGGAAGATGCGCGAGGTCGCGTCCCGGATCCCGATGAACCCGGGCCGCCGGTTCCCGACTCGCCGGTCGGGGACGAGCCCGGCGAGGCGGTCCTCGCTCACCATCAGCTCGAGGTTCCCCTCGACCAGGAACCCGAGCCGGGGGCAGCCCGTCCGGGGCAACCGGGGGAGGAGCTCCCCGAGGTCTTCCCGCGAAAGCTCCGGCGAGAGCATGAGGGACCGGAACATCGGCGCGAAGAGGCGGACCGTCCTCGCGTTCCAGGCGTTCAGCCCGGTCCCTCCGTGGAGATGAAACTCGGGAAAGGCGGCCGCGACCGCGTGGGCAGCCCCCGGACCATCGACCATGAGACCGGGAAGGCCTGACATCTCCGGGTCCCGGAGGATATCGAGGGCGCCCCCGATCCACGAGTCGCCCGTGATCCCCGGCCACTTCCAGAAAAGGGTCCAGCCGGTCCCGCTGACCGCCACGGCCGCTTCCTGGAGCATCTCGCCGGTCTCCTTCCACGGATAGGATCCCCCCGATCTCACCCCGCCCGACCTGGGGATCGGGGGCGCGGGCTCGAAGGCGAGGTAACCCGTCCCCTCGGAGGCGATGCCCGACACCCCTTCGAGGGAATCGGTCATCACCATGAGGGCCTGGGGAACACGGCGGGGCGGGGGAGGCGGGGCGGAGGAACTCTCAGCTGCGAGGGCCTTTTCCAGCCTCTCCCTCGTCCTCTGAACCTCGCCGGCATCCGGCCTCCCTGCCAGGACAAGCGCCCTCTCCACCTCGGCGAGCAGGTCGCGGCGCAGCCCGCCGATGTCGCCCTTCCTCGCGTACCAGCCGGGAGGCCATGCAACCTGGACATTCCCGACCTGGTACGGGGACTCCCCTCGCCTGGAGAGGATCTCCCGTACCGCCTCGCCCGTGAGGGCATGGGCACGGGCAGGCTCGGCCGAGAAACCTGCCTCCCGACGGATCACGGTGACGAGGTTCCCTGAGCGGAAGACC
>DATIYO010000075.1:0-14841 GCA_035517575.1 Methanomicrobiales archaeon
CGGCGCTCCGCTGGTGAAGAATGGTCCGGGCGGCGAAGGCGAGGAGGGACGGCCGGAGGAGGACGATCCGGGCGGCCTGGCGCAGGACCGCCATGATGCTCTCGTCGAGGAGCCGGTTGTAGTACCGGTCGGGTCTCGCCCAGGCGCCACCGTTGGTCACGGCGGGATCAGGGAGGTCCTGAAGAGCGGTCATAGCCCCGGATACCGGGAGCTATACCGCCGCGAGGGAATAGCCCTTCCGAAAAATTTCAGCGCCGGCCCGCGAGGATCCCCGCCCCGATGGCCAGCGCACCGACGGAAACCGCCCAGGGAAGGGGCACCGGCCGGGTCGTGGACGGGACCGGGGCGGCGGCCGGCGTCGTCGCGGCGGGGGCCGCCGTCGTCCCCGTGGTCGCGGGCGCCGCGGCCGGGGTCGCGGGGGCGGCTGCCGACCAGGGGAGGACGAACTGCCCGGACGCCCGGAATCCCGTCTCCACCGACTCCACGGTCAC
Source organism: Methanomicrobiales archaeon (assembly GCA_035517575.1). Lineage (GTDB taxonomy): Archaea > Halobacteriota > Methanomicrobia > Methanomicrobiales > JACTUA01 > JACTUA01. Next base: position 492 of record DATIYO010000075.1, read on the forward strand.
CAGGTACTCCCCCGGGGGGAAGGCCGAGACGTCCACGCCGAAGCTGTACGTGTTGAGGGGCGACCCGGGCTGGACCACCGCGGTCCCCCCCGCCCCGCCGAAGGCGCCCCCGGTACCCTTCTCGGTGGGGGTGAAGCCCGCCGAGACCACGGTCACGATGAGCCGGTCGCCGGCGGCGAGGTTCGTGGAACCCGAGATCGTGACCGTGCTGTCGTTCTTCGCAAACTGGATCGTCCCCTCCTGGGCCGCCGCGGCCCCCGCGAGGACCATCGCGGAGAGGATCACGACGGCGGCGATCTTCCAGGTACCTCCCTTCATCGACTGTCGCCTCCTGTTCCCTGCTCCGGGCCGGTCCCTCCCCCCGCCGCAGAAAAGGGGCTCGCCGGCAAAGGGGCAGATGATCTGCCCATGACCGCTCATCGGTATTAAGGCTTGGGGAGGACGGGGAGCGGGGGAAGAGGAAGGCGAGGGGGGAGCCGCTCAGGGGTTCCGGTTCACCGGCGAGACGAGCTTCGAGATGACGAACGCGACGTAGAACAGCCCCATCACCGACTCGAGCATGGTGAGGGCCCGGACAAAGGAGCCGGTCTCGACGATCTCTCCCGTGCCGCTCACGGCGGGGATGCTCATGATCAGGATGAGGGCGAGGAGGAGGGAGAAGAGGTGCCTCCCGAAGGTCATGCTCTCGAGGAACGGGAAGAGGATGAAGAGGAGGCAGAGGCTCCCGAGGAGATAGGCGAACTTGTGGTCCCGGACCGATGCTCGGATCCTCTCCCTGGAATCCTGAAAGGTCGTGACCCGCCTCCGCGAATACCCGGGCCGCGAACGGTCCGTAGGCCGGTTATCCGGCCGGCTATAACTCCTTTGCGCATGCGAGGGGAGGGATTTGAACCCGCGAACCACTTCTGGAGCAGATCTTGAGTCTGCCTCTTTTGACCAGGCTTAGATACCCTCGCTCACCCTTGATCTTCGCCTCCGGATGGTAAAGCCTTTGAGCCGGACGACCCGCCACCGGCCGTGCCCGGCGTGTCCCGTGAGCCGGAAGGGATATGGTTCCCGGTGGTCATTCTTTCCAGGGAGGACGTCCATGGCGGTCGTGCTGCAGCGACAGGACGGGACGACGAAAAAGTACACGGTATCGGCCCCGCTCAGCCAATATCTCGGCCGTGCGTCCTGCGGAGCCTATGACTGCGAACATCTTCCCTGCGCCATCGTTTCGGCAGGGGAATTCATTTCCCTGTTCCCGTGGCTCGTCCTCCTGAATATCGGCATCATGGTCACCATCGGGGGATTGATGATCCTCATCCTCCCTGTTTTCCGGGAGGGAGGGGTTTCCTCATCGGTGTCAGATGTCCTCGGGATCATCTTTCTCTTCATCATCGCGCTCCAGGCCATCATGATCCCTTATGTCTGGATGAAGAGGAAGGAAATGGTGCAGAACCTGTCCGAGCTCCGGGAGTTCAGCGAAAAGGGAACCCTGGGCGGGAAACCGGCGCGCCAGGTTCCCGGGAAGGCTGCAAAGGGGGGCTGAGGCCACCGGTCGGCGTGCTTTACGCCTCATCTTCATGCACGGTCCGGTGCATGGCAAAGGGATCGTTTCGCAACCTTCATCCGTGGCCGGGTCCTGACGAACAGTACCAACTCCAGGTGATCCCGCATGGCACTCGTCCTCGACCCGACCCCCGTGGTGAACCTCCTCTTCTCCCTCCTCGTTGTCATCGTCGGCCTCCTCGCGTACCGGAAGACCGGGAACGACAGCCTCCTCTACGTGGCAGGGGCGTTCCTCCTCTTCGGCTTCTCCCACTTCACGACCATCATCGGAGCGGGCGATGCCCTTGCCGTCCCCGTCCTCGCCATCCGGATCATCGGCTACATCCTCATGATCGGGGCGCTGTACATGGGGTACGCGGCAGTAAAGGGGGCGAAATAGGGGAAACCGGTTTCAGGGATCCCCGGCGGGAGATGCCGGCACCGCCTTCCCCGAGACCACGTCGACCGTCACGTTGTCGAAGGGGTACCGGGTGAAGCCCTCGGACCGGAAGGGGTCGCGGAAGGTGACGGTCTCCCCGTTCTTCTCGACGGTCTGGATGTAGGAGTTGTACCGGTGCCTCCTGACCTCGGGGAGGTCCCGGAGCCCCTCGACCTCGGCCGGCGAGATGTTCGTGAACTTCGGGAAGACCCGAGGCTCGGCGGGGCCGCCCAGGAGGTTCCGGGACTGGATCGAGTAGGTGCCGTCCAGGTCACGGATCACGAACCAGTGGAAGGGGTTCTTCGTGGGCACGGTCGCCCCGTCGCTCGTCGCGGCGACGAAGAGCTTGAGGAGGGCCTTTCCCCCGATGTACGCGAGGAAGACCATCGCCCAGGCCCGGTAATCGGCGAGGTGCGCGACCCCGAGGAGGAGGGTGGCCAGGTATCCCCAGCTCACCCCGAGGAGGAGGATGCTCGGGCCCGCGAAGATGCCGAGGGTGAACTTCCGGTCGGTGAGGGGGTAGAGGACCGGTATCCCCGGGTAGGCGAGGAAGTCGCAGGTGACATGGGTGAGGGCCCCCGCGAGGAGGGCGAGGAGCCCGGCCGGGCCGAGGCCGGCGCCGAAGAGCCAGGCGCCCGGCCCCGCGAGGGTGACCGCCGCCACCGCGGCGAAGAAGGCACACCCGACCGCGAGGCAGCCGGCGATGCTGTGGGTGAAGCCCCCGTGGGTGAAGACATAGTGCCCCGGGTCCTTCCCGGGGAACCGGAGGAGGAGGACGTCGGCGTCCATCGAGACGGCGCCGAGGGCCGCGAAGGGGACGAGCTCGGGCCGGCCGAGGGCGAGGAGGAGGGAGGATGCCGCGAGGGCATGGGTGACGGAGTCCACGATCTCAGGTGGAGGCAGGGAGCGGAAAAAGGTGACTGTGGGGAGCGGGGGAGCCGGGTTCCGGCGGGGGTTCAGACCCGCGGGCCGGCGGCGAGCGCCCCGGGGGCTTCGGCGGGGCGTTCCTCCCGGGCCGGCTCAACGGGGGTCACCGCGGCGGCCTCCCGCTGCCTGGCATCCGCGCAGAGGATCTCCCAGTACTTCCGGTTCCGGATGCAGCCCGGGTCAGGGGCATGCAGGTCCCCGAAATAGGCCCAGGCCCTCGCCCGGCACCCGCCACAGATGAAGCGGTTCCGGCAGTTCCCGCACTCGCCCTTGAGCCGGCTCCGGTCCCGCAGCTTCGCGAGCGCGGGGTGGCCGTGCCAGATATCGAGGAAGGGGCGCTCCCGGACGTTCCCGAGGGGGATGGGCATGAAGACGCAGGGCTGGACCGTCCCCTCCGGCTCGACGCAGCAGTAGAGCCGGCCCGCCCCGCAGCCCCCGATGAACTCGGCGAGTGCCTTCGTCTCCTCCGAGACCCCGGCGCTGTGGTAGAAGTGCCCCAGGCAGACCTCCTCCCTCCCCGCGTCGGCCTCCATCGCGACCCTCGCGAACTGGGGCGCGGTCGAGAGGACCTCGGGCTTCTTCCCGGGCGCGTTCTTCGCGAGGAGGTAGCCCAGGAGCTCCTCCCGCTCTTCGGGGGAGATGTCGCTCCCCGCCATCTCCGCGCCCCTCCCCGTCGGGATGAAGTTGAAGAAGATCATCCGGGTCACCCCGAGGTCCGCCCCGAGCCCGTAGATCTCGGGGACCTCGGGGAGGTTCTCCTGGGTCACGGTGCAGGCGATGCAGGTGAAGAGCCCGGCATCGACGCAGTTCCGGATGCCCCGCACCGTCCGGTCGAAGGCCCCCGGGATGCCCCGGAAGGCGTCGTGGCTCGCGGCGTCCTTCCCGTCGATGGACATCTCGACATAGTCCACCCCCGCCCGGACGAGCCGGCCCGCCACCTCGGGGGTGATGAGGGTGCCGTTCGTCGCGAGCGAGACGTACATCCCCTTCCCGTGGGCATGGTGCGCGACCTCGAGGAGGTCCCGCCTCATGAGCGGCTCCCCGCCCGAGAAGGCGATGGCCGCGACCCCCGCGTCGGCCATCTCGTCGATGAGCCGGAGGGACTCCTCGGTCGTGAGCTCGTTCGGGAGGGCGACCTGGGCGTCCTGGTAGCAGTGCCGGCACTTCAGGTTGCACCGGTGCGTGAAGTCCCAGACGACGAGGAACGGGGCGTTCACCACCTGGGGCATCGTGACCCCGCACCGGGCGATGCCCTCGATCACGTTGACCAGGCCCCGCTTGAACACGGGGTTCGCCAGGGTCTCCTTCATGTCCTTCTCGCCGATCCCGAAGATCTCCCCGCCCTTCCCGAGCGTCCAGCCGACGATCTTTCCGGCGAGCCGGCACCTCCAGCAGAGGTCCGCCCCCGCGATCCCGAGGTACCGGTCGATCCCATGGGAGAGCCGGTTCCCGCACGCGTCCCGGGTCGCGACGAACCGGAGCAGGCGGAGGGAGACCGGGTTCCCGATCCACTTCTTCACGGCCGCCATGGCCACCGTCGTACCGCTCGTCATCTCTGTCCTCAGGAGACCCATTCTCCCCCGCAGCGAGACCTTAAGGATTCTTCCAGTTTGCAAAAATTGAGAATCGGATCCGGGTTGGGATCCGGGAAAAACATCGCCCTTCCCCATCGCGTTATTTATAGATATCCACGAGTTTCAAAATTTGAAATTCGGGCAAAGGTTATTTAAACTCCACCACAAGGCTACCCTGTAGCATTTTTTACCGGATACCGATACCATACCGACGACTGGCGACTGAGGTGCTGGCTTACGACGCTCCACGGCAAGAGGAGATCGAAGGGTTCTGCTGGTCCCGGAGGGCTCGCGAAGGTCCCGTCCGGGATCAAGGGGCTTGACGAGATCACGGGCGGGGGGCTCCCGAAGGGGAGGCCGACCCTCGTATCGGGCGGCCCGGGGTGCGGGAAGACGCTCTTTGCGATGGAGTTCATCGCGCGGGGGATCCTCGACCACCGGGAACCGGGGGTCTTCATCGCCTTCGAGGAGAAGATCGAGGATCTCAGGAAGAACTTCCTCTCCCTCGGGTTCGACCTCGACGGCATGGTGAAGAAGAAGCAGCTCGTGCTCGATCACATCTTCATCGAGCGCTCCGAGATCGAGGAGACAGGGGAGTACGACCTGGAGGGCCTCTTCATCCGGCTCGGGTCCGCCATCGATGCGGTCGGCGCAAAACGGATCGCCATCGACACCCTCGAGGCCCTCTTCTCGGGCTTCTCCAACCAGTCGATCCTCAGGGCCGAGCTCCGCAGGCTCTTCCGGTGGCTCAAGGACCGGGGCATCACGGCGGTTGTGACGGGCGAACGCGGGGATACCCGGATCACCCGGTACGGGCTCGAGGAGTACGTCGCCGACTGCGTCATCACCCTCGACCACCGGGTGGCAAACCAGATCGCGACCCGCAGGCTCAGGATCGTGAAATACCGGGGGAGCCCCCACGGGACCGACGAGTACCCGTTCCTGATCAGCGGCGAGGGCATCTCGGTCCTCCCCATCACCTCGCTCTCCCTCGACCACCAGGCGCCGGTGGAACGGATCTCCTCCGGCATCCCCCGGCTCGACACGATGCTCGGCGGGAAGGGATACTTCAGGGGAAGCTCCATCCTCATATCGGGGGCCGCGGGCACCGGGAAGACGAGCCTCGCGGCCGCCTCCGTGGATGCCGCCTGCCGGCGGGGTGAGCGATGCCTCGTCATGCTCTTCGAGGAGTCCAAGAGCCAGTTCATCAGGAACATGGGGTCCATCGGCATGGACCTGGAGCGGTGGGTGGAGAAGGGCCTCCTCCGGTTCAGCGCGACGAGGCCGACGGCGTACAGCCTGGAGATGCACCTCGCGATGATCCTGAAGATGCTCCGGGACTTCCGGCCCGATGTCATGGTGATCGATCCCATCTCCAACCTCTACCCGGTCGGGGATGACATACAGGTGCGCTCGGTGCTCATGCGGCTCATCGACCATGCGAAGACCGAGGGGATCACCGGGTTCTTCACCTCCCTCACCCACGACCCCGGCAGCAGCGCCTATGGGCTCGAGCCGACCGCGATGCATGTCTCCTCCCTCATGGACACCTGGCTCATCCTGAAGAACGTGGAAGGCAACGGGGAGCGGAACCGTGCGTTCTCCATCATCAAGTCCCGGGGCATGGCCCACTCGAACCAGCTCCGGGAGTTCGTGCTCTCCGACACCGGGATCGACCTCGTCGACATCTACCCCGGGAGCGGGGGGGTGCTCTTCGGGTCGGCCCGGATAGCCCAGGAAATCCGGGAGAAGGCGGCGAAGGGGGCCCGTGAGGAGGAGATCGGGAGGCAGAAACGCGACCTGGAGCGGAAGCGGAAGATCATGGAGGCCGAGATCGAGGCGATCCGCGAGCGCTTCGCCCGGGAAGAGGAGGAGGCCGGGATCCAGATCGGGCAGGGAGTCGGCCGCGAGGAGCTGCTCGACGAGGACCGGCAGGAGATGTCACGGTCCCGCAGGGCGGACGAATGACCGGCCTCGCCATGATGGCTGCGGGTGACGACCATGAAGGCGCAGCAGGCAGGAGCGGCGGGGTCGATGACCGCCGATGGCAGGGAGCAGGGAGGGCATATGCCGGGAACGACAGGTAGGAAGCCCGGGGATGAATCCGGGGGAGAGGAGTGGATCCTGAAACTGTACGTGGCGGGCCAGACACAGAACTCCCTCGCCGCGTTCGCGAACCTGAAGAAGATCTGCGAGGATCACCTGCAGGGGCAGTACCGGATCGAGGTGATCGACCTCGTGAAGAACCCCCAGCTCGCGAAGGGAGACCAGATCGTGGCGGTCCCCACCCTGATCCGGAAGCTGCCGACGCCCGTGAAGAAGATCATCGGGAACCTCTCGAACACCGAGAAGGTCCTCGTCGGCCTCGACCTGCGGAAGGTGGCCTGATGGGGCCGGGCAGGGAACGGGGTGACGTGACCGAGGAGTACGAAGCCGCACTCAGGAATGCGGGGAGCGAGAAATACCTGCTCAGGCTGTACATCGCCGGCAACAACCACCGGTCGCTGGTCGCGGTCGAGAACGTGAAGAAGATCTGCGAGGAGCACCTGAAGGGCCGGTACGAGCTCGAGATCGTCGACATTTACCAGGACGGGACGACAAGCCCCGACGACCTGGTCCTCGCCGCACCGACGCTCATCAAGAAGCTCCCGCTCCCGCTCCGGCGCATCATCGGGGACATGACCATGAAGGAGAAGGTCCTCGTCGGGCTCGACCTTCTCCCCCGGCGTGGTTAGGGGCAGGGCACGGAGGGTACATGAAGGAGGATACGCCGGGCGATTTGCAGGACATCCTGGCAAGGAACCGGGAACTCGAGGCGAGGGTTCAGGAACTCCGGGAGACGCTCGATGCCATCCGCTCGGGTGAGGTCGATGCCATCGTCGTCGCGAAGGGCGATGCGAGCAGGATCTATACCCTCGAAGGGCCGGACCAGCCGTACAGGGCACTCGTGGAGTCCATCAGCGAAGGGGCCCTCACCACCTCTCCCGAGGGGATGATCCTCTATGCCAATGCCCGGTTCGCCTCGATGGTGGGGGTACCGCCGGGCCAGATCCCCGGGACGACAATCCACGATTACATATTTGAGAGCGATCTCCCCGCCTTCCGGGCCTCGTTCCAGAACGTGCCGAAGGGCCCGTGCCGGGGGAGGGTGAACCTGCGGCTCGGTGCGGAGACCCTCCCGGTCTCCATCTCCATGAGCCCGCTCTCCAGGGAACCCGGCGCGAGGATCAGCGTCGTCGTCACCGACCGCCGGGAGGATGCAGAGGCCATCCGGGCCCGGGAGAGGGAGCTCAGGACCACCTTCGAGCGGTTCTACGCGGTGCTCTCGGCCGCGTACTCCCCGATCCTGCTCGCGCGAGAGGACGGGACCGTCGAGTTCGCCAACCAGGCCCTCTGCGACCTCTACGGGTTTAAAGAAACGCCCGCCGATCTGGGTGGCCTCACATCGCAGCAGATCATCGACAAGGTGAAGACCGGTTACGAGCATCCCGATGAAGCCCTCGCCCACATCAGGGACATCCTCGGGCGGGGGGAACCAGTCCATGGCGAGGAGGTCGTCATCAGGGGGAGGACCGTCCTCCGGGACTTCGTCCCCCTGCGGGTCGACGGAAACCCGGTCGGCCGCCTGTGGCACCATACGGACATCACCGAGCTCAAGCGGGCCGATGAGGCGCTGCGGGACAGCGAATCGGTGCTGCGGAGCTTCTTCGATGCCCCGGGCGACATGCGGGGCATCGTGGAGGTGGTCGCCGGGACCGACGTCCGGCATGTCGCGGACAACGTGGTAACCGCGGGCTTCCTCGGCCTCACGCCCGAGGCCATGCGGAACAGGCTGGGGTCCGAGCTTGGCGAACCCCGGGAGATCCTGGCCCGGTGGATCGGCCACTACGAGGAGAGCCGGCGCACGGGAAAACCCGCCCATTTCGAGTACGCCGACCGGCGCGGGGAGAAGGAGGCATGGCTCTCTGCAACGGTGAATTACCTGGGCGCGAACCCTGCAGGGGAGCCAAGGTATGCCTATGTGATCCGGGACATCACGGACCAGAGGCAGGCGGAGGAGGCGCTGAAGAGGAAACAGACCGAGATCCAGGCGCTGTTCGATAACACGCCGGCCGGACTCGTCCTCTTCGACATTGACCCGAAGTACCGGGTCCTCGTGCACAACCGGTACTACCAGGAGCTGTTCGCCGAGCCCTTCCGGAGCCAGGGTATGGCCGGCCTCTCCGTGTACGATTACGCGCCGGCCGTGGAGGCCGAGGGGGTCGTGGCGGTCTTCGACGAGGTCGTCCGGACGAAAAAGCCGAAGAGCTTCCTCGACTTCCCTTATAAGAGCAATCCCCCGAGCCAGTTCTGGTTCAACTGGTACATGGCGCCCATCATCATCGACGGGAAGGTGGTCGCGCTCGTCTCCATGAGCCTCGACGTCACGGACCGGCACATGGCAGTGGAGGCGCTCCGGGAGAGCGAGGAGAAGTTCCGGTCCGTGCTGGATCGCTCCGCGGATGCCATCTTCCGCTTGAACCTGGCAACCGGTCGCTACCTGTATTTCAGCCCGGCCATCCTGTCGATCTATGGATTCTCGCCAGAGGAAATGATCGCCATGTCGCCCGAGGATGTGAGTGCCCGGGTGAACCCCGATGACCAGGCCGCGGTCCAGGAAGCGGTCCGGCATGTTTCCGAGTCCGGTTCCGGTCAGATCGACTTTCGCTGGCGTAACAAAACCGGGGAATACCGCTGGATCTCCGCTAACCTGGCCGTCACCAGGGACGCCGCGGGCCGGCCATTGTACCGGGACGGGGTCCTGCGGGACATCACCGGGCGAAAGAAGGCCGAGGAGGAGATCCGGCTGCATGCCGAGGAGCTGCATGCCACGAACGAGGAGCTGACACGGTTCAACCGCACCATGGTCGACCGCGAGCTCCGCATGGTCGAGCTGAAGAATCAGGTGAACGAGCTGAGTGGGCGGCTCGGCGAGCCGAAGCCGTACACCATGAACCTTGAGGAGAAGGGGCCATGAGCAGGAGTGCAGTCCTCGGGATCGCCATCCTGGGCATCCTCGCGATAGCAGGCTCCCTCGCATGGTATACCTCCTCGCGGACACCATCCCCTGGAACGCCGGAGACGATCACGATCGGAACAGCACCCGTTGAACTGGCCGGATTGATCTACATCGCCGAAGATCAGGGATCCTTCCCCGCGAATGGCCTCAAGGTCACCGTAAAGAATTATGATTCGGCACTGTCTGCAGTCACGGGGATGGAGGCAGGTGAATCGGATATCGCTCTGTCCACCGAGTACCCGATCGCTGCAGAGATGCTCAGATCAGAAAATATCAGCGTGATCGGGTGTGTCGACAAGTACCAGACGACCTATCTTGTAGGAATGAAAAACCGGGGAATACGGAACAGTACGGACATCGCGGGGAAGAAGATCGGGGTCGCCCGCGGGTCGATCGGGGAATTTTACCTCGGCCGGTTCCTCGCCCTGCGGGGCATGAACCTGACGGATGTAACCCGCGTTGATCTCAAACCGGCGCAGCTCGTGGGAGCTCTTACGGATGGGAGCATAGACGCTGCGATTATCTGGAACATCGATCCCGAGACGGTTGAAGCAGGATTTGGCGGCAATGCGGTGATCTGGCCGGCGCAGGGCGGCCAGCCGACCTTCGGGATTATGACCGGCAGGGAGGAATGGATCACGGGCCACCCGGAGGCAATCGCCAGGTTCCTGCGATCGCTCGACGAGGCCGAGGCATACTCCGCCAGCCATCCGGATGAGGCGGAGAGGATTGTTCAGCAACGGTTGAACGTTACTGACGCGTATATAGGGACGATGTGGCCGAAGCACCGGCTCTCGCTCTCGCTTGACCAGTCCCTCGTCGTCGCCATGGATGACGAAGGGCGGTGGATGATCGCAAATAACCTCACCACCGGTACGACCCCCCCTGACTTCGTGGATCACCTCTCCACGAAAGGCCTTGAGGAGGTAAAGCCGGGATCGGTGTACCTCATCAGGTGATACGGGAGTATCGTGACGCTTCAGGGGTTGTGGGATACAGGATGAAGAACACTGCCGTCATCATCATCGTCGTGGTCGCGATCGCCCTGGCCGGGCTCGGGGCATGGACCTTTCTGGACCTCCGGAAAACCCCGCCAGGCACCATGGATTCGATCTCCGTCGCGTATTCCCCGTTCGAGTCGTCAGAGTTGTTCCTGGTCGCCGATGACCGAGGGTTTTTCACCGAAAACGGCCTCAGCCTGACCCTGTACAGGAGTTCCTCCGGGGCAGCAGCCCTGGATGACATGGTAAACGGCAAGGGAGACATGGCGGTGAGCGTCTCCGAGTACCCCCTTGTCGGGAAGGTGTTCCAGGGTACCCCGGCCCGTGCCCTGGCCAGCATGGACAAGGGCGAGTACATCTACATCATCGCCAGGAAGGACAGGGGGATCGTGAATCCCCTCGATCTCAAAGGAAAACGGGTTGGGACGACCACGGGATCCATCGCCGAATTCTACCTCGGAAGATTCCTCTCTCTCCACGGCCTGGGGATGCAGGACATCCGGTATCTGAGTGTGAAGACGCCCAATGAAACCGCGAACGCGGTCACGGCCGGGGATATCGATGCCGCGGTCCTGGCCCAGCCCTATGCCGATCTCGCAAGGGACCGCCTGGGCACAAACGCGGTCGCCTGGCCGGCGCAGAGCAGCCAGCCGCTGTATGCGCTGGTCGTCTCCACCGACAGCTGGATCGCCGGGCATCCGGAGCAGGTCACCCGGTTCCTCCGGGCCCTCGCGGAGGCCGAAGCGTTTACGGGCACCCACCCGGCCGAGGCCAAGGCCATCGTGCAGGAACGGCTGAACCTCGATCCAGGGTATATGGATACGGTCTGGCAGCAGAACCAGTTCACCCTCACCCTCGACCAGTCACTCGTCCTCACGATGGAGGACGAGGCACGGTGGATGATCGCGAACAACCTGACGAATGAAACGGCGGTACCGGACTTCAGGCGGTATATCGACACGGCCGGCCTGGAAGCGGTGAGACCCGGCTCGGTGAACATCATCAGGTGACAGAGACATGAAGATCAGGACCCAGCTCTTCATCGGCCTTATCGTCTTCGCCCTGCTCCTCCTCATCGTCTCGAGCCTCGTGATCACGACGAACCGGGAGGTGGATCGGCTGAACCGGGGGGAAGCGCTTGCACAGGGGATCGCCCTCAAGGTCGGGGAACTCGGTTACCTCTCGAACGACTATGTCCTGTACCGCGAGCAGCTGCAGGCCGACCGGTGGGAATCGAAGTATGCCTCGATCTCCGCCGATGTGGCGAACCTCTCGGTGAATACCCCCGAGCAGCTCGCGATCGTGGGCGGCCTCCAGGCAAACCTGAGGAACCTGAGGTCGATCTTCGATGACCTCGTCTCGACCCCCGCCGCCCCCGCACAGGCCGGCGGTGGGCCGGATCCCGCCTTCATCCAGCTCTCGTGGAGCAGGCTCGCGATCCAGAACCAGGGGATGGTCTTTGACGCGGGCCGGCTCTCGGACATCCTTCGGGACGAGGCGAACACGGTGAAGATGGAGAACAGCCTCCTGACCGTCTCCCTGATGGTGTTATGCTCCGTGTTCCTCCTGACGAGTTACCTCCTCTTCTACCGGCGGGCCCTCCGGTCCATCGCCGGTCTCCAGGAGGGTGCGGGCGTCATCGGCTCGGGGAACCTCGACCATGTGATCGACGTGAAGGGGGACGACGAGATCAGCGAGCTCTCGCGGGCCTTCAACCTCATGACCGCCTCCTTAAAGACCGTCACCGCGAAGAAGTCGGACCTCGAGAGGGAGATGGCCGAGCGCAGGCAGGCCGAGGATGCCCTCCGGGAGAACGAGGCGCGCCTCAGGGTCCTCTACGAATCCATGACCGAAGGCCTCGCCATCCATAACGTCGTGTACGAGGGGGGGGATGCCGTCGACTACGTCGTCACGGACGTCAACCCCGCGTTCGAGATGATCACGGGTCTCTCCCGGAGCGTTGCGGTGGGCAGGAGAGCCACAGAACTCTATGGCACCGGGAGCCCCCCGTACCTCGACGTGTACTCGAGGGTCGCATCGGGAGGTGCGCCGGAGCACTTCGAGACCTACTTCCCTCCCATGGAACGGCACTTCGCGATCTCGGTCTTCTCGCCGGGGAAAGGGAAGTTCGCGACGGTGTTCACCGACATCACCGACCGGAAGCGGGCGGACGAGGCGCTCCGCCAGCTCGCCCAGTTCCCGGGGCAGAATCCCAACCCCATCATGAGGATAACGTTCGAAGGTGCGCTCCTCTACGCGAACCCGCCGGCCGCGACCTGGCTCGGGGAGATGGGCTGGGTGGAAGGCGAACCGGTGCCGGCCGCCGTCCGGACCCTGGTGGACAGCGTGGGCGGCGATGAATACGAACACCAGACCGAGATCACCGACCGGCAAGGCAGGGTTTCCTGGCTCGTGGCAGTCCGCCCCCCGGGCGAGGCCTACGTGAACGTCTATGGCCGTGATATCACCCTGCGGAAACAGGTGGAGGAGGCCATCCGGCAGCTGAACACCGAGCTCGGCCGGAAGGCCGACGAACTCCTGCAGGCCAACGAGACCCTCACGGCCTCCCGGAAGGCGGCCCTCAACCTGATGGAGGACGCCATCCTGGCCCGGGACGCCCTTCGAGAGAGCGAGGCGCGGTACCGGACGGTCGCCGATAACACCTATGACTGGGAGTTCTGGATCGATCCGGCGGGGAAGTTCATCTACTGCTCGCCCTCCTGCGAGATGATCACGGGCCGCAAGGCCGACGAGTTCCTTGCCGACCCGGATCTCCGCGGGAAGATAATCCACCCCGACGACGTTCCGGGGTTCGAGGAACACCAGCACGAGGTCCATGAGAAACAGGGGGTCGGGATGGGGGAGTGGCGCTACGTTCGTCCCGACGGAACCTCGTGCTGGGTCGAGCATGTCTGCCAGCCGATCTACGGTGCAAAGGGGGAGTTCCTCGGTACCCGGGGGAGCAACCGGGACATCACCGAGCGCAAGCGGGCAGAGGTAGCTCTGCAGGAGAGCGAGCGGCTCCTGCAGGACGTCATGGATGGCAGCCCGTCGCCCATCTTCCTCAAGGACCGCGACGGGAAGTTCATCACCATCAACGCGACGCTGGAGAGAATGCTTGGAATGTCGCGGGAGGCGATAAAAGGCAAGACCGACTACGACATCGCCCCGGGGGAAGTCGCCGACTACTGGCAGGCTCATGACAGCAAGGTTCTGGGGACGGGGAAGGCCATCCAGGTCGAGGAAGTGGCCGATCTCGCGGATGGTCACCATATCTTCCTTGCGAACAAGTTCCCGCTCGTGGATGCCGGCGGGGAGGTGTACGGCGTCGGGGCTATCTCCCACGATATCACCGACCGCAAGCGGGTGGAGGAGGCCCTCCGGGAGAGCGAGGAGCGGTTCCGGGTGCTCGCAGAGGCGATGCCCCAGATCGTCTGGAGCGCCGATGCGTCGGGATCGATGGACTACTACAACCAGCAGGCGTTCGTGTACGGGGGTGTCGGGCTGGACGAGGTGAAGGGCTGGAACTGGGAGTCGCTGATCCACCCCGACGACCTGCCGGCCACGGCCGCCGCATGGCAGAAGGCCCTCGGGACCGGCGAGAGCTCGGTGATCGAGCACCGCCTCCGGCGCTTCGACGGCGAGTACCGGTGGCACCTGACCCGCGGCTCACCCGTCAGGGACGAGGGCGGGGCCATCCGGCGCTGGATCGGCACGGCGACCGACATCCATGACCTGAAGCGTGCCGAGGATGCACTGCGGGAGAGCGAGGAGAGGTACCGGGCCCTTGTCGATTCCGCACCAGAGGCGATCATCGTCC
>DATIYO010000076.1:0-13019 GCA_035517575.1 Methanomicrobiales archaeon
CGGGGGACCCCGTCGCGCCGGCACTCCGATCTGCTCCGGGGCGAAGCCTCGTCGCCGATTCACGACGGGGGCCGATGTCGTCCCGGGTCAATTCACAAGCTCTAAATAGAAAACCGGTTTTTTGCTTAGAACCGAACAATGACGTATAAGGATTTCTATAAACGGAAGTCTCTTTTTCACTTGATTTTATAAATAAGTCCTATACGGAAACATTTAAGGGATCAGAGGCCGGTAAAGGGCATTACCTTACACGGCAGGAGGGGAGCAGTGGATGAGGAAACATCTTTTGGTTGGTGCCCTCGCGGTTCTTGCGGCCCTGATCCTCGTGCAGGGGGTCACCGCCGCCCAGACCTATACGTTCGTCACCGCGTGGGGTGAGCGAGGCTCGGGCAACGGGCAGTTCACTTATCCCTGGGGAGTCGCCAGGGACGCGTCGGGGAACATCTATGTCACCGACAGCTATAACGACCGGGTCCAGAAATTCGACTCGGGTGGCACGTTCCTGACCACCTGGGGATCAACGGGCTCGGGCAACGGGCAGTTCAGCGACCCGTCAGGGATCGCTGTGGATACGGCGGGGAACGTCTACGTCTCCGACACGGGGAATCACCGGGTCGAGAAGTTCGACTCGTCCGGTAACTTCCTCACCGCGTGGGGGTCGCAGGGCTCGGCCAATGGCCAGTTCTTCTTCCCCTTCGGGATCGCGACAGACGCCTCGGGCGATGTCTTCGTCGTCGACTACGGGAACTGCCGGATCGAGAAGTTCGACGGGACCGGGACCTTCCTCGCCGCATGGGGCGGGTTCGGGTACGGGGACGGCCAGCTCTACTACCCGATCGGCATCGGGGCGGACGCCGCGGGCAACGTCTACGTCTCTGACACGAACAACAACCGCATCCAGAAGTTCGACGGGGACGGTAACTTCCTCACCGCGTGGGGCTCGGCGGGCTCCGGCGACGGCCAGTTCAACACCCCCTACGGCGTCGCCGCCGACACCGCGGGTAACGTCTATGTCGCGGACGAGGGGAACAGCCGGATCGAGAAGTTCGACTCGGCCGGTACCTTCCTCACCTCCTGGGGTGTCTACGGGACCGATCCCGGGCAGCTGAGGTACCCGACGGCGGTCGTCACGGCCGGGGCAGGCATCGTCTACGTCGCCGACTACAACAACGACCGGATCGAGGAGTTTGCCCTGGGCTGCATGGCGGACTCGGACTGCGGGGACGGGCAGGTCTGCAGCACCGGCTCCTGCACGAGCGGCACGGCGGTCCCGGTCCCCGAGTTCCCCACCGTCGCGGTCCCGGTGGCGATCCTCGGGGTGACCGCCCTCGCGGCCCTCGTCGTGAGAAAGAAACTCTGATCCTTTTTTCCTGGCCCCCACGGCCTCTTCTCACCGGGCGGGGCAACCCGCCCGAAACAACCATACCCTCACCCGTCCATTGATCTCCGGGATTTGCTCATGGGAGCCACCATCGTCGAGAAGATCTTCTCCCGCGGGTGCAGGCGGGAGGCGGGAGCCGGGGAGGTGGTCATGGCCCCCGTCGACGCGGCCATGATCCATGACATCACCGGCCCCCTGGCCATCCAGAAGTTCCGGGAGATGGACGGGAAGAGGGTCTTTGACCCGGAGAAGGTGATCATGCTCTTCGACCACCAGGTGCCCGCCGATTCCATCCCCGCGGCCCAGAACCACATCTTCATGCGGATGTTCGCCGAGGAGCAGGGGATCGGGAACCTGGACCTGAACGAGGGGGTCTGCCACCAGGTCGTCGAGGAGCGGGGCCTCGCAGCCCCGGGGGAGATCGTCGTCGGGGCGGACTCGCACACCTGCATGTACGGGGCGACAGGGGCGTTTGCGACCGGCATCGGCTCGACGGACATGGGCTTCGTCCTCAAGTTCGGGGCCCTCTACTTCCGGGTGCCCGAGACCATCAGGCTCGAGGCGAACGGTGCCTTTCCCGCGAGGGTCGGCCCGAAGGACCTCATCCTCTCTCTGGTCGGGGACGTCGGGGCCGACGGGGCGACCTACCAGGCCATCGAGTTCACGGGGGAGACCCTGGAGGGCATGGGGATGGCGGGGAGGATGACCTGCTGCAACATGGCCATCGAGATGGGGGCGAAGGCGGGGATCGTGCCGCCGGACCGGATCACCTGGGAGTACCTGAAGGGGAGGAGGGACCTGAAGCCCTTCGACCTCGCCGCTGACCCGGACGCGACGTACCGCGAGGAGCGCTCCTACGACGTTACCGACCTCGCTCCCCAGGTGGCGGTCCCCCACAACGTCGACCATGTCGTGGACGTCGGGGAGGTCGCGGGGACACCGGTCGACCAGGTCTTCATCGGCTCCTGCACCAACGGCCGGTTCGAGGACCTGAGTGAGGTGGCCGGGGTCCTCGGGGACCGGAAGTTCTCGAAGGACCTCCGGGTCATCATCATCCCCGCCTCGAGGGCCGAGTACCTGAAGGCCCTCAGGGCGGGGTTCCTCGAGCGCTTCGTCGGGGCGGGGGCGCTCGTGGAGGCCCCGTGCTGCGGGCCGTGCATGGGCGGTGCCTTCGGGCTCCTCGGCCCGGGCGAGGTCTCCCTCTCGACCTCGAACCGGAACTTCAGGGGGAGGCAGGGGTCGGCGGACGCGAAGGTCTACCTCGCCTCGCCCGCGACGGCTGCGGCGACGGCCATCCGGGGCGAGATCGCCGACCCGAGGGAGGCCTAGGCATGGCGCGGAAGACGGGGGCGCGGGAGGAGAAGGCGGCGAGGCAGGCGCCAGGCATGCTCACGGGGAGGGCCTGGCGGTTCGGGGACGACGTGGACACGGACGCCATCATCCCCGGCCGGTTCCTCACCCTGTACGACCCCGCGGAGCTCGCGAAGCATGCCTTCGAGGGGACGAGGGACGACTTCGCGGGGGGAGCGAAGCCCGGCGACGTCATCGTCGCGGGGAAGAACTTCGGGTGCGGCTCCTCGCGGGAGCACGCCCCCCTCGCCCTGAAGGGCGCGGGGATCCGGGTCATCGTCGCGAGGTCCTTTGCCCGGATCTTCTACCGGAACGCGATCAACTCGGGGATGCTCCCCCTGGTCTGTCCCCGGGCAGGCGAGATCCGGGACGGGGCGGTGGCCGAGCTCGACCTGGAAGGGGGCTTTCTCACCGTCGGCGGTGAACGGTACGAGCTCGAACCGGTGCCCGACTTCCTGAAGGAGATCGTGGACGCCGGCGGGCTCGTCGAGTACGCCCGGGGGCTCTCGGAGGTGAGGACATGCCGCGACGTCACGACGTAGCGGCCATCGGGGGCGACGGGATCGGCCCCGAGGTGCTCGCCGAGGGGAGGAAGGTCCTCGATGCCGCCGGCGAGCGGTTCGGCTTCGGGATCCGGTGGAAGGAGCTGGACATCGGGGCCGAGCGGTACCTCCGGACCGGCGAGCTCCTCACCGACGGGGACCTCGCGGCCCTCGGGAAGTGCCGGGCCGTCTACTTCGGGGCCATCGGGGACGAGCGGGTGAAGCCGGGCATCCTCGAGAAGGGGATCCTCCTCGCCCTCCGGTTCCACTTCGACCAGTACGTGAACCTCCGGCCGGTGAAGCTCCTCCCCGGGGTCTCTACCCCGCTCGCCGGCAAGGGACCGGCCGACGTGGACTTCGTCGTCGTGCGGGAGAACACCGAGGACTTCTACGTCGGGATCGGCTCACGGTTCCGCGGGGAGGAGCGGCGGGTGCTCGAGGTGATCCGCTCCCTCTACCAGGTGAAGTTCGGGGTGGACGCCGAGAGCGACGCCGAGGAGGTGGCCTACCAGATCGGGCTCGTCACGAGGGAGGGGACGCGGCGGGTCATCCGGTTCGCCTTCGACCAGGCGGTCCGGCGGGGGAGGCCGGCCCCGAAGGTCACCTCGGTGGACAAGGCGAACGTCCTCACCGAGATCTACGGCCTGTGGCGCGAGGTCTTCTCCGAGGTGGCCGCGGGGTACCCCCGGGTCGCCTCCGAGTTCTCCTTCGTCGACGCGATCACCATGTGGTTCGTGAAGAACCCCGAGACCTTCGACGTGGTGGTCTCCCCGAACATGTTCGGCGACATCATCACCGACCTGGGCGCCATGATCCAGGGCGGGCTCGGCCTCGCCCCGGGCGGGAACATCAACCCCGACGGGACCTCGATGTTCGAGCCCATCCATGGCTCGGCCCCGAAGTACCGGGGGCTCGGGGTCTCGAACCCGGTCGCGACCATCTGGGCGGGATCGATGCTCCTCGACCACCTGGGGGAGCGCGAGGCGGCCGCCGCGGTCCTCGACGGGATCGGGCGGGCCATCACCGCGGGGGTGAAGACCCGGGACATGGGCGGGCAGGCCCGGACCCGGGAGGTCGGCGACTTCATCGCCGCGTCCCTGGGAGAACCCTGACCGCGGGAACGGGCCTCCCCTCCCCCCCATCTTCAGGCGATGGGGAAAATCCTACAGGTTTATCATCCCGGAGGGGGAGCATTATCCGGTCCCGCGGCCGGAAGGCACGGGAGATCACGGTAATCCGGAACTGACGACGAATTGGCGGAGGATTGGCGATGAGCGCGAGTCTCGTGCAGGATATCGGCGGGCTGATCGAGAGCTGGCAGCCACGGAAGACCTACCACATCGGACCAAGCTACCTGGACGACCTGAAGAAGTACCTCCAGGATCGGATGGCGGCCCCTGCCTCGTTCTTCGGGAGGCGGCCCACCATCGAGTTCTCCGACGGGAAGGGCATGGACATCGGGGTCAGGCGCAAGACCGGCGCCGCGAGCGAGGCGGTGGGGATCGTGATGAAGCGCGACCTCGCCACCCTCGCCGACCTGAAGGTCCTGATGGAGCAGGTCGTCCTCGCGGGGAAGAACTATTCCGAGGTCTTCCTGATCCTCATGGGGACCAGCACGGCCGACATGGAGACCAAGCTCGGGTCGTTCCTCGCGAACCGCGGCGGGGGCCCGAAGGTCACCATCATCAAGAAATAATCCCTTTTTTTTCCCCGGGCCTGCGGGAGACCTGGTTCAGGGCCTGGCTGTTGACGTTCTTTTCCGGTCCATGCAGGCGTTGAGGACCTCTTCCATGAACGAGAGGGTCCCCTCGATCCCTGCCAGGGCTCGGGACCTGAGCAGGACCCTTCCCCGGATCGGGGGAGTGAGCCCGACGAAGGCAGCGCCCGGCCAGGCAGACCTCTCGAACGAGGACCCGACCACGAGGTCCGGCCTCTCGCGGTTGAGGACCTCCGCTATCCCCCCGATCCGGCCCATCTCTTTCACCGGCAGGGGCGATGGCCTGGTGCCGTTCCGGGACCCCACGACGAGGATCTCGGCATCCAGGTACCGGCGGAGGGTCTCCGCGGCGAAGAGGGCGTACGAGAGGCCGCCGAACACCGCGGCCCGCGGAGGGTCGAACCGCCGGAGGTACTTGTCCGCGGCCCGCTGAACCCGCTCCTCCGCCCCCGATACCTCGCCGAGGACCGGGCCGGTGTCGATCCCGGGGAGGCGGTCTCCCAGCCGGAGGAAAGTCCTTCCGACCGCCCCGAGGCCGAGGAGATCCCCGCAGTCATCTCCGGCGCCCGCGGGGAGATCCGGGTTCACCGATACCGTGAACGGACCGCAGCTGCCGATCTTCCCGAGAGGGTCCTCGGGGATCCGGGTCGCGACCGGGATCCCCGCCCGCGAAAGGAGCCTCGCGGCCTCCTGCAGGTTCCCCCGGTTGAACGGGTCGAGGAGGTTCAGGCCGGCGATGTTCACGCCTCCGGCGTCGGCGCTGGTCTCCGGGCAGAGGGCCTCGAGGGCCCTCCCGTAGCCCGTCTCCATCTGGCCCGCGAAGCCGGGCGAGTCCAGGAGGAGGGTGTCCTCGCCGAGCACCTCGCGGATCTCCTCGCCGACGATGGCGGGGACGCAGGTCGTGACCACCGCGACCCGGCGGTAGGTGGAGGGGAGGGAGGCGATGACCGCGGCGAGCCGGTCGAGGGAGCCGAAGATCACCTCCCGCTCGTGGATCAGGGTCGAGAACAGGGGGACGGGGAGGAGGCTCTGGGGGTAGAAGAAGCAGCCGCTCGAGCCATGGATCACCACCGCGAGGTCTGGCACCCCCGCGAGGCAGGCCGCCGCCCCCGTCATCCCGCAGGGCCAGAGGGGGGCCGTGCAGTCGGCGGGGAACCTCCGTTCCCTCGGGGAAGGTTCCGTGTCGTCAGGCATGGAGAGCCTCCTTTCCATCAGGAAGGGAGGGTTCCGTGTCGTCAGGCACGGATTGCCCGCCTCCACCGGTGGAGCAGCCGCACCACCCCCGCGGTCCCCACGGGAGGCGGCGAAGGGCAGGGGAGCGGGGTACCCCCGTCGGCGATGCGGAGGCCGAGGGATGCCGCGACCTCGGCGGCAAAGGGTGCGGCGCCGCTCCCCGGCGGCGGGGACAGCGCGATGCGCTCCCCCCTGAGGTCCCCGAAGTCCGCGAGGGCATCCACCTGCCTGCCGCGCTCCTCCTCGAGGGCGTCCGAGGGGTCCAGGCCGAGGACCCCCGCGACCTCCCCGAGGAACCGGAGGGACCCCGAGAGCCCGACGGGGAACGAGTCCAGGTACGGCGTCCCGAACCGGGCCGCGAAGGCCTCGCCGACGGGCCCGAGCTCGGGCTCCCGGAGGATGTTCAGCCTCCCGCGCGAGAGGCCGGCGAGGGCGGCCGCCCGCGAGCCCCGGACGAACCGGAGGCCGGGCCTCTCGCCGAGGAGCGCGAGGAGCCGGGTGACCTCGGCGAAGTTCTCCTCGACGTCGTGCTCCAGGTTCTTCTCCCCGACGAGGGTGATCCCCCCGCCGCGATCCCCTCCGCCCGAGCCCCCTTCCCCGCCGGCGAGGTCCCCGAGCGCGACGAGGGCGCCCGCCATCCCGTCCTGGAACCCCCCGCCCAGGAACCCCGAGGTCGGGACGGGGATGACCGGGACCCCCCATTCCCGCCGGCAGACCGCGCCCACGTCGTCCCCGATGGCCTGGACGATGCAGGTGGAGAGGACGAAGACCGCCGAGGGGTCGCCCGCGAGGGCCTCCCCGAGGCAGGAGGCGAGGGCCCCCTCGCCGCCGAAGATGACGCCGGCCTCGTCCAGGTCCGAAGAGAGGATCCGGAGGAGGTGCGGGGTGTCGCGGTCGAGGAGGGTGGCGTGGATGAGGGAGGCGTTGTGCTGCACGCAGCCCGCCGGGCCGTGGACGACGGTCACGCCGTCGGTGACCTCGGCGGTGACGGAGAGGGCGCCCGTGAGGGTGCAGCCCTCAAGCCGGGAGGTACTCCAGGGCAAGGGATTCGAGCTCATCCATCGAGAGGGGCGTGGGGACCACGAGGTCGCGGTTTTCCAGGATGCTCCCCGCCAGGGCCCGGTACACCCCGGCCTGGGGCGAGTCGGGGGCATATTCGATCACGGTCATCCGGTTGATCTCGGCCCGCTGGACCACGGGGTCGCGGGGGATGAAGGTCACGAGCCGGGAGCCGATGCGGTCGGCGAAGGCCCGCACGAGGGGTTCTTCTCCCGCCTGGCCGGCGGCGTTCCCGATAACGCCGGCGAGCCGGCACCGGCCGCCGACCCGTCCCGCCAGGCGTGCGATGGCCTTGCAGATGTTGTTCGCGGCATAGAGGGACATGAGCTCGCCCGAGGTGACGAGGTAGACCTCCCGGGCATAGCCCTCCCGCATGGGCATGGCGAACCCGCCGCAGACCACGTCGCCGAGGACGTCGTAGACGATGACGTCCCCCGAGAGGGAGCCGAGTCGCTCCAGGAGCTGGAAGGTGGCGATGATCCCCCTTCCCGCACAGCCGACCCCGGGCTCGGGCCCTCCCGACTCCACGCACCGGATCCCGCCGAACCCGCGGTAGACCACCTGGTCCGTCGTGATGGCGGCCTCGCGCCCCTCGCGGACCTGGTCGAGGACCGTCGGGATCCAGCTCCCGTGCATGAGCATCCGGGTGCTGTCCCGCTTGGGGTCGCAGCCGATCTGGAGGACCGAGAGGCCCCTCTCGGCGAGGGCGGCCGAGAGGTTCGCGGCCGTCGTGGACTTCCCGATGCCCCCCTTCCCGTAGAGGGCGATCTGCTTCATCCCCTACCCGGTTGGGCGGGCCGGTATATAGATTACTTGATCTAGCGCAAGCAAATCTGACTATCAAATATAGTATATATGATAATTATTTGCAGGCCTCGACCGCGATCCGGCGGTTGATGATGCGCCAGGCGAGGATGAGCTGCACGATCTCCCCCGCGGTGACCGAGGACCGGTGCTCGTAGATGCGGATCGGGTGGACCCCGGTCTGGCGCTCCACGGCTGTCTCCAGCCGCCGGATCAGCACGTACGGGAGCTCGCCGTCGAAGGTGAGGGCCCCCATCTCCCTGCCGTCCTGCTCCTCGCGCCTGAACTCCATCAGGAAGTGCCGGTCAGAGAGGGAGAGGAGGTGGGAGAGGTCGATGGAGAGCTCGATGTCCCGGATCCGCTCCTCGGGCCGGGTCTGGTGGAGGGTGACCTGGTAGAGGTTCCGCTCCCCCGCGAGCTCCCTCCCGTACCGCGAGAAGCCCGCCGAGATCACCGCGTCCGCGAAGTGCCGCTGGGGGGCGATGTACCGGGCATAGTCGGCGGCCCTCGCGGCGAGCTCCTCCTCGACCTCGTCCGACCGGTAGCCCCGGTCGCCCGTGTCCCGCTTCATCTTCCAGAACCGCTTCACCTCGTCCTCGGGATCGACGAAGAGCGTGAAGTCCAGGAGGCCCCTGAGGCGCCCGGTGAAGAGGGGGTGGAGCCCCTCGAGGATCAGGATCTTCTTCGGGGCGAAGGGTACGGGGGGGTCGAAGGTGCCGGTCCGGTGGTTGTAGACGGGCTTCTCGATGGAGAGCCCACGCTTCAGCGCCGCGAGGTCCTGCTCGATACGGTCCAGCCGGTTCGCCTCGGGGGCGAGCGGGGTGACCCCGCGGGCCTTCCGCTCCTCCCGGTCGTACCGGTGGTAGTCGTCGAGGGAGATGGAGGAGACGAGGTCCCCGCCGAAGATCTCCCTGATCGCGCCCGTGAAGGTGGTCTTCCCCGAACCGCTGTCGCCGGCGACCCCGATGGCGAAGACGCACGGGGACCCGGCGATGGCGTCCTTGAAGTTCCCCCGGTTCATGCCCGGAGGAAGTATCGGGTGCGTGGGTATTGAAGGATGGGGTAGGGATGGAGTAAGGATGGGGTCGTTCAGGTCCCCAGGACCCCGTAGCCCCGGTGCTTCTCCGCGATCTTATCGGCGAGGGCGTCCACGGCCCTGAAGTCCTCTGCCGTGGGGAGCCCCTTCACGAGGACCGGCTCCAGCACCTCGGCGGGGAACCCCTGGAGGATGCCGGTGAGGTCCTTCACGGTCTTCCCGCCCCAGCCATAGGACCCGATGATCCCGACGGCCCGGGTCTTCGGCCTCAGGATCTTCACGAGGTAGGTGGCAGAGACCGCCGCCGGGTGGGGGCCGGTGAGGACCGTGGGGGTGCCGACGACCACCGTCGCCGCGTCGACGATGGCCATGGCGAGCTCCCCGATATCGGTCACGGTCAGGTTGAAGGAGATGACCCGGATGCCCCGGTCCAGCAGGGCCTTCTCGAGGCGGCCGACCATCGCGGCCGTCGAGTGGTGCATCGAGACGTAGGGGATGACCACCTCGTTCTTCACCGTGTCCGAGATCCAGTCGCGGTAGGCGGCGAGGATCAGCTCGGGCTTCGTGTACGCGGGGCCGTGGCTCGGCGCGATGATGTCGATGGGAAGCGGTTTGATCTTCTCGAGGTGCCCCTGGATGAGGGCCCGGAAGGGCATCATGATCTCGGCGTAGTACCGTTTCGCCCCCCAGTACACCCTCCCGAGCTCGCCGATGGTGGCATCGTTCGTCGCGACATGGGACCCGAAGAGGTCGCAGGTGAAGAGGATCCGCTCCTCGCGCAGGTAGGTGAACATCGTCTCGGGCCAGTGGACCCACGGCGCGTGGATGAACTCGAGGGTGCGGTCGCCGAGGGAGAGGGTCTCCCGGTCCTGGACCGCGACGATCCTCTCGTCGGGGACGTGGAGGAGCAGCCTGAGGAACTCCTTCCCCTTCGGGGTGGTGACGACCTTCGCCTCGGGGTAGCGGGCGAGGACGGCGGGGATGGACCCCGAGTGGTCCTGCTCGGCATGGTTCGAGACGAGGTAGTCGAGCCGGTCGGGCCCGAGTTCGTCCAGGTTCGCGAGGAGGACCCCCTCCTTCGACGGTTCCACGGTATCGATGAGCGCCGTGGCTCTGCTCCCCCGGATCACGAAGGCGTTGTAGGTCGTCCCCTCGGGGAGGGGTATCAGCTCGTCGAAGAGCCGCCGGTCCCGGTCGATAGCACCGACGGGGAAGACCCCCGGTCGCATCTCCCGCATACGGTTCTGACTCGCTGTCGCTTCATATATGAATTTCGGGATCTTCGCGGGCCGAAAGGAGAGATAACCCGTCTCCTTCACAAATCCTGCCTGGCAGCCGCGGCTCTGCAGGAGGTGAAAAAAGGAAATGCCCCGGTTGTATGGCTACGTTCCCGTAGCGGTCGGGGAAACGGTGGTCGGTGCAACGGTGGGGGTGGCGTTCCCGGTGAAGGTGGTGTTCCCGGTGAGGGTGGTTTCCACCGTGGCAGGGGCGGTGGTCGTCGGGACCGTGGTGACTTCCGTGGTGGCCGCCGTCGTGGTTTCCACCGTCGTGGCCGCGGCGGTGGTGACCTCCGTCGTGGGCGCGGGGGTCCCCGCGGCGATGAGGGTGAAAGAGGCGGTGGCAAGTGCCTGGGTATCGGGAACGCCGGCGATTATGGTGTACTGGCCCGGAGCATAGTCAGAGGTACCCAGCTGGACCTGGAAGGCACCCTGTGTCAGGGTCACCGGGACGGCGACCGACCGGAACCCGGTGCTGTTCGTCAGGGTGATGGTCACCTGGGGCACCGCGGGGTTCGTCGAGCCCGAGACCAGGACTGAGCCTCCCTGGAGGACTCCCGAGCTGTTCACCGAAACCTGGAGGGACGGGCCGGACGGCAGTCCCGTGGTCGCGGCGACCGTCCCGGCCGTGGTAACGGGCGCCGTGGTCACCGGGGCGGGCGTGGTGGTCGCCGGCGGGAGGGTCACGAACACGATGGTCGGGGTCGAGGGGGCCGATGATGCATTGAGCTTCAGGATGTAGGGCGTGATGCCGATGAGGGCCGCGACGATGGTCCCGATCGTGGCGATGAGCTGCACCCAGGGGAAGTCCTTTTTCTCTTCTGCCATATCCTTACCTTGAGGAGCTCAGGTCACCCTTCCGCCTCTTATGTTTTATGCATTGCATCTCCGCGGCTCCGTGAGGGCTGCACGGGGTGGAGGCGGGAACACCGGCCCCTGACCGGCCTAGAGCCAGCCCCGGGTCTTCATCGCTTCGACGACCCGCTTCACCGCGATGGTGTACGCGGCCCTCCTCGGGCTCGTCCCATAGGTCCGGGCGAGCTCCGCGACGTCCCGGCAGGCGGCCTGCATCCTCGCCGCGAGCCGGGCATGGACGTCCTCCTCCCGCCACTGGTCCATCGAGAAGTTCTGGACCATCTCCAGGTAGGAGACGATGACGCCCCCGCCGTTGCAGAGGATGTCGGGGATGACATGGGTCCCCCGGGAAGCGAGGATCTCCTCGGCCCCCGGGGTCACGGGGGCGTTCGCGAGCTCGGCGAGGATCTTCGGGCGGATCCCGGCCGCGTTCTTCTCGGTGACGACGTTCTCGAGGGCCGCGGGGATCAGGATGTCCACGTCGAGCTCCAGGAGCTCCTCGTTCGTGACGGGATCGGTCCCGGGAAGGCCCGCGACGCTCCCCGTCCGCCCCTTGTGCGCCGCCACCTCCGCGGGGTCGAGCCCCTCGCGCCGGAAGATCCCCCCGCGGCTGTCCGAGACCGCGACGACCCGGCACCCGAAGAGTGACCTGCCGAGGGAGGCGGCATACGAGCCGACGTTCCCGAAGCCCTGGACCGCGACCCTCGCGCCCTTCAGGTCGAGGCCGACGGCCCTCGCGGCCTCGGCGATGGCGAACCAGCCGCCCCGGGCCGTGGCGTCCAGCCGGCCCTCGGAGCCGCCGATGATGAGCGGCTTACCGGTGATGGCCCCGAAGCTCGTCTTCATCGCGCACCGGGAGTACTCGTCCATCATCCATGCCATGACCTGCGGGTTCGTGTACACGTCGGGGGCGGGGATGTCCCGGTCGGGCCCGATGACGGGGTAGATGCTCCGCAGGTAGGCGCGGGAGACCCGCTCGAGCTCGGCGGGGGAGAGGTCCTTCGGGTTGCAGACGACCCCGCCCTTCGCGCCGCCGAGGGGGAGGTTGTGGAGGGCGCACTTCCAGGTCATCAGCGACGCGAGGGCCCGGACGGTGTCGATGGTCTGGCCGGGGTGGAACCGGATCCCGCCCTTCGTCGGGCCGCGGGCGTCGTTGTACTGGACCCGGAACCCCTTGAAGGCCTTCATCGAGCCGTCGTCCATGCAGACGGGGAGGGCGACGTGGAGCTCACGCATCGGCATCTTGAGGAGGGTCTCGACCGCGGGCGTGATCTCGAGTTCCTGGGTGCAGGCGCAGAGGTGACTCTGGACGATCTGGAGGAGGTTCTGGTCTTCCATCTCTCCCACCTACCTCGGCATGGAGGGGCGGAGGTATTAGACCTTCCTGCCGCGGGTCGCGGCACCTGCTGGCGGTCAGGGGTTGAGGAGCAGGATGCCCGCGTTCAGGATGCCGGCGACGGTCACCCACACGAGGTACGGGACGAGGAGGTACGCCGCGGTGCGGGAGAGGGAGCGGAACCCGAGGACGGTCGCGGCGACGGCTCCCCACAGGAGGACGATCCCGACAAGCCCGAGGGAAGGGGACCGGAGGCCGAAGAAGAGGAGGGACCAGGCGACGTTGAGAACGAGCTGGAGGGAGAAGAGGGCGACGCCTTTCCTCACACCCGGCCGGTCCGTTCCAGCCTCGAGGACGAGGAAAAGGGAGACCCCCATGAGGAAATACAGCACGGTCCAGATCGCGCCGATGACCCATCCGGGCGGGGTG
>DATIYO010000077.1:0-3613 GCA_035517575.1 Methanomicrobiales archaeon
CGGGGATACCGAGCGGGAACTCTACAGCGGGCTGAACCTGTCGACCGAATACCTCGTTCCGGTGTACGAGGCGCAGGGCGTCACCATCTACCGGTTCACCGGGTGAATTGCCGTCAGGGAGGGGCGGGGTGCGAGAAGGGAGGTTTCATCAGAAACCGACCTGGAGCGACGACGACCATTCCCGAAGGGAATGGGAGTGCCGCGACGAAGTCGCGGCGATGTCGCGAGAGGGGAGGTTCCATCAGGAACCGACCCGGAGCGACCCGCCGTCAGGCGGGGTGCGACAACCTTTATCTCCCGCCCTGTTGACATGATATGGTCACCGTCACTACCTGTGAGTGATGAAGGAGAATCCCCTCCTGAATGAGGTGTGTTATGGCAAAGGGTTCGGCAAAGTTCGAGGTTCCGGACGAGATCCAGAACAAGGCCCTCGAGGCCCTGGAGATCGCCCGGGACACGGGTAAGATCAAGAAGGGATCGAACGAGGCCACGAAGGCCATCGAGCGCGGCACCGCCCTCCTCGTGCTCATCGGGAGCGACGTGCAGCCCGAGGAGGTCGTGATGCACCTCCCCGCCCTCTGCGACGAGAAGAAGGTCCCCTTCCTCTTCGTGAAGCGGCAGAACGACATCGGCGCGGCGAGCGGCCTCGACGTGGGGTCGGCGGCGGCGGCCATCGTGAAGCCCGGGAAGGCGAAGGAGATCATCGACGACATCGCGAAGAAAGTGGCCGAGCTCCGGGGGTGAGCTGCCATGGCAGGGGACGCGACACCGGCCGAGGTCATCGAGGTCATCGGGAGCACGGGCATGCATGGTGAGGCCATGCAGGTGAAGTGCCGGATCCTCGACGGGCCGAACAAGGGGCGGATCATCACCCGGAACACCGTCGGCCCTATCCGGGAGGGCGACATCCTCATGCTCCTCGAGACCGAGCGCGAGGCGAAGAAACTCTCGAAGAGGTAGACTCCATGGTGGACGTGCGCACGTGCAGTTTCTGCGGTGAGGCGATCGACCCGGGCACGGGGAAGATGTTCATCCGGAAGGACGGGGCCATCTTCTACTTCTGCAGCTCCAAGTGCCAGAACAATGCCCGGCTCGGGAGAGTCCCCCGCCGGGTCAGGTGGACCAGGGCGGGAAGGAAGGCCCTCGGCAAGGAGTGAGCGGGGTGGACCGCACCTTCGTCCTCGTCAAGCCCGACGGAGTCCAGCGCGGCCTTGCGGGCGAGGTCATCTCGCGGTTCGAGAGAAAGGGCCTGAAGCTCGTGGGGGCGAGGTTCCTCCTCGCCACCGAGGCCCAGGTGGACGACCAGTACCGTGAGCACATCGGGAAGCCCTTCTTCCCCCACCTGAAGAAGTACATCATGAGCGGGCCGGTCCTCGCCATGGTCTGGGAGGGGAAGGACGCGGTCCCCGTGGTGCGCCGGCTCGTGGGGGCCACGAACCCGGCCGAGGCCGCGCCCGGGACCATCCGCGGCGACCTCGCCCTGGACACGGGGCGGAACGTCATCCATGCCTCGGACTCGGCGGCGAGCGCCGCCCGCGAGGCGGCCATCTACTTCCCGGAGTCGGACCTCGTCACGTACCCGCGGATCGACGAGCCGGTCCTCTACGAGTGGGTTGGCTGAGATCCCGGGTCCCACGGGAGCCGGGATCGTCCGGGGAGGAGGAGGCGCGAAGCGGCTCCTCCTGTCCGGGGGGCAGGGGCCCCTCTGGACGGCCCCCCCTTCACTTTCACCCTCCGCAGGGCGAACCTTTTCTACCCCCTCCGCTGACAGTTTCCCTGCATACCATTATCCCACCTCTTTTCCAGGGGGACGAGGAGCCCCCCCTTCATCAGCTTTTTAAATCTCCCCGCCAAGATCAGAGTAATGCCCGACTGGATGCCTGAGGATCTCTCCCGGGCGGAGAAACCCGGGAAGCGCGACGTGAGCGACACCCTCCTCATCAGCATCAGCCTCTGCTTCATCGTCGGCGGCTCCGTCTTTGCGGCGATGGTCGTGGGGAGGGAGTACGGCGTCCTCGATATCCCCTACGGGCCGTACATCCTGCTCGTCATCGCGGTGGTCATCGTGATCCTCGCCGGCCTCATCGTGCTCACCGGCACCGACGAGGAAGAGGAGAAGAAGGCCGGCTGAAAACGGACAGCCCCCGTCCCGATGAGAGTCGCCTGCGCCCAGATGGCCGTCGCCTGGGAGGACCCTGCGTCGAACCTCGCGAGAGCCCGCCTCCTTGCCGGCTCGGCAAGGGAGCAGGGAGCCGACCTGGTCGTCTTCCCCGAGCAGTTCGTCACCGGCTGGTCCCCCCATTCCACCCGTTTCGCGGAGGATCCGGATGGACGAACGGTGAGCGCCCTGCGGCAGGTCGCGAGGGACCACTCCCTCTTCCTGGTCGGGGCCTATGTCGAGCGGCACGAACCCCGTCCCCTGAACACCTCGGTCGCCATCGACCCCCGCGGCGAGGTGGTGGCGAGCTTCTCGAAGATCCATCCCTTCTCACCCGGCGGTGAAGACGAGCACTACGACCGGGGGGACCACCTCTCCACCTTCTCTGCGTGCGGCGTCCGGTTCGGGATCGCCATCTGTTACGATCTCCGGTTCGCCCCCGTCTTCCGTGCTTACGCGGTGCAGGGGGCCCACTGCGTCCTCGTCCCGTCGGCCTGGCCCTGCAGCCGCACCCGGTCCTGGGAGATCCTGATCCAGGCGCGGGCGCTCGACAACCAGTTCTACGTGATCGGCTGCAACCCGACGGGGACCACCCCCGTGGACCGGTACTGCGGCCACTCCCTCTCCGCTGACCCCGTCGGGGCGGTCCTGGGCCGCGGGGGCGAGGGCGAGGAGCTCGTGATGACCGACGTCGACCCCGCGAAGGTGGAGGCGGCACGGGCGAGGATGGCGGTGGAGCGGGACCGCCGGCCGGACCTCTACCGGCATCTCCTCGGGGACGGGGGCACCGGCGAATAGCTATACATGCCGGTGCGCACAAAGGTAATGACAATGTCGCACCAGCTGGCCTGCATCCACTGCGGTGCCGGGTACCCGCCAGGCGAGGTCATCTACTCCTGCCGTGCATGCGGGCACCCGCTCGAGGTCCGGTACCGGCTCGACCGGCTCGGGATAGACCGGAAGACGTGGGACAGCCGGCCGCTCTCGGTCTGGCGCTACCGCGAGATCCTCCCCGTGCAGGGCCGGCCGGTGACCCTCCGCGAGGGAGGGACGCCTCTCTACCATCTCGAGACGCTCGGGAAGGAGCTCGGCCTCCCCCGCCTGTACGCGAAGCACGAGGGGATGAACCCCTCGGGTTCCTTCAAGGACCGGGGGATGACCGTCGGGGTCTCGATGGCCCTCCAGCTCGGGAAGACCTCGGTGGCCTGCGCGAGCACGGGGAACACCTCGGCCTCCCTCGCGATGTACGCGGCGAAGGCGGGGATCCCCGCGGTGGTGCTCCTCCCGTCGGGGAAGGTCGCCCTCGGGAAGGTTGCCCAGGCGCTCATCCACGGGGCGCGGGCCATCACGATCCGGGGGAACTTCGACCGGGCGCTCGAGCTCGTGCAGGAGCTCTGCGAGCGGCACGGCCTCTACCTCCTCAACTCGATGAACCCCTACCGGCTCGAGGGGCAG
>DATIYO010000078.1:0-11618 GCA_035517575.1 Methanomicrobiales archaeon
AGACTGATGGATGGGGAAGACATTGAATACGATGAAGAACCTCTCACGGAAGAAGACAAGAGCGCTATCGAGGAATCCCTTCGGGAGATAGCGAGAGGAGAGGTCTACACCCTTGAGGAAGGAATGGAAGGGCTGAGACGGAGGGACAACCAGACCTGACCACGACCCCGGCCTGGTCCAGACCCGGTCCCGGCCCCCGCCGTTCCCGACGACGGAGAGCCGCAACAACCTTTATATATTACCACACCCTAACTTAAGGTAAGGTTCACAGAGGTTTTCACGTTGACATCAAAGGATTCCGCAGAAGTGACGGTGAAGGAGGCGTATCTCGGCGACCCGGGACGGGGGATCGCCCGCATCAGCCTCGACGTCATGAAGGCGCTCTCCCTCGTATCGGGGGACGTCATCGAGATCGAGGGGAGAAAGAAGGCGACCGCCGTCGTCTGGCCCGGCTACCCCGAGGACACGAGGAAGGCGGTGCTCCGGATCGACGGGACGATCCGGGCGAACGCCGGCACCGGTATCGACGAGAAGGTGAGGATCCGGAAGATCGAGGTCGTCTACGCGAAGAAGGTGGTGGTCCAGATGACCCAGCCGGTCCGCCTCGGGGGCTACGGCGAGCAGTACCTCTCCAGGCTCCTCAGGGGCCGCGCAGTCGAGGAGGGGATGGGTTTCCGGGTGGATCTCCTCGGTACTTCCTACACGTTCGTCGTCACGAAGGTCATCCCCAAGGGTGTCGGGGTCGTCACCGACGATACGGAGATCGAGCTGAAAGAGGAGGCCTACGAGCCGGAGAAGGAGACGAAGGGGAAGAAGGAGGTCTCGGATGTCCACTACGAGGACATCGGCGGCCTGGGGAGGGAGCTCCAGCTCGTGCGCGAGATGATCGAGCTCCCCCTCCGTCACCCCGAGCTCTTCGAGCGCATCGGGATCGAGCCGCCGAAGGGGGTGCTCCTCTACGGGCCGCCCGGGACGGGAAAGACCCTGATCGCGAAGGCCGTGGCGAACGAGGTGGACGCCCACTTCATCACCCTCTCGGGCCCGGAGATCATGTCCAAGTTCTACGGCGAGTCCGAGAAGCACCTCCGGGAGGTCTTCGAGGAGGCCGAGCAGAACGCCCCCGCGATCATCTTCATCGACGAGCTCGACTCCATCGCCCCGAAGCGGGCCGAGGTGACGGGCGAGGTCGAGCGGCGGGTCGTCGCCCAGCTCCTCGCCCTCATGGACGGCCTGAAGGGCCGCGGCCAGGTCGTGGTCATCGCCGCGACGAACCTCCCCGACTCCATCGACCCTGCGCTGCGGCGCGGCGGCCGGTTCGACCGGGAGATCGAGGTCGGCATCCCCGACAAGAAGGGCCGGATGGAGATCTTCCAGATCCACACCCGCGGGGTCCCCCTCGACCTCGAGAAGGAGGAGCTCACCGAGGAGCAGCGGAGGAAAGTCGAGGAGGACTTCAACGCGAAGAAGCTCGACCTGGACTACTACCGCGAGAAGCTCGTCACCGAGAAGAAGCGGGAGAAATTCGACCGGCAGGCGAGGCCGGGAGCGAGCTTCGACCCCGCGAAGGTCACCCTCACCGGCGAGGAGATGAAGGCGGTCGACGCCGACTACACGCAGCGGTTCGAGGAGGAGAAGCGGAAGATCGAGGAGCCGTACCGGAAGGAGAACTTCCTGCGGGAGTACGCCGACTCCACCCACGGCTTCGTCGGGGCCGACATCGCCCTCCTCGTGAAGGAGGCGGCGATGTTCGCGCTGCGCTGCGTCATCCCCCGTATCAAGATCGACGAGGCCATCCCAGCCGAGATCCTGGACAAGCTCCGGGTGCGGAAGGCCGACTTCGAGGAGGCACGCAAGCATGTCGAGCCCTCGGCGATGCGCGAGGTGCTCGTCGAGATCCCCGACGTGGAGTGGACCGACGTGGGCGGCCTCGAGGAGGTGAAGCAGGAGCTCCGCGAGGCGGTCGAGTGGCCGCTGAAGTACGGGGAGGTCTACTCCGCCCTCCAGACGAAGCCCCCGAAGGGGATCCTCCTCTTCGGCCCGCCGGGCACGGGGAAGACCCTCCTCGCGAAGGCGGTCGCGAACGAGTCGGAGTGCAACTTCATCTCGGTGAAGGGCCCCGAGCTCCTCTCGAAGTGGGTCGGGGAGTCGGAGAAGGGGGTGCGGGAGATCTTCAGGAAGGCGCGGCAGGCCTCCCCCTCGATCATCTTCTTCGACGAGGTGGACGCCCTCGTCCCGCGGCGGGGGATGTACATGGGCTCGTCGCATGTCACCGAGTCGGTGGTCTCCCAGATCCTCACCGAGCTCGACGGCCTGGAGGAGCTGAAGAACGTGGTCGTCCTCGGGGCGACGAACCGGCCTGATATGATCGACCCCGCCCTCCTCCGGCCGGGCCGCCTGGACCGGGTCATCTACGTCCCGCCGCCCGACAGGGAGAGCCGTCTGAAGATCCTCGAGGTCTACCTCGGGGGGGCGAAGGCCATCCTCTCTCCGGACATCAGCCTGGAAGGCCTGGTGGACCGGACCGACGGGTACGTCGGGGCGGACATCGAGGCCCTCGTCCGCGAGGCGAAGCTCGCCGCGATGCGGGAGGTCGTCTCGGGGTTCGCGGGGAAGACCGAGGCCGAGCGGAAGGAGGCGGTCGCCCGCGTCCAGATCACGGGGGAGCACTTCGACCAGGCCTTTGCCCGGGTGAAGGGGTCGCTCGACGCCGACACCCTGGAGGAGAACGAGCGCCGCTCCTGGGAGATGATCTTCCGGGCCGAGGAGAGGAAGTCCCTGGACTTCGCCCTCGGGGTCCTGAAGAAGGCCCAGCTCGCGGGCGGCGCCGAGCCCCCCGAGGATCTCGCAAAGGCGATGGGAGACCTCAGGGCCGCGATCTTCGCACGGCGCAAGGACTGGAAGGAACTGAAGAAGAGCAGGGAACGGCTGGAGAAGCTCCTCGAGAAGCGGCAGAAGGTGCCGGACAAGGTGCCTCTCACGGCGAGGTAGACGGGATGGAAGACACACCGAACGACGCGTTCAGGAAGCTCCAGGAGCTCCTGGAGCAGATGATCCGCGACAGCATCGAGCAGGGGAACTTCATGGCGAGGCCGATGGGCTTCACCATCGTCATCCGGGGGACCGGCCCGTTTCCGACCGGGTTCCCGCCGGGGCATGCCCCGCCGCAGGAGAACGGGGGCATCCTCGAGCCGCACGTGGAGGTCCACGAGGCCGATGGCGAGGTCCTCGTGCTCGCCGAGCTGCCCGGCATCTCGGAGGAGCATGTCCGGCTCGACCTCGAGCCCGGCGGCCTCCGGATATCGGCGACCGACGGCGACAGGCAGTTCGTCGGGAGGGCGGAGCTCCCGGCCGTCGAGCACGGGTCGCCCGTGGTCAGCTGCCGGAACGGGGTACTCGAGGTAAGGTTCCGTCGGATCCCCGATCCGGCCGGCTACAACTGATCCTTTTTTCCCGATTCCAACTTCTCCGGAGAGGGACCGGCTGTCGGGGTCGCGAGTAAACGACTCGCTCGCCGGCCGCCGGTGGATCCCTCGTTCCGCGCCCTCGAACTTCGGTCTCCGCCGCTCCACTTCGTTCCGCGTCGAACTTCGTCCTCGGCCAGCTCGCTCCGCTCAGCGTCGAACTTCGTCCGCCGCCGCTCCACTTCGTTCCGCGCCCCAAAAACAAAGGAAAGATATAGTCATGCGATATGTTACTAGGTAGGTGCAGCATATGGTCAAGACCACCGTCTCGATGATCAAGGCGGACATCGGGAGTTTTCCGGGACACTCCCGACCGCACCCGCTCCTCCTCGAAAAGGCCCAGAAGATGCTCAAGGAACAGGAGGGGAAGCTCCTCACCGACTCCTTCGTCACCCACTGCGGCGACGACCTCGAGCTCATCATGACCCACACGAAGGGTGTGGACAACCAGGAGATCCACAAGCTCTCCTGGAACGTCTTCCTGGAGTGCGCGAAGATCGCGAAGAGCATGAAGCTCTATGGCGCGGGGCAGGACCTCCTCTCAGACGCCTTCTCGGGGAACGTGAAGGGGATGGGGCCGGGCGTCGCCGAGATGGAGTTCGAGGAGCGCGGCTCCGACCCGCTCCTCTGCTTCATGGCTGACAAGACCGAGCCGGGCGCCTGGAACTTCTACCTGTACAAGGTCTTCGCCGACCCCTTCAACACCTCGGGCCTCGTCATCGACCCGGGGATGCATGACGGCTTCATCTTCGAGGTCCACGACGTCATCGAGAAGCGGCGCATCATGTTCAGGACCCCCGAGGAGTCCTACAGCCTCCTCGCCTACATCGGCGCCCCGTCGCGGTACGTCGTGAAGCACGTCTTCCGGAAGGACGGGATAATCGCCGCATCCACCTCGACCCAGCGTCTCTCCCTGATCGCGGGCAAGTACGTAGGGAAGGACGACCCGGTCATGATGATCCGGGCCCAGAGCGGCCTCCCCGCCGTCGGGGAGGTCATCGAGCCCTTCGCGACCCCCATCATCGTCGCCGGCTGGATGCGGGGATCCCACCACGGGCCCTTCATGCCCGTCGGGCTCCCCGACGCGAACTGCACCCGGTTCGACGGGCCGCCCCGGGTCATCTGCCTCGGCTTCCAGGTGGCGAACGGGAAGCTCATCGGCCCCGTGGACATGTTCGACGACGTTGCCTTCGACCGGGTCCGGGAGCGGTGCAACGAGCTCGCCGATATCCTCCGCGCCCATGGCCCGTTCGAGCCCCACCGGCTCTCCCTCTCCGAGATGGAGTACACCACCCTCCCGGCCGTCGAGAAGGCGCTCCGGAACCGGTGGGAAAAAATACCCGAATAAACCTCTTTTCTTCCCTGAAAAAACGCAATTGCCGGACGGCTTGACCAGCTCACCGGGCGGTAGGAGCCGCCGGCGGGATGTCCCCCGCGAGATGCGGGTCACTCGTTGATATGGACGATCTTCGCCGGTGGGAAGCCGTTGAAGTACGTGGAGGAGGCGATGGAGTAGGCCCCGATGTTCTCGGAGTAGACGAGGTCGCCGATCTCGAGCTCGGGCAGGTCCGCACCGAGGGTGACGGTGTCGAAGGCATCGCAGGTCGGCCCGAAGACCGCCGAGATCTGCGTCTCCCCCTCCCTGAAGGCATGCACGGGGTACACGCAGTGGTCGAAGATCTGACCCGAGTACGTGTGGTAGATCCCGTCGTTGATGTAGTAGCACTTCTTCCCGTCGCGGACCGCCTTCCCGATGACCTTCGAGACGAGGGTGCAGGCGTTCGCCACCATGAACCTCCCCGGCTCGGCGAGGATCTGGGTGTCGGGCGAGAAGAGCCGCTTTATCTCGCTGTTCAGTTTCCGGGTGAGGGTCCGCAGGGACTTCACCTCGGGGTTGTACTTCACGGGAAAGCCGCCGCCGATATCGAGGATCCGGATCTTCTGGCCGGCCCGCTCCTCGGTCTCCCTGATGATGTTCGCCGAGATCTCGAGGGCCTGGACATAGTTCGCGAAGTTCGTGCACTGGCTGCCGACGTGGAAGGAGAGGCCCTCCACGACGAGCCCCAGCCGGAAGGCCTCGAGGATCAGGTCCACCGCCTCGCCCGGGTGGGCGCCGAACTTGGAGGAGAGCTCGACCATCGAGCCGGTGTTCGGGACCCGGAGCCGGAGGACGAGGCCCGCGCTCGGGGCATGCCGCCTGATCTTCTGCAGCTCCTCGTAGTTGTCGAAGGTGACGAGGGGCTTGTACTGGTCGAGGGCCTCGAGGGTCTCCACCGGCTTGATGGTATTCGCGTAGATGATCTTGTCCCAGATCCAGTCCTGCCGCTCCCTGTCGGGCATGTCCCGGATGTTCTCGAAGACGAGCATGAACTCCGGCATGGAGGCCACGTCGAAGCTGCAGCCCAGGTCAAAGAGGGTCTTCACGATCCGGGGGTTCGAGTTCGCCTTCACCGCGTAGTAGACCTGGACGCTCGGGAGGTGGCCCCTGAACTCCTGGTAGTTCTCCCGGATCTTCGCATGGTCGATGACGAAGATCGGGGTCCCGTGCTCGGCCGCGAGCTCCTGGAGGAGACCCTTCTGCGCCTCGTCCAGGTGGGGCACCCCGTTCTCCTGCCCCTCCCGCCTCGCGCCCCTGCCTGCCCGTTCCGCTCTTGCCATTACGTATCCTGCCTCATTGCACGAATAAGAAGTTTTTGAATTGCCAGACATCGGTCCGGTCATACTCGTTCGCGGGGTTCTCCCGGAAGTACACCGCCCGCTCCGAGAGAGGGGTCCAGTCGGAGGGGCCCGAGTGGAACTCCCCGAGCCAGGGCTTTGCGACGGAGAGGACGAACTCGTGGGGGAGGTCGTCGGGCAGGCAGAAGCCCCTCCTCGGGTTTTCGACCATCCACATGATAGCGGAGACCACCCCGATGGCGACCTGGATGGTGGTCGCGTTCTCCCCGGGCGCGAGCCGGCGCGACTCCTCGATGGAGAGGATGCTCCCCGTCCACCAGGATTTATACGGGTGGCCCATGAGGAGCGCCCCCAGGATGTCCGCCCCCGAGACTATCTCCCGGTCGTCCATGATCCGGAGCCTCGGCGGCAGCTCGTAGTTCCTCCCCCTGAGCTCCTGGAGGGAGGCGATGGTCGCGTCGCAGGGGACGTAGGCGTAGTGGACCGTGGGCCGGTAGACGACTTTTCCCCCCCTCCTCACGGTCCAGCGGTCCGAGATCCCGAAGGCCTCCCCGTGCCGGATCACCATCCCGACGATCTCGCCGCCCGGGACCCAGGAGCGCACCCAGGTGTTGATCCCCATCTGGGCGAGCATGACCTGGTTCCGCGGTTCTTCGGGCGGCAGGTAGGCGAGTGGCGGGAGCTCCTTCTCGTGGGTGCCCCAGCCCATCTCGGCGGGCGCGGTCCCCTCCTCGCGGAGCCCCTCGATGGACCAGGTCCCGACGAACTCCCCGACCCCCTTCGGCCGGCGGGAGACCTGGGTGTCCCGCTCGGAGCAGTGGATCACCCGGACGCCGATCTCCCTCGCGAGCCCGCCGAAGTCCCCCGCCCCGATCAGCCGCTCCAGTTCCGCGGGGTCCCTGGCAAGCCCGTCGGCGATCATCCGCCTCGCGATGTCGATCGCCCCCTGCTTCGCGAAGTGGGAGATGAGGCCGGGGTTCGCGCCATGGTCGACGATGAAGGTGGGGGAGTCCGCGGGCCAGCCCTTCGTGAGCTCGCGGAGGTGCATCTGCCGGCGGTGGAGGGACTTCTCGTACGGGTCGGCGGTGAACCGCTCGCCGTACGAGTCCCAGACCTCCACCGAGGTGTTCACGTAGAGGACGTCGTGGTCATGGCACCACTGCACGATCTCGCAGCAGTCGATGTTCCAGGCGAGGTCGATGAGGAGCCCCCCGGGTCCGAGGTACTCGGAGAGGACGGACCCCAGGTTCTCGGGGGTGATCCGCCGCCGGAAATAGCGGATCCCCTTCGCGGTCCAGGGGGCGAGGGCCCCCGCTTTATCCTCGAAGTCCAGGATCGTGATGTGATCGAGGGGGATCTCCACGTGCCGCAGCAGGATCGGCAGGGTGCACTTCGCAACAGCACCATAGCCGAGGATAAGAACGCTCTTCCCGAACTCCAACTTCCGGCCCTCCGGTTGGAGGAATGTGGGCGTGGTAATTATTTCACTGTTGCCAAAAGGCCCGGGCGCTGGGGGAGGGGATTCCGGCCGAGCACCGGTCACCCGGGGGAGGAGGTCTTGGGGGCGGGACCGTAAACCGTACCCGATACGCAGCCCGGAACGCGGGAAAAAGCCGATATGCGGGGGAAGAGCGTGAAGAAACATTAATATCCCCGCACCAACCAGATTACCGAAGATGCCAACCAGCATGGTGCTCCCGATAAAGAAGGTCTTCGCCCTCGTCGACTCCCGGATCACGGTCGAGATCAAGGACGAGGACCGGAAGTTCCAGGGCCGGCTCATCAGCGTGGACGAGTACCTGAACATCCACCTGGACGAGACCATCGAGCTCATCGGGAACGAGCGGGGGCGCAGCCTGGGGACCGTGGTCATCCGCGGGAACAACATCCTGACCATCTCGCCGGTCGTCTGAAGCCATGGCAGATCAAGGAGAGAAGGCACTCAAGCTCATCCAGGCAAGCCGCGACGGCGTGCTCCAGAGCGAGCTCTGGAAGCTCCTCAAGGTGGACAGCCGGAAGTGCTCCCGGATCGTGAAGAAGCTCCTGGACAGCGGCGAGATAGAGCGGATCGAGTTCAAGGGCGACGGGATCAAGACCTACACCCTCCGGGCGGTGAAGAAGACGGTGAAGCCGTCCCTCATCCTCGCCGGCGGGGAGCTCATCCCGTGCATCTGCTGCGACCGCGAGTGCGTCGTGAACTCCTGCAACCTCCTCCTCGACTGGATGTACCAGCTCGCCATCGAGGAGCACTCCGAAGGGTGAGCGCCCGCCCGCCGGCCTCCCCTTTCCGGTTTTTCTCCCGTTCTCCCCGGTGACGTTTCACAACCTTTATCACCGTCGTAAGGTATCTCGTATCACCGATGGAACCCCGACGACGGTGCGAAGGCATCTCCCCGGTCCTCGCCTCCATGCTCCTCGTAGGCATGACCGTCGTGCTCGCGGCCCTCGTCTACCTGATGGTCGCGGGCCTCCCCGCCGCGATCCCCGTCGACGCCATCGACGACATGCAGTTCCTCGAGATCACGGCGGTCTACCACCTGGACGACGACCCGCCCCATGCCATGAACTACGACAGCCGGGTCCTCCTCACCCACAAGGGGACGCGGGAGCTCCAGAACGACGATCTCCGGGCGCTCGTGTTCAGGAACGGGGCACAGCTCAACTGCCGGATCGACACCATGAACGGGGTCGCGTTCCAGAGCACCTCGCACACCGGCCTCTCCCGTTTGTCGGGCCCGGGATCGCAGGGGAAGACCTGGGCCCCGGGCGAGACCCTCACCCTCGATCTCAACAACGGCACCCTGCACCCGGGCGACGAGCTCCGGGTCGACATCTTCTCGAAGTCGGGGAACCGGATCATCTCGAGCGACACCTACCGGGTTCCCTGACATCTCCTGCCCGGCCAGGTTTCCCACCGCAAGCATTATCCTGTCACCCCGATGAGAATCCCGTGTCCCGGGATAGAGAGATCATCCCGGGAAGGGGTGGAAGCAATATGGTGACGATCGACCGGGTTCCGGCCGAGAACCGGTGGCGGCTCGCCACGGCCGGGGCGATGGACCTCGCCATGGCGTACTCGGCAGCGGTCAGGGAGACGGTGGGGGAAGCTTTCGGGGAGGCCCTCGACGAGATGGAGGCCGGGTTCTGGGAGCAGGCCGGCCTCGAGCAGCTGGCCATCGCCCGGGCCTTTGCCTTCCCCCTCCGCACCGCACGGGAGGTGGCCGAGGCCTTCACCACCCTCTCGGTCCTCTTCCAGGGGCCGCAGCTGGAGGTCGGGAGGATCCAGGACGGGGGAGACGACACGGCGGTCATACAGCTGGAGAGCTGCCCCGCCCTCCTGCGGGCCCGCAGGTCCCGCATGGACCCGAAGAAGGTCTGCATGGGGTGCAGGGCGTACTCGCGTTCGGCGGTCGAGGCCCTCAACCCCGCCTACACCCTCACCCACGGGAAGAGCATGTGCATGGGGGACCAGCTCTGCGAGATGACCGTCTCACCCCCGAGGAGAAGGGGGAGGAAGAGTCCCCAGCCGGCGGGAAAGGGCTGACGGCCCCTATCCCCGGTTCCCGCCTTCCTGCCACCGCATCGCCGCACGGGCGACGAGCCTCGCGACCCGGATCGGCTCGGGGACCTTCCCGTCGCGGGTGAAGTCCCGGAGGACCCTCGCCGCGTCCGCGTCGGAGAGCCCCCAGGCCCTGACGAAGACCGTCGCCCCTTTGCCGAGGTCGACGGGGGTACGGGCGCCGAGGTTCCGGTACGCCCGGAGCCGCTCCTCGTCGCCCGGGAAATGGTGGCGGATGTCCTCCTCGAGCCCCTCCGAGTCCTCGTAGGTCACGACGATGAGGGGGAGGCCGGTCTCATTCGCTATCGCCTCCGGGTCGAGGATGTTGTACCAGGCGACGACCGAGCCGCTCACCATGGCGAGGTTGATGTCGCGCCGGCCGAGGGAGGCGACGATCCCGAGCACGGCCTCCGTCGCGTCCATCCCCCCGACGGTGAGCGTGGCGAGGGCGGCCCCGTCGATCCGGAGGTCCTTTCTCATCACCACGCCCGCCATGGTGGAGACGCTCCGCCCCGCGAAGGATTCGGCGATGCCGAGCGCCCGCAGCCCCCGTTTCGCGAGGTGCATGCAAGGTCTTATGACAGGCGGTATTAAATAAGCTAATGATGAAGGTCAACCCCGATGAGGTCTGCGTCCTGATCCCGACGCTGAACGAGGCCCCCACCATCGGATCGGTGATCAAGGACTTCCAGCAGCTCGGCTATGTCCACATCCTGATCATGGACGGCCACTCCACGGATAAGACCCTCGAGATCGCGAGGGGGCTCGGGGTGACCGTGAAGACCCAGACGGGGAAGGGGAAGGGGAACGCCCTCCTCGAGGCCTTCGAGCAGATCAGGCAGCCCTACGTCATCCTCGTCGACGGCGACGGCACCTACATGGCAAAGGACGCCGAGAAGCTCCTGCGGCCCCTCTACCTGGGCTTCGACCATGCCATCGGGGACCGGCTGAACACCGCCGACAAGGGCGCCTTCAACTTCCTGAACCACACGGGGAACGTGCTCATCAACGTCCTCTTCAAGGTCGCCCACGGGAGCGACCTGCACGACATCCTCTCGGGCTACCGGGCCTTCACCATGGACTCGGTCCGGTCCATGCGCCTGAAGGAGAAGGGCTTCGGGATCGAGACCGAGATGACCGTCGAGGCGGTCAGGAACGGCCAGCGGATCATGGTCGTCCCCGTCCACTACCGGAAGCGCGTCGGGACCCGGACGAAGCTCGACCCGGTCTACGACGGGGTGAAGATCATCACGACCATCTACAAGCTCGCGAAGGTGAACAACCCCATCTTCTACTTCGGCCTCATGGGGATCGTCCTCTCCCTCGCCGGCATGGGGGTCGGGGTCTACGTGGTCCTGGAATGGTTCAAGGGGATCAACCACCTCCCGATGACCATCCTCACCGTCCTCCTGATCATGGTGGGCTTCGAGATCTTCATGTTCGGGGTGATCAGCGACATCCTCCTCGCGTTCCACCGCGAGATCCTCCACGAGATCCAGCTCCTCCAGCAGCCCAGGAAGGAGCGGTAAAAGGGATCCTTTTTTTTATAATCCGGTTTAGTCCTGCTGCTCTCTCTTTATTCTTTGCGGGGCCGCACGGCATGGGCGCCCGCGAGGTGGAGGATCCGGCAGGCGTACTCGGCGGCAGAGGTGACCAGGTACGCCTCCTCGAAGTCCTTCCCCGCCGCAAAGGTCCCGTGCCCCCGGGCGATCGCAATCTTCCCCTGCAGGAGGGCATCGGCCACCCGGTCGGCGAGCCGCTGCGACCCGGGGGCACCCCCCACGACGGGTATCGTGGGGCAGAGGGCCATCCCCTCGGGATCGACGGGGCTGATCTTCTCCCGGGAGAGGGAGAGGGCGACCGCGTGGGCGGGGTGGGTGTGGAGAATGGCGAGGTGCCGGGTCTCGAGGTACACGGCCCGG
>DATIYO010000079.1:0-10487 GCA_035517575.1 Methanomicrobiales archaeon
GGGGAGATCCGGCCGATCTGGGAGTACCTGGTGGTGAGGCCCGCGGAGAACTACCCCGCCGACGCCCCCGAGCCGCGGTCCATGCTCCTCTTCCCCCAGGCCGAGCCCGCCC
Organism: Methanomicrobiales archaeon; assembly: GCA_035517575.1. Lineage (GTDB taxonomy): Archaea > Halobacteriota > Methanomicrobia > Methanomicrobiales > JACTUA01 > JACTUA01. The sequence goes on from DATIYO010000079.1 coordinate 113, forward strand.
GGGTGCTCTGCGCCCTCGCCCACTTCGGGTCAGCCGACGTCTTCGGGGCGGTCCTCGTCCCCTGGGGGGCGGCCTGCACCACCTTCATCACCTACCCCGCGGGGCTCGCCGAGAAGGCGCCGCGGAACGCGGTCTTCCTCGGCCCGACGGACGCCTCGGTGGACCTCTGGTTCCCGCGGGACGCGGTCGCCCTCGGGATCCCGATGGACATCGCGAGAAGGATGGCCGACGAGGTGCCGGCGTCGTTCATCGGGAAGCGGCCCGGGATGGCGTACCCGGAGAGAAGGGTGTACCTGAAGTGAAATGAATCTAAAACGGAGGATCTACAGCTCCCCTCTCCTTCCCTTCGGGTCCGGCGCCTCGTTCCAGACCTTCTTGATCCGGGCCATGGCCTCCTTCAGCCGGGGCATCGCCGTGGCATAGGAGATCCGGATCCATCCGGGCGCGTAGAACGCCGTGCCCGGGGTCACCGCGACGTGGGCCTTGTTCAGCCAGTGCTCGGAGACCTCGACGTCGTCCCCGCGGGCGTTGATGAACGCATAGAAGGCGCCGTCGGCGGGGGCCATCTGGACCTTCATCTGCGCGAACTCGTCCATCAGGTAGTTCCGCCGGTTCTCGAACTCCTGCTTCATCGCCTGGACCGGCGCCTGGTCGCCGGTGAGGGCCGTGACCCCCGCCCACATGACGAAGGTCGCGGGGTGGGTGACGCCGTGCTGCTGGACCTTGGTCATCTGCCGGATGACCTCGACGGGGGCGACCGCGTAGCCGAGCCGCCAGCCGGTCATCGCGTACGCCTTCGAGAACCCGTTGATCGTGATGGTACTCCCCGCCATGTCCCCGATGGAGGCGAGGGAGATGTGTTCCTTCCCGTAGATGAGCTTCTCGTAGATCTCGTCGGACATCGCGAGGAGCTCGTAGTCGGTGCAGAGGTCGGCGACGAGCTCGAGGGCCCTTTTGTCGAAGACGGCGCCCGTCGGGTTGTTCGGCGAGTTCACCACGATCATCTTCGTCCGGCCCGTGACCCGGTCGAGGAGGGTATCGTCAGGCTGGAAGGTCTTCGGGTTCACCTGGTGGTGCACCACCCTCCCTCCCGCGAGCTGGACGCAGGGCTCGTACGAGACCCAGGCGGGGTCGAGGAGGATGACCTCGTCGTTCGGGTTCAGGCACGCCTCCATCGCCATCGCGATGGCATGCTTCGCCCCCGCGGTCGCGATGACCTGCTCGGGGGAGCAGGGGAAGCGGTTCTCGGCCTGGATCTTGCCCGCGATCGCCTGGAGGAGCTCGGGGATCCCCCGGCTCGGGGCATAGTGCGTATCCCCGCGCCTGATGGACTCGCAGCAGGCGTCGCGGATGTGCTGCGGGGTGTCGAAGTCCGGCTCCCCGATGGAGAGGCTGATGACGTCGATCCCCTGCCGGGCCATCGCCTTGGCCCGGTCGGCGATCTCCAGGGTCGCCGAGGAGGCGATCCCCGAGACCTTGTTCGAGAGGGCCTTCATGAGAGGCGCTGGACGAGCTTCACCGCGGACTCGACGGCCCGCTTCGCGTAGTCTATCCGCTCCTGGGCCTCGAGCCGGGTCATCCCCGGCCCCGAGATGCCGAGCGTGACCGGCTTCCCGAACTCGAGGGCGAGGTCCATGATCTTCCTCGCGGCGTGCTGGATCACGACCTCGTCGTGCTGCGTCGCCCCCTCGATGACCGCCCCGAGGGTGACGACCGCGTCGACCTTCCCCTTCGCGAGCATCTTCTTCACGGCGAAGGGGACGTCGAAGGTCCCCGGGACGTACAGGGTCTCCGTGACCTCCGCACCGAGGAACTTCGCGTGCTCCCTCCCCTCGACCTCCATCATGTAGGTGATGTCGCGGTTGAACTCACCCACGACGAACCCGAGCTTCACAGCCATGGTATCCCGCACCTGATCTCGCTTTGCTGCCATATGAATCCACCTTTCCTCATTCCCTCGCCGGGCCCGCGTCGGGGAACCCCTGCCGCTGCCCCGTGCCCGCCTCGCGCTGGAGGGCCTGCGGGGACCCGAGGAGCTTCACGGCGTTCACCGCGTGCTCCCTCGTCCGCCGCTCGGCGAGCCAGGCGAGCTCCCGGGCGTCCCCCGCCTCGTCCTCGTGGACGAAGACCTCGACGATGTGCCGGTTCGTCATGAGCTGGGCGAGGATGATCCCCTGCGAGGCCTCGTGGGCGCAGGCCCGGTCCTTCTCGGCGGCCCCGGGCATCCCGAGGGCCATCACGAGCTCGCAGCCCCGCTCCTCGATGAGCTTCTTGCACGCGACGGGGAGGTCCTTGATCCCGGGCACCGTCGCCCGCTCGATGGAGACCGAGGCGTGCTTCTTCAGCTCGTCGACGGCGAACCTGCCCATGTCTACCCTGGCGAAGGTCGTGTCCGCGACCCCGATCCTCATCCGAGCACCCTCGCTGCGGCGGCGACGCCGCTCTCCCGCGCCTTCCAGCCGGCCTTGCCAAGGGCGTGCTCGACTGCGCCGAGGGTCGCGAGGATCTCGGGGGCGCCGACCGCGCCCATGTGCCCGATCCGGAAGATCTTCCCCTTCAGGTGGTCCTGCCCGCCGGCGATCTCGATCCCGAGCCCCTTCACGGTCGACCGGAGCACCTTCTCGTTCACCCCGTCGGGGATGGCGACCGCGGTCACCGTGTTCGAGTACGCGTGGAGGGCGTCGGGCGTGGGGAAGAGGGGGAGCCCCCAGGCGGCGACCGCGGCACGGACCGCGTCCGCCATGCGCCGGTGGCGCTCGATCCGCTTCGGGAGCCCCTCCTTCTCGATGATCGCGAGGGCCTCGCCGAGGGCGAGGAAGAGCGGGACCGCGGGGGTGTACGGGGTCTCCATCGGGTTGTTCCCCGCGCTCTTCCGGTAGGCGGCGAGGTCCAGGTAGTAGGGCCGCTTCTCCGAGAGCCGGTCCCAGGCCCTTTTCGAGACCGAGATGGCCGAGAGGCCCGCGGGGGCCGCGAGGCACTTCTGGGAGCCGACGAAGGCGACGTCCACGCCCCACCGGTCCGCCTCGACCATGTCCCCGCCGATGGAGGTGATACCGTCCATGACGAAGAGCGCGTCGTGCTTCCTCGCGAGCTTGCCGACCGCCTCGGCAGGGTTCCTGATCCCCGACGAGGTCTCGTTGTGGACCATGGTCACGAGCTCGGCACCTTCCTCGAGGGCTTTCTCGAGCCCCGCGAGGTCGAGGGGAGAGCCCCATTCCGACGGGACCACCGTCACCTTCCCGTAGCGGTCCCCGATCTTCCCCATCCGCTCCCCGAACTTCCCGTTCACCAGGGAGGCGATCCCCCGGTCCCTCCCGAAGTTCCCGATGCCGGCCTCCATCGCGGCCGTCCCGGAACCCGAGATGATGAAGAGCTCGTTTCCGGTGCCGAAGAGCCCTTTCAGCACCCGTACGGACTCTGCATAGGCCGACCCGAACGCGGCGCCCCGGTGGTTGATGGCCTGCGTGAGCATGGCCATCCGCACCTTCTCGGGGACGGGGACCGGGCCCGGGATCATGAGGAGGGGTTCGTTCTCCATGGCGATCAGCCATAGTATATGTATGGTGAGGGATAAGTAAGCTCTGGATGCCCTCCCTGCCCCGTGCGGACGTCGCGATCATCTCCGGTTCGACCTCGGACGCCCACATCGTCGGGAAGGTGACGAAGGTCCTCGACGAGCACAAGGTCCCCTACGAGCACCACGTCATCTCGGCCCACCGGAACCCCGACGAGCTCGACGCGTTCCTGAAGGAAAGCGACGCGAAGATCTACATCGCCGTCGCCGGCATGTCCGCGGCCCTCCCCGGGGTCATCGCCTCGAAGACCGACCGGCCGGTCATCGGTGTGCCCGTCTCGGGGAAGCTCGGCGGCTTCGACTCCCTCCTCTCCATCGCCCAGATGCCGAAGGGCGTCCCCGTGGCCTGCGACGCGGTCGACGGCGGGGAGAACGCGGCGCTCCTCGCCATCCGGATCCTGAAGCTCTGCGGGCTCTCCTGACCCGCTCCCCCGGGTCAGGCCGATCGGGCCTTTGTCCGCGCCTTTTTCTTCCCCTTCCCGCCTTTCTTTCCCTTCTTTCCCTGGAACAGGTCCCTGACCATCTTCACGGCGCAGAGGTCCCCGCACATCGAGCAGGTCTCCATGTCGCCGTCCCGGCCGTGGATCCGCCTCGCCACGTCGCCGTAGAGGGACGTCGAGAACTGCCTCTCCCAGTCCAGGTCCCGCCGTGCGAGGGCCATGGCGAGCTCCCGGTCCGACCAGTCCTTCCCCGTCCGCCGCACCGTGTCGCCGATGTGTGCGGCGATCCGGCAGATCCGCGTCCCCTCGACGATGTCCTCCACGAGGGGGAGGCCGAGGTGCTCGCTCGGGGAGACCATGCAGAGGAAGTCGGCGCCGTCCATGCAGGCGACCGCCCCGCCGACGGCGGCGGCGACATGGTCATAGCCCGACGCGATGTCGGTCACGAGCGGTCCGAGGAGGTAGAGCGGGGCGTTCCCCGTGAGCTCCTTGACCTCCCGGACGTTCTGGGAGACCTGGGCGAGGGGGATGTGGCCCGGCCCCTCGATCATCCGCTGGACCCCGAGTTCGAGCGCCCTCCTCGCCTGCCAGCCGAGGGTGAGGTACTCCGTCGTCTTCGCGAGTTTTCCGGCGTCATGGTGGCAGCCCGGCCGCATCCCGTCCCCGAGGCTCGCGGTCACCCCTTCGTCGAGGAGGATCTCCATCAGGTAGTCGAACTCGGAGAAGAGCGGGTTCTCCTCCCCCGTCGCGTCCATCCTCGCGACGTGGAAGACCCCCCCGCGGGAGACGACCCCCATGATCCGGGGGTCCTTCTTCAGGGCGTCGAGGGCGGCGAGGTTCACCCCCGTGTGGAGGGTGAGGAAGTCCACCCCCTGCCGGCAGTGCTCCCGGATCACCCGGAAGAGGAGGTCTGCCTCGAGGTCGAGGGCGCTCCCCGCCCGCCGCACCGCCTCGTAGACGGGGACGGTTCCGACGGGGGCGTCCAGCGAGAGGATCTTCTTCCGGATCCCCTTCAGGTCGCCGGCGGTCGAGAGGTCCATGAGGGTGTCGGCCCCGTTTTCGAGGGCGGCCCGGGCCTTCGCGAGCTCGAGCTCCACGTCGCACCGGGCCCCGGAGGTGCCGACGTTCACGTTCACCTTGACCCGGCACCCGGCCCCGATGGCCGAGACCCGGTGCTTCCTCCGCGGGTTCGCCGGGATGACCGCCCGCCCCTCCGCGACGGCCAGGGCGAGGTCCTTCCCCGGTATCCCCTCCTCGCGGGCCGCCGATGCGACGAGGCGGGGGACCCCGGTCCTGCACGCGGCAGGGAGGGAATGCATAACACACATGTAGTGCCGCTGACTTATTACTTATTACATGCCGGTCACCTGGATCCCGGGGAGCGGGATCTGGTCGAACTCGTACCTGTTCGGCGGCGTCCTCGTGGACTGCGGGGTGCTCCCGATGCAGGTCGCCCCCTACCGCGAACGGATCGAGGAGATCGTCCTCACCCACTGCCACTATGACCACACCGCCCACATCGCCCAGATCCGGGCCATGACCGGCGCAAAGACCGCCGTCCACCGGCTGGACGCCCCCGCCCTCGGGGACGACCTCCTCTCCTCGGCGATGCTCTTCGGCGAGAAGGCGGCGCCCGTCACCATGGACCGGCTCCTCGGGGACGGGGACCGGGTGGGCGAGCTCGCGGTGATCCACACGCCCGGCCACACCCCGGGTTCGATCTGCCTGTACCACGAGGGGGAGGAGGTCCTCATCTCCGGGGACACCGTCTTCACCCACGGCTCCTTCGGGAGGTACGACCTCCCCGGCGGGGATCTCCAGGCGCTCAGGGCCTCCCTCAAAAAACTCTCGGGGTACGCCGTCCAGGGGATCTACCCCGGCCACGGCGACCCCGTCCGGGAAGGAGGGGACCGGCACATCGTCGCGGCGCTCCAGGTGATCGGCGGGCTCCATGAGTAAGGGGGTCTACGCGCTCGTCTTCTCGAACCGCTCCTGTACCCTTCCCGTCGGGAGCCTCGGGGAGGTGCGGTTCCGGCGGGGCTGGCATATCTACGTCGGTTCGGCGCTCGGCCCGGGCGGGTTCGCCCGGGTGGACCGGCACCGGCGTCTCGCGCTGGCACGGGACCGGCCCCCGCGGTGGCACGTCGACCGGTTGCTCCTCTCGCCCTCCTTCACCCTCAGGCACCTGGTGTGCGCACCGACGGGTGCGGACCTGGAGTGCGACCTCGCAGCGGTTATAGGCCGCGGGGGGGTTCCCTCCTTCGGGTGCAGCGACTGCTCCTGCGGGAGCCACCTCTTCCACCGGAAGGCCGACCCCCTCGCGGAGGTGTGGGGGGCCATGGCATCCCTCGGGCTCGCCCCCGTGAGCACAACCATCAAGAGGGCATAGGGAGAGGGAGGGGTATGCAAGTGGTGGGAATCTCCGGGTCCATGCGCAAGGACGGGAACACGGCGAAGCTCGTCCGGCTCGTCCTCGAACCGGTGAAGGCGGCCGGTATCAAGGCGGAATTCATCACGCTCGCGGACAAGGTCATCAAGCCCTGCCTCGGCTGCGAGAACTGCAAGGAGGAGCATGCCTGCATCGTGAAGAACGACGACTGGCCGAAGATCATCAAGAAGGTCCTCGACTGCGAGGTCCTCATCCTCGGCTCCCCGACGTACTACTACGACGTGAACGGCCAGATGAAGAACTTCATCGACCGGACCTACTCCCTGTACCATGACCGGCAGCTCGCGGGGAGGAACGCCGTCGGGGTCGCCGTCCATGCCGACTCGGGGGGGAAGCGGGCGCTCCAGACGATGGAGGGCTTCTTCAGCTCCCACGAGTTCTCCTACCTCGGCCACGTCGTGGGGAAGGGTTACCTCGCGGGCGAGGTGCTCGAGGACAAGCTGGCCCTCCAGGCCGCCGAGAAGATGGGCCAGAAGATCGTCCGGCTCCTCAGGCCCGAAGATTAGATCCCGGGTCCCGCGGGGAGCTGGCTCCGAAGGAACGGGGCTGTCCCGGGGGATTCAGGGCCCCTAGGGACCGAGCCGGGATCGTCCGGGGGGCAGGGGCCCCTCTGGACAGGATCCCTTACAGGAGGTCGTACAGGGTCGTCCGCTGGCGGAGAGGCCTCCCCAGGTCCGCCGCCATGCGCTCCATCTCGGCCGGGTCGAGGTACTCGGTGTCGCTCGCCCCCGCCCCCCGCGAGATGGACTCCTCGTACATCGTCCCGCCCAGGTCGTCCGCCCCCGCCACGAGCCCGAGCTGGGCGAGCTTCTTCCCGAGCTTCACCCACGAAGACTGGATGTGGGGGACGTTGTCGAGGAAGAGGCGGGCGACGGCGACCATGAGGAGGTCCTCCCGGCCCGTCGCACCGGCCCGCGCGAGGCCCTGTCGGTAGAGCGACGTCCGCATGTGGATGAAGGAGAGGGGCACGAACTCCGTGAACCCGCCGGTGTCGTCCTGGATGGCGCGCAGGATCGCGAGGTGCCTGGCACGGTCCGCCACAGTCTCGCGGTGGCCGTACATGATGGTCGCGGTCGTCGGGATCCCCAGGGCGTGGACCTCGCGGATGATCCGCTCCCAGGTCGCCGTGTCCACCTTCCCCGGGCAGATCACCGACCGGACGCCGTCCACGAGGATCTCGGCGGCGGTCCCGCACATCGACCCGAGGCCGGCCTCCTTCAGCCTGCCCGCCATCTCGGCGGTGGTTATGCCGCTCTTCCCCGCCCCGTACGCGACCTCCATCGGGTTACTCGCATGGAGGTGGATGCCGGGCGCCGCCTCCCGGATCCAGGTCAGGATGTCGACGTAGGAATCGCCGGTGAAGTCCGGGTGGAGCCCGCTCACCGTGCAGATCTCCGTGACGTTGCGCTCCCTCGCCTTCGCCGCCTTCTCCTGCACCTTCGCCCGATCGAAGAAATAGGCATCGGGATCCCCCTCCTTCCGGGAGAAGCCGCAGAACCCGCAGGCGTTCACGCAGATGTTCGTCACGTTGATGTTCTGGTTCCTGACAAAGGTGACGGCATCCCCGACCCGCTCCTGCCTCATCAAGTCGGCGCATCCGGCGATGGCCCAGACGTCCCTCCCCGTCGCCTCGAAGAGCCTGGCCGCCTCGCCCTCGGTGAGCCGGTGGCCTCCCGAGACGTCCCTGAGGAGGGTGCGGATCGCCAGGTCCCTCATCTCCTCCCTTTCTTCTTCTCCTTCTTCCCGCCCTTCTTCTCCTCCTCCTCATCACCGCCGGTCCGCGAGACATAGACCTCGTGGATGATCAGGAGGATGATCACGACGGCGGCGAACTCGGGGTAGTGGAGGGTGGGATACCCGAGGAGCGGGACCGAGAAGAGCGCCTTCCCCACGATCCAGTCGGGCTCGACGGGCTGGATGGGCCCGAGCCCCTGGATCGAGGACTGCTGGTCAGGGACCTGGTTGTTGTCCCCCTTCGTGAGGTACCCGCCGTGGGTGAACTGCAGCCCGTAGTTCGTCGAGAACCATGTGGCGTCGTGGTATGCGATGGCGCGGTGAATGATCGGGTGGATGTTCGAGGCCCCGTTCGGCCGGTAGATGATGACGTCCCCGTAGTTCCCGAACTTCATGTACCCCGAGTTCCCGCCGGTCTCGTAGGTCTCGAGGGGCCCGAACCGGTCCTCCTGCACCACGAAGACCAGGTCGTTCACGTGCATGTTCGGGAGCATGCTCTCGGACTCCACGGCCACGACCGCCGGCCAGGTCCCGCAGACCAGGAACAGGAGGAGGGCTATCCCCCCCACCACCACCACGACCCAGAGGATCTCCCGCCCGAAGGCGACGACCGGGTTCTCGCTCTCCCTGAACCCCTTCAGGGCGGCCTTCGCCCGCCCGATGACCGTCTCTCCCGCCATAGGGTTGCCCTAGTCGTGGTACGCGGGATTGCTACATATACTTTGTAGCTTGAAAAAACCCCTGGAAACGGCTTCGTTTCCCAGGCCGGAGGACGGGAGCCCTCTCCTCCCTTTCCACCCCGTAAGGCAAGTGAGAAGAACCCCGAGCGGCAAAAGGTACGGTGATGCTCGCGGACGGGGAGATCGTGCGCCGGTTCCTGGAGGCGAAGCTCCAGGTGCACCCCGATGTCGTCTCCTACCTCCGCGAGAAGAACGACCCCCAGCTCCTGGAGCGGGTCGTCGCGGGGGTCCCCCGCGGCACCCTGGTCGTCTCCCCCGAACACCTCCCCGGGCTCTCCCCCGTGAAGGACGGCGAGCGGTTCCTCGCCGAGCCCGACCTCGAGGTCATCGCGGGCAGGGCGGGGGACTCGCCCGAGAAGAACCGGTTCGAGGACTTCTTCCCCTACTTCCGCGACCGGTACACCCGGCTCGCCGAGATCCTCAGGTCGCGGGTGAACCCCGTCCCCATCGAGGCCCTGGTCCGGAGCACGCGCTACCGGCAGGAGGAGTGCATGGTCGTCGGCATGGTCACCGGCGTGCGGACCACGGCGAACGGCCACCGGCTCGTGGACCTCGAGGACCCGACCGGCCAGGTGCCCGTCCTCTTCAACAAGGGCAGGGAGGGCTTCGCCGACGCCGAGCGCCTCCTCCCCGACGAGGTCATCGGGGCGAGGGGGCGCCTCTCCCAGGACGGGAGGCTCCTCTTTGCCGAGCAGCTCGTCCGGCCCGACGTCCCGCTCACCCACGCCCCCTTCACGAGCCCCCGGCCGGGGAAGGCGGTCCTCATCTCGGACATCCACGCGGGCTCCTCGACCTTCCTCGCCGACGCCTGGGAGCGGTTCGCCGGGTGGCTCCCGTCCTCGGGCGCGGGCTACCTCCTCGTCTGCGGCGACCTGGTGGACGGGATCGGCGTGTACCCCAACCAGGAGGACGAGCTCGTCATCCGGGACATCTACGAGCAGTACCAGCACCTCGCGGAGCTCATGGCCGCGGTCCCGAGGGAGATGGCCGTCGTCATCTCCCCAGGGAACCACGACGTGGTCAGGCCCTCGGAGCCCCAGGTGGCCATCCCCGAGGAGTTCAGGAAGGGCTTCCCCCCGAACTGCACCTTCGTCGAGAACCCCGCCACCCTCTCCCTCCAGGGCGTCCGGGTGCTCATGTACCACGGCAGGTCCATCGACGACATGATCGGGCTCATCCCCCGCGCCTCGTACTCACGGCCCGAGGAGATGATGGTCGAGATGCTCGAGCGGCGGCACCTCGCGCCCGTCTACGGCAGGAGGACTCCCGTCTCCCCCGAGCCGCGGGACCGGCTCCTCATCGACCCCGTCCCCGAGATCCTCCACACGGGCCACGTCCACACGAGCGGGATCACGCGGTACCGCGGGGTCCTCGGCGTGAACGCCGGCTGCTGGCAGGCCCAGACGAAGTTCCAGAAGCAGGTGAACATCACCCCGAC
>DATIYO010000080.1:0-16328 GCA_035517575.1 Methanomicrobiales archaeon
GAGTGGGCCTCGGCGTCCCAGCAGTCGGCGGCATAGTGGGCCCGCTCGGTGGTCAGGTGCTGCCTGAACCGGATCCGGGCGGGGTCCAGGCCGACCGTCACCAGGATGTCGTGGGTGAGGGCGATGTAGTAGGCCACGTACTCGTTCGCGACGACGCCCTTCTCCACCGCGGCGCCCATCTTCATCCGCACCGGCTCCCCCTTCCCGCACTGCTCGTCGCAGCCGAGGAGGGGCACCTCGTAATTCCGGTACCGGTCGAACCTGGGGTGCCGCTTCTCGTCGGGGTGGACGAAGATCTCGGCCTCGGCCTGGGTGAACTCCCGCAGCCGGATCATCCCCTGCCTCGGCGATATCTCGTTCCGGTAGGACTTCCCGACCTGGACCGCCCCGAACGGGAGCCGGTCGCGGTAGAACCGGAGGAGCCTCGGGAAGTCGGTGAAGATCCCCTGCGCCGTCTCGGGCCGGAGGTAGCCCTTCCGCTGGGACCCGGGCCCGATCCAGGTGTTGAACATCAGGTTGAAGTCAAAGACGCTGACCTCCCCGAGCTCCTCGCCGCAGGCGGTGCAGGGCAGGCCCTTCAGGGCGGCCGCGAGCTCGTCGGCCGGGAGGGCGGCCGGGTTCGGGACCCCGTGGGCCGCGGCGACATGGTCGGCCCTCAGGAATTCCTCGCAGCGGGGGCACTGGACCATCTTGTCAGAGAAGCCTTTCACGTGCCCGCTGGCGACGTAGATCGGCTCGATCCCCACGGTCGGGCACTCGATCTCGTAGAAGCCCTCGCGGAGGACGTAGAAGGCCCGCCAGGTCTCCTCGATGCGCCGCTTCAGCCGGGCCCCGAGGGGGCCGTAGTCGATGAGGCCGGCGACGCCGCCGTAGATCTCCCCCGAGGGCCAGATGAAGCCCCTCCTCTTCGCGAGCTCCGTCACCCTCTCGTAGATGTCGTCCGGTTCCGCCACGCGGGGCACCTTCTCCCCTGTACTTCGACCACAAATTATAAAATCATGCTTTCCCAAGGTATGCGGTAAAGAAATTCTTAAATAACATGGCAGAGATTCTATCCCGGAATTTGCCAGGACCCTCGCATGGATGAAGACAAGCGGAAGAAGCAGCTCCTCGACCTTTTTGCCACCATCACCAGCAAGACCAAGATTGTGGAACCGATGAAGAAGATCCATGGATCCCTGAGGGACCGGGACGCCATCGAGCGGGAGATCGCGCTCATCATGCGCGAGATCCTCGACAAGGGCTACTTCAAGACGAAGCTCACCCCCCGCCAGCTCGCGAGGCTTGTCATGGCCTTCCACGAGGGGAAGAACGACACCGAGATCGCGAGATCCCTCGGGGACGAGAAGCTCAGTAAGACCGTGGCGCGCGCCCGGGTCAGGATGAAGCTCTTCCGGGACCTGGACTTCAAGATGCCCTTCGACCAGGAGAAGCTGAACGGGCTCGTCGAGTCGGGGAAGACCATGAAGGACGTGAGCGAGGAGCTCGGGATCTCCCCCTCGACCCTCAGGGAGTACCGGCACGTCCTCGACGAGGTGAACGACCCCACCCTCGACCCCTACCTCCGGCGGATCAACGACGTCATGGAGGACCGGGACCTCTCGGAGCAGATGACGAAGGGGCTCGCCCAGGACGGCCTCACCGAGGCGATCGACATCACCGAGGCCGAGCTCATCGACGTCACCTGAAAGGCCGCCTCCCCACACCTTTTTATCCCTCCCCCCGACTCTCTGTTATGAAGATCACCTGGCTCGGCCACGCCTGCTTCCTCCTCGAGGCGAGCCGCTCGGTCCTCATCGACCCCTTCGTCCCCGACGGGCAGGTCGCCGCGGAGCCCGACCTCGTCGCGGTCACCCACGGCCACGACGACCACCTGGGCGAGGCCGTCCGGCTCGGGCGAAAGACGGTCGCCCTCTCCGAGCTCGGGAAGTACCTGCGGACCCGGGGCCTCACCGTCGAGACGATGAACCTCGGCGGGACCATCACGGTCGACGGCGTGGAGTTCACGATGACCCAGGCGGTCCACTCGGCCGGCATCGAGGGCGAGGGCCCCACCGCCTCGGGCGGGTGCGCCTGCGGGTACGTCGTCGGCATGGACGGCGTCCGGGTCTACCATGCGGGGGACACCGCCCTTTTCTCGGACATGAGGCTCATCGGCGAGCTCTACCGGCCGGACGTCGCGCTCCTCCCCATCGGGGGGAAGTTCACCATGGGGCCGCGGGAGGCGATGGTGGCGGCGAACCTCGTCGGGGCAAAGACCGTCATCCCGATGCACTACGGCACCTGGCCGGCCATCCGCCAGGACCCCCTCGCCTTCAAACATGCCGTCGAGCGGACGACGGACCTCTCGGTGGTGGTGCTGAAGCCGGGTGAGGCGTTCGAGGTTCCGGTGAAAAAAGAATAGACGGCCCGGGTCGCACCCCGCCTGACGGCGGGTCGCTCCAGCTCGGTTTCTTGCGAAACCTCGCTTAGCTGAACCAGTTCTTCTCGGGCGGCGGGGGGCCACGGGGGATCACCCACCGGATCCCGCCGCGGCGGCCCTTCGCGTCCCCCTTGTAACGGGGGATGACGTGGAAATGGAGGTGCATCACCGCCTGGCCGGCGAACCTCCCGACGTTCGTCCCGATGTTGTACCCGTCGGGGTGGTGCCTCTCGTCGATATAGCCCTTCAGCTCGTGGACGAGGTCCATGAGGGCGCACCGCTCGGCGGGGGTCGAGTCAAAGAAGGACGGGTAGTGCCTGAAGGGGATGACGAGCATGTGCCCCCTCGCCACGGGGAACCGGTCCATCACCGCGTAGGCGAGGTCGTTCCTGGCTATCACCGCCGCGTCAGGCGGGTCGCAGAACGGGCAGCCCGGTTCGGTCTCAGGCATGGCGATCACCCTGGTATCCACTATGGGGGTACGGACCCAGAAAAAGGTTGAGATCGGGGACGGGGATACGGAGGATCCCGCCCCCCGCGGTATCCGCTAGAGCTGCTTGCCCTTCTTTGCCCTGCGGCTGCAGATGTGGGAGTTGTATTTTACCTTCGGGTTGAAGGTGTCGAACTCCTCGCCGCAGACCGGGCAGGTCTTCCTGAAAACCCGGTGATAGGACATCTTCTGCCTTTCAGAGAGCATGTATGGTCTTTCCTTCTCCGCAGATATTGAGGCTGGAAGCAGATGAAGGTGTGGGTCGCGGGGGGCGGCGGGGGATCTCCGGGCGGCCCGCCATGGTTTTATAGGGGGACCGGTTCAGGTTTAGAGCGGGTGTGTTCATGGCAGGCCTGACCCGGTACAGCGCCGCGAACCTCCTCGGGGAGGCTGGGGTCGATGCGGGGAGGTGGAACCGCAGCCCGCCCGAGGAGGAGATCGCGGAGACCGCCGCCGCCGTCGGGAGGAGGGGGGTGAGGGTCATCCGCGCGGGGGACCGCCGCGGGGCGCTCGACGCCCTCGCCGGCCTCATCCCGAGGGGCGCCGAGGTGATGCACGGCTCCTCGACGACCCTCATCGAGATCGGGTACGAGGAGCTCCTGAAGTCGGGGAGGATGGGCTGGGTCGACCTCCACGACCGGATCACCGCCGAGAACGACGACCGGAAGCGGGCGGAGACCCGGAGGCGTTCGGTGACCGCCGACTACTTCGTCTCGGGGGCGAACGCCATCGCCCGAACGGGTGAGATCGTCGCGTGCGACCAGAGCGGGAGCAGGGTCGGGGCCTGGCCCTTCGCCGCGGGCCGGCTCATCCTCGTCGCCGGCGTGAACAAGATCGTCCCCACCCTCGGGGACGCGCTCCGCAGGGTCAGGGAGTACGCCTTCCCGCTCGAGAACGCCCGGGCGAAGCGGGCCTACGGGGCGGGAAGCATGATCGGGAAGTGCGTCATCCTGGAGAACGAGAAGGCCGAGGGGAGGATCACCCTGATCCTCGTTGGCGAACCCCTCGGGTACTGAAGGGGGAGGGATGGAAATGCCCGAAAATTCTCTCGAACACCTGAAGCAGCTCATCGCGAGGTACACGGTCATCACCTTCATCCCCGATATCGACCGGTACCGGCGCATCACGACGCCGAAGCAGGGGCGGTGCATCTTCCGGGGCTGCCCCGAGCCCATCGCCTGGGAGGACGCCCGCGGGGAGAACTTCCTCTGCGAGGGCCACTACCAGACGATGAAGGGATGGATCGAGGATGCGCGGCTGGGCCTCCTCCCGGGTGGCCGCGTCAGCCAGACCTTTGCCCACGGAGGAGACGATGCCCGGCGCTTATGACCTGATCATCCTCGGGACCGGCGCCGCGGGCACCTCCGCCGCCACCCGCGCCCGCCGGCTCGGCGCTGAGCGCGTGGCGATGGTGGAGCGGGGCCCCCTCTGGGGGACCTGCGTGAATACCGGATGCATCCCGAGCAAGCTCCTCCTTGCCGTCGGGGAACTGGCCTGGTACCGGAACTACGGGCACGGGGGCCTCGAGGTGAGCGCGCGGCTCGACCCGCGGCGGGTCGTCGCTGAGAAGCGTGACCTGATCCTGCGCCTCAGGGACCGGAAGGCACGCCGGCTCTTCGGGGAGCTCGGGGTCGAGCTCGTCGAGGGGACGGCGAGGTTCGTCTCCCCCCGCGAGATCGAGGTGGACGGGCGGAGGATGGAGGCCCGCCGGTTCGTCATAGCCACCGGCTCCTCGCCGTCGGTGCCCGGGGTCGAGGGGCTGGCCGGTGTCCCGTACCTCACGAACGTCGGGGCGCTCGAGCTCGAAGAGGTACCGGAATCCATCATCATTGTCGGGGGGAGGGCCCTCGGGCTCGAGTTCGCCCAGATCTTCGCCCACTTCGGCTCCCGGGTCACCCTCCTCCAGCGGAGCCCCCGGATCATCCCCGAGGAGGAGCCCGAGATCTCCTCGGTCCTCGGGGATGCCCTGATGGCCGAGGGGATCGAGATCCGCACCGGCGCGGGCCTCCTGCGCGTGCGGAAGGAGGGAGACGGGATCGGGGTCGCGGCGCGGGTGAAGGGGGTGGCCGAGAACTTCACCGGCTCGCGGCTCCTGTTTGCCACCGGCCGCTCGCCGAACACCCGCGAGCTCGAGCTCGGGGCCTGCGGCGTGAAGACGGGGCCGGGCGGGGCGGTCCTCGTCGACGAGACCCTGCACACCTCGTCGCCGGACATCTGGGCCGCGGGGGACGTCCTCGGCGAGCCGATGCTCGAGCCCTGGGCCGGCGTCGGGGGCGCCATCGCGGCCGAGAACGCCCTCACGGGGAGGGGGAGGCGGATCGACCGGTCCTCGCTCCCCCACGCGGTCTTCACCACGCCGCAGGTCGCGAGCGTCGGGCTCACCGAGGCGCAGGCGAGGGCGGGGGGCGCCGCCGTGAAGTGCCGGTCGGTCTCCCTGGAGGGCATCTCCCGGGCGATGATGACCGGCGACACCCGCGGCCTCGTCAAGATCGTCGCCGAGGAACCGGGCGGAAGGGTCCTCGGGGTGCACATCTGCGGCCCGCTCGCCGCGGAGATCATCGGGGCGGGGGTCCTTGCCGTGAAGCACGGTCTCACCGTCGAGAACCTGGTCGACACCTTCCCCGTCTTCCCGACCATCGCCGGCGCCATCCAGGACTGCGCGAGGGCCTTCCGGAGCTGATCCGAGAGAATCATATACCCGCCCCGCCAAGGGTTGGAAACGGGGAACGGGACATGGTTACCGGCCAGCAGCTGGGGTTCGGCCTCTCGGTCCTGATGGTCGCCATCGGGGTCATCCTCTGTCTCGCGAGTATCTGCGACCGGAGGAAGGCAGCGGAGGAGCAGGCAAGGCGGATCGCCGATGAGATCGCAAAGAGGCTCGGGAAGAAGGAGGGGATCACCGAGTCCCCGATCCCGATCGGGGCCATCGACGAGATCCTCAAAGAGATCATGAAGATAGAGAACCCGTTCATGCAGGTGGGGGTGTTCCTCACGGTGTTCGGGGTCATCGTGATGGTCATCTCCATCTTCCTGCCGTTCTGAGGGTTCACCCGATTCGGGCGGGGGGACGGGACGGCGACACCTGGCCGTCCCTGGCAATCACCGCTTAACCTCACCGCTCCGTGAACCGGAACGGCCCGGCAATTGAGAAGAGGGCAAGGATTTTTATCCCCTCAGCCATGAACCCATTACCTCATGGCATCATGCCGGGCCGAGGAGGGCTGATCGGATGAGGATGACCTTTGCAACCTTCGCGGTGTTCGCCCTCGCGTTCACCCTGGTCCTGGTCCTCCCTGCGGCGGCGCGGGGACCCACCATCAAGAGCATCGTCGACGGCGACCATGTCTTTCTCTACGAGCAGGGGCTGAACCTCGCCGGGCTCGAGGACGGGGCAGGCCCGGTGACCGCCCTCAGGAAGTTCGTCGACGACGATCCGGGGAAGGCGATCGTGCGGGAGATCCCGGTCGGTGACGACACGAGCTTCACCGTGGACCCCGACGTGGTCGGCGGCGTCTTCGGCGTGTACTACCCGGTGAACGGGGTCGCGGCGGCGGGCGACAAGGCGGACCGGTCCCGGTCCATCACCATCGAGGCGACCGACCTCTCCCTCGGGGTCTCCCTGAGCGACCACCTCAGTTCCGTCGACGGGAAGAGCGTCACGCAGGCGACCCCGATCGCCTTCAAGATCGTCGCGCCCGACTTCGGGGCCTACTACCGCACCGCGTCGGTGGCCCCCGGCCAGGTCGATATACAGGTCACCACCCCGGGCGGCGGGACGCTCACGGTCCTCGGGGCGAACTCGGTCAACCTCGCGATGATCAACGTCACCGGCTCCTCCCTCTTCACGGGCGACATCGACCTCACCGGGGTGGCGGCCGGGACCTACAGCGCCGTCATGAAGTTCTCCCCGGGCCAGGACTTCTCCGGCCAGGCGAGCACCGACTCGAACCCGGTGACCTTCTCGGTGATCTCGAAGGCGCTCACCCTGACCACGAACACGGAATCCGTCGTGGCCGGGCACGACTTCGTGGTGACCGTCACGGGCCAGTCCAACAAGAATTACTACGTGTACATCCGGGGCGGGAGCAGCTCCGGCTACCCGCTCCTGCTCACGGGCCAGCCCGACGTGAACGACACCGCCGCTGCCCAGAGCGAGATCGCGAGTTTCGCCACCGACGCCGCGGGGGTGCCCGGGACCCTCGCCATCGTGACGACGGACGCTTCGGGGACCGTGACGGTGGAGTTCAACACGACCACGGTGACCGACACCCCGCAGTTCACCGTCAGGGTCGTCGACCCCCTCGACCGGTCCACCTACGAAACGGTGAACGTGGCGGTCCAGGAGGGCCAGGTCACGTTCACGACGAGCGGCACGGGCGTGTTCTACCTCGGCGACGTCATCACGCTCTCGGGGACGAGCACCTCGGGCGATTACGTCTACCTGTTCCTGACGGGGCCCAACCTGAACTCCAATGGCCTGAAGCTGGATGACGCCGTCACCCCCGTCACCGACGGAAACCCCTCCACGTTCACCGTGGTCGGCGTGAACGCGGACGGCACCTGGAGCTACAAGTGGGACACGAGCTCCCTCGGGAGGACCCTCGATACCGGCGCCTACACCATCTACGCGATCGACTCCCCCTACGGGCGGAACTCCCTCGACGACCACCAGTACCAGACCGTCTCGGTGATCATCGAGAAGGGCTTCCTCACGGCAAACGCCCTCGCGAACACCATCGCGGCGGGGGACAACCTGGTCATCAGCGGGACGGCGGCGGGCGCGAGCGAGGTCTATATCTGGATCTTCGGCCCCAACTACCAGAACCTGTGGAACCCCGTCACGGTCCAGGACGACACCACCTTCTCGTACACCATCAACAACATCGACCTGTACCCCGGCCAGTACTACGTCTTCGTGCAGAACCCCCTGGGGAGCGGCCCGGGGGTGACGGGGAGCGACTCGAACGGCAACGAGTGTTCAGGGCCGGGCTGCTACGGCATGGCGGGTTCCACCTTCGGGAACGTGAGGCTCTCGGGCCTGCCGGCGTCCCAGGCGGCCGCGGCGCTCCGGTCCGAGCTCGACTCGCCGTACTTCGACGACACCTACACGACGACCAGCTTCACCATCACGAACCCCTACCTCACCCTCGACCCCATCCCCGACCTGTACACCATCCAGGGCCTGAACGTCCACGGGACGACGAACCTCGCCACGGGGGACCAGATCCAGGTGACCGTGGGCTCGCTCGGCTTCGCCCCGACGACGAAGGGGCAGGCGAACGAGTTCAGCGCGGCGGCCGCGACCGTGGCCGTGTACCAGGGGAACAGCTCCCTCTACAACGAGTTCAACGCGAGCTTCGACATCTCGGCCTTCATCCCGGGCGCGTATTCGGTGAGCGCCGAGTCGATCAACACCGGCGTCCAGACCTCCGCGAACTTCAACGTGCTCGAGGGGCTGCCCCCCACCCCGACCCCCACGCCGACACCGCTCCCGACGACCCTGCCGACCACGGTCCCCACCACCGTCCCGACAACGGTCCCGACCACCCGGCGGGCGCCCGGGTTCGACCTCGCGATCGCCCTTTCCGGCCTCGGTGCGGTGGCGGTCCTCTCCGCGAGGAGGAGGGGGTAGATAGTCTGTCACGTCATGCATACTTTTTGTAAGCTTCCCATACCCTTTTATGTCGGTCACGTCTCTTTGAAGATCCGGAGGGTGGCCGATGGACCGACGGACCGGGAAAAAATACCTCCTCCTCCTGGCGATTTCAGGGACGGCGGCGGCCCTCATCTTCGCCGCCGGATGCATGCTCTCGGGGAACCCCTCACCCCCCGCCTTTCCTGCGGCGGCCGGCGGGATCCACAAGATCCAGCACGTGATCATCATCATGCAGGAGAACCGGGCCTTCGACAACTACTTCGGGACCTATCCCGGGGCAGACGGCATCCCCATGAAGGACGGGGCCCCCTCGGTCTGCATCCCCGATCCCACCGTCGGGTCGTGCGTCCGCCCCTTCCATGACGCGAACGACTCGAACTACGGCGGGCCGCACGGCGAGTTCGACTCCGTCGCCGATATCGACAACGGGAGGATGGACGGCTTCCTCCGCCAGCAGCAGGCAGGGATCCGGAGCCAGTGCAACGGGACCGCGGACCCGCCGGGGTGCGTGGCCGGCCTCGCCACGGAGGACGCGGTCGGGTACCATGACCGGCGGGAGATCCCGAACTACTGGACCTATGCCGACGACTTCGTCCTGCAGGACCGGATGTTCGCCTCGGCGGCGACCTGGAGCCTCCCCTCGCACCTCTTCATCGTCTCCGGCTGGTCGGCGCGGTGCCGGTCTGCCGACCCGATGAGCTGCGTGAACGAGCTGCAGGCCCCCGACCGCCTGGTCCTCGCCCCGAACGGGACGCCGACCGCCGTCCCGCGGTATTCCTGGACCGACGTCACCTACCTGCTCCACCGCGAGCAGGTCTCGTGGGCCTACTACCTCGACGAGGGCGACCAGCCGGACTGCGAGAACGACGCGATGTTCTGCGCGGCCCAGCCCCAGCGGGTCGGGGTGCCGCAGATCTGGAACCCGCTCCCCTGGTTCGTCACGGTGCAACAGGACAACCAGACAGGGAACGTCCAGACCCTCGACAACTTCTTCGCCGCCGCGAAGGCGGGGACCCTCCCGCAGGTCTCCTGGATCACCCCGAACAACCGGGTGAGCGAGCACCCGCCGGGCAGCATCGCCACCGGCCAGGCGTACGTCACCGCCATCGTCAACGCCGCGATGGAGAGCCCCGACTGGAACAGCACCGCGATCTTCCTCGCGTGGGACGACTGGGGCGGGTTCTATGACCACGTGGTCCCCCCGAAGGTCGACCAGAACGGCTACGGGATCCGGGTGCCGGCCCTCGTGATCAGCCCCTATGCGAAGCGGGGCTACGTCGACAACCAGACGCTCAGCTTCGACGCGTACCTGAAGTTCATCGAGGACGATTTCCTCGGCGGGCAGCGCCTCGACCCCGCCACCGACACCCGCCCGGACACCCGCCCGACGGTCAGGGAGGACGCCCCGGTGCTCGGGGACCTGGAGGCCGACTTCGATTTCAGCCAGGAGCCGCGACCCCCGCTCCTCCTCGATGTCTACCCGGCCAGGGGGAACTCGACGATACTCCGGGGCGGGACAGCCGCGGCGATACCCGTGTCCCCTCCGGAGTCGTCCCCGACCGTGCCGACGACGGGGGTCGGGAGACCGGTCGTCACCATCGATCTCGTCGCAAAGAACATGGCCTTCAACATGAGCGAGATCACGGTGCCGGCCGGAGCCATGGTCGTCGTGAACTTCCACAACCGCGAAGCCCCAGGCTCGTCGCAGGTCACGGGGACCGCTCACAACTTTGCCGTTTACGAATCACCCGACGCCCTGACGCCGATATATAGCGGGGATATCATCACCGGCGGACAGGACGCGGCGTACCAGTTCACGGCGCCCGGCATACCTGGCACGTACTACTTCCGGTGCGACGTCCACCCGGAGATCATGCACGGGCAGTTCATCGTCGAGACACCGGGCCAGGAGGCGCTGCTCCCCCTGGCCCCGTACACGGATGAGTAGCACACCAGCCTTACAGCGGTAACCCTGAAAAAATAGGGGGCGGGAACCCCTCCCGCCGGGGTTCCGGTTTCCCTGTGCGTACCGACTACGGCGACGTAGCCGAAGTGGTGGCCGGGATCGGGTCCGTGGTCGTGGCCGGGGTGGCGGCAGACGGGTCTGCGAGCCAGGTCACCGTCGCGGCGGTGCTCGCCGTGGTGCCATAGGAGGCGGTGACCGTCGCCGTCCCTGCCGTCGTCTCCGAGAGTGTGACCGTCGCGACGCCGTTCCCATCGGTCGTTGCTGTCGAGGTCGTCCTGGTGGTCGTCGCGCCGTCGCTGAAGGCGGAGGTGAACGTCACGGGGACGCCCTCCATGGGGAACCCGTCCTGGTCGAGGACGGTCGCGGCGAGGGAGGCGGGCGTCGTGTCAGGCAGCTGGATGGTGGCGGGCGACCCGTCCAGGGTGATGGTCGTCGGGTACAGCCACTCGACCGTCGTCGAGGAGCTCCATTCCGTGGGATCAATGATGCCGTTCCCGTTCGCGTCGATCGCGGCGGTGAGGGTCGCCGTGCCCGGCGCCGACGACGAGAGGGTGACGGAGGCCCTGCCGCTCCCGTCAGTTATTGCACTCGCGGCCTGCATCCCGTTCGCGAAGGCCCCGAAGTTCGTGCCGAAGAGGACCGTGGCGCCCTTCACGGCCGATGCGCCGTTCGTCGCCGTGACGGTCACCGTCTGGGAGGTCTCCTGCTGCGGCAGGCTGAGGAGCGCATCGGGGGGGCTGAAGGAGATGGTGACCCGCTTCAGCCGGTACGAGAAGGACTTCGCCCCCGTCGTGTCGACGGCCCACGCGTCGTCGCCGGATTGCGTCGAGGCGTGGATCGAGAGGACGACGTAGGAGATGTCGGTCGAGAGCACGGAACTGATGTCGACCCCCGGGAAAGCGTAGGAGAACTCGCCCGTGGCAAAGACATGGGTGTAGGGGAACCTTGTCGGGTCAGGGACTCCGCCTGTCTGCGGGATGTTCGAGGCCTGGTATCCCCATGCCCAGTCGACCTGCTTCAGCGGGAACGAGGGCGAACCGGTGTATCCGACGTACAGGTTGCCGTTGTCGTTCGAGACCGCGGCACAGGCCACGGTCCTCCCGTCCGAGGTCACCAGGCTCTGGGAGTCCCCGCAGTCGATGGAGACCGTGATGTAGTTCTGCTTCACCATCCTGTCTGACCCGCCCGCGTTGGACACGCCGAGGGCCACGGTGTAGACCCCGGGGGTGGTGTAGACATGGACCGGGTTCTGCTGCTGGCTGGTCGCGCCGTCCCCGAAGTCCCAGGCCCATGCCGTCGGGGTGTTCGTGGACTGGTCGGTGAAGGTCACGGTGAGGGGCTGCTTGCCCGAAGTCGGGGTGCCCGAGAAACCCGCGACGGGGAGGCTGGAGAGGACGGTTACATAGGTCGCCTTCGAGGCGGTGCTCGACCCGTCCGCGTTGGTGACCGTGAGCTTCACGGTGTAGGTCCCTGCCGCGGTGTACACGTGGGCCGGGTTCTGCAGGGTGCTCGTCCCGCTGTCGCCGAAGTCCCAGGCCCATGCCGTCGGGGTGTTCGTGGACTGGTCGGTGAAGGCAACGGCGAGCGGGGCCGGGCCGGTGGTGACGTTCGCCGTGAAGGCCGCGACGGGCGGGGTCTTCGGGGTAACGGTGATGTAGTTCTGCTTCACGAGCTTGTTCGATCCATCGCCGTTCGTGGCGGTGAGGCTGACGGTGTAGGTCCCCGCCGCGGTGTACACGTGGGCCGGGTTCTGCAGGGTGCTCGTCCCGCTGTCGCCGAAGTCCCAGGCCCAGGCGGTCGGGGTGTTCGTGGACTGGTCGGTGAAGTTCACGGTGAGGGCCATCTTGCCTGACGTCGGGGTACCGGTGAATGCCGCGACGGGCGGGGTGGGGACTCTGCAGGTCGAATAGTCGTAGACCTTCTGCTCGGCCTGGAGGGCGGAGAAGGTGGAGGGGCTGACCTCGTTGTTGTACTCGGTCTGGATCCAGGAACTGGAACGGGTCGTGTTTGCAACCCTGACCTCGTCGACCATACCGTTCAGGTAGGTCACCGAGTTCATACCGGCATCGGTCTCGTAGCCGACGTACACGTGGCTGTCGGACGTGGTGAAGGCGTTCTCGAACCCGCTCCCGAGCTGCGTGCCGTTCAGGTACCATCTCGCCGTGTCACCGTCGTAGGTGACGGCATAGTAGTTCCAGCTGTTGGTCACGGGGGACGCGATGTACGGCCAGTCGTTCCCGCCGCCGTACCCCCAGAGGAAGTACGCGTTCGCGCGGACCGCCGCCTCGAACTCGTTCTCCATCGCGTTCGAGCCCCAGCCGACCATGCCGCACCGGTTCGTGTTGGCGAGCTTCGCCCAGAAGGTGATGGTGCGGGACGAACTGCCGGTGATGCCGATGTTATTCGTGGACTCGAGGTATTTCTGGGCACCGTTCAGGGAGTCGGCGCCCCCGATCTCCCCCGCGGTCCCCTCGACACCCATATAGTTCCTGGGTTTCAGGCTGTTGCCGTTCCCCGAGGAATCGGCCCTCGCGCCGGTCCCGCCCTCGTCGAGGTGCCAGACCGCCCTGTAGCCGTTCGACCAGACGCCCGCCGCGTTCTGCTGGTTCGCGGCCGCGGAGTTGCCGTAGTACATGTAGATGACGGTGTTACTCGACGACGAGACGGAAGGGACCATCACCCATGCCTGGAGGGCTCCCGTGCTGCTCGAATAAGACGCGATCTGATGAGAGAGCCTGGTCGACCCGTCCGAGGCCGTGAAGAGGATGTCGTTCCCGTTCGCGAGGGCATGGGCCGCGAGCCCGCTGTCCGACGGGAGGCTGATCAGGACCGGGAAGTTGGACTGGTAGCCGGCGACCTTCGTGTGGTCGATGGTGATGTTCTGCCGGTACAACCAGTTGCAGTTGTACCACGATGGGGTGGAGCATGCCCATGCCCCCACCGGTAATGCCATGACGAGGAGGGCCAGGACCGTCACGAGGAATAATCCCGGCCACAGGTTCTTTCCGTGATTCACCGATACTCACCCCTAATCGAGATTGAGGCTTCATCTTCATATTTCTGTCATCTTCTATATGAATGATCTGGCAACTGATTTCTATTTACGAAACTTAACTCTTTAAATAGAGAGAACAGGATGGTTAAATAAGGCTTTTACCTGGTCTCGTCGATTTCCAGCCCGATTCACCGGATCGGGAGAAAAGATGCGGTTTTCGATAAGTTCAGGTGAATCGGGAGGATTCCCGGGGAACACCTCCCGGTTGCCCGGTTCGGTTGCCCCGGTTTCAGAAGTCAGTCATGACCCGGAACTGGTCGATCTCCTCGCGGGAGAGCTGCTCCAGGAACTCCTCGGCGGCGTGCTTCACGTCCCGCGAGGCGGTGATGGCCCGGCCGACGACGATGATGTCAGCCCCCGCCTTCACCGCGGTCCTCACGACGGGCACCTTGATCCCGCCCGCGGTCGCGACGAGGATCTTCCCGCCGGCCGCCTTCTTGATCGCCGCGATGTCGCCCCAGGCATGGTCCTCCCGCTCGGCGTCGATGGCACGGTGGAGCTCCACGATGTCGGGCTTCACCGCGAGGGATTTTATCACCTTCACGGGGTCGGGGACGTTCAGCATGTCCATCACCGAGTAGATGCCGGTCTTCTTCGCCTCGGTGATGGCCTTCTCGAGGGTCTGGACCGGCGCGAGGCCCGAGACCACCACGGCGTCCGCGGAGGCGTCCGCGGCCATCCGGGCCTCGAGGTTCCCCGTGTCCAGGATCTTCAGGTCCGCGATGATGAAGGAGTTCGGGCGGGCCCTGCGGAGCTCGGTGATGATGTCGATCCCGAACTTCTTGATGAGCGGCGTCCCCGCCTCGACGATCAGGTGGTCGTTGTCGGGGAGGGCCTGGAGGACGCGGGTCACGGTCTTCATGTCCACGAGGTCGAGGGCCACCTGGAGGTAGGGCGGGTCCCAGAGCCTCGTCACCTTGAAGCCCATGATGACATGGGCCTGCCGGTCCTTCTCGTAGAGGAGCGTCTTTGCGTCGGGGAACCCCTCGAAGGCCCGCCTGAGGGCGAGCTTCGTCGCCCCGTAGTTGTACCGGTAGATCTTGTTGTAGTCCTTTGCCTCGGGGTGGAGGAAGGCCGAGCAGAGCACGACGATCTTCTCGATGTCGGCATCGCGGAAGACCCCCTCCTCGAGGGAGTCGGCCACGGCCTTGCTCACCGCCGCCTGCACGGGCCCGAACATCTCGTTCACCTGGGCGACGTTC
This sequence comes from Methanomicrobiales archaeon, assembly GCA_035517575.1. Taxonomy (GTDB): domain Archaea; phylum Halobacteriota; class Methanomicrobia; order Methanomicrobiales; family JACTUA01; genus JACTUA01. The sequence continues at coordinate 14,792 of DATIYO010000080.1, forward strand.
TTTAAGGTCACCTTCGGGATCACGAGGGTGACGGGCTTCGTGAGGAGGTTCGGCCGGATGACCGCGAGGAGGGGGGTGTGCCCCGCCGAGAGCTGCGAGAGGGCGTTTGCGAACGCCGCCCCGACCGGCCCTTCCTTGTCCCCGATGATGAGGTCGATGTGCGCGAGCTCCGCGCCGTCCCCGATGAGCGCTTCCCCGATGCTGTACATGGACAGTCTCCGTTCCTGACAGATCATGGACCCCCAAGGTAGAAAAAAGGGGGGGGTTCGCGCCGAAGGCAGCGCACCTTCCCGTCGCCCGCGGGTGAGGTTTATAGGCTGGGGATTCCTCTCCTGCATGAGGAAGAGGAGATGACGTGATGGCCCTGGAACCCTTTGCCGTGAGCCTTCCCCAGGAGACGCTCGACGATCTCCGCGAACGGCTGGCACGCACTCGGTGGCCCGACGAGGTCAGGGATGCCGGCTGGGATTATGGCACGAACCTCGCGTACCTGAAGGAGCTCGTCGGCTACTGGACGAACGGGTTCGACTGGCGGGCGCAGGAGCGGGCCATGAACCGGTACTCCCATTACCGGGCGAAGGTCGACGGCTTCGGCATCCACCTCATCCGGGAACCGGGTAAGGGCAGGGATCCACTCCCCCTCATCATCCTCCATGGCTGGCCGGCCTGCTTTCTCCAGATGCTCCCCATCATCCCCCTCCTCGCGGATCCCGCGGGTTACGGGGGGAATGCCGCGGATTCCTTCGACGTCGTCGTCCCGGACCTGCCCGGGTACGGCTTCTCGGATCGGCCCCGGGAGAAGGGAATGACCGTCGCGAAGATCGCCGATCTCTTCCATCGCCTCATGACAAGCGAGCTGGGCTACCGGCGCTTCGCGGTGCGGGGGAGCGACATCGGGGCAGGGGTGGCCGTCCAGCTCGCCCTCAGGCACCCCGACTCGGTGATCGGACTTCACCTGAGTGGCACGAACCCGTCTGTTCCGTTCGTCCCGCCCGACCTCACGCCCGCCGAGGAACAGTTCATCCGGGATGCCGAGAACTGGCGGAATGCCGAGTCCGGGTACGCCCAGGAGCAGGCGACGAAGCCCCAGACCCTTGCCTTCGGCCTCTCTGATTCCCCGGCCGGCCTCTCCGCCTGGATCGTGGAAAAGTACCGCGCCTGGAGCGACTGCGACGGTGACGTTGAAAGGCGTTTTTCGAAGGACGAGCTCCTGGCGATCCTGACCGTCTACTGGGTCACCGGAACCATCGCCTCCTCCATCAGGCTTTACTACGAGTCCACCCATGACCAAGCGGCGTCCTGGGGACGGGTGAAGGTCCCGACGGCGATGGCGATGCTCCCGAAGGACATGTTCCCGACGCCCCGGGAATGGGCAGGCCGCTGGGTGGACCTCCAGCGTTTCACGGTGCTGCCGAGAGGCGGGCACTTCGGGGAGATGGAGGAGCCGGAACTGCTCGCGGAGGATATCAGGGCATTCTTCCGGACGGTCCCACGCTGAGGTCAGGGATCCCTGCAAAAATGTGGGGCTGGTGAGATT
>DATIYO010000081.1:0-7555 GCA_035517575.1 Methanomicrobiales archaeon
CGCAGCCACCCCGGCCCAGACCACCGAGGTCGCGACCACCGTACCCGCAACCACTGCGAAGGCGCAGCCCGGGTTCGGCGCGTTCATCGCCCTCGTTGGCCTCGGTGCGGTTGCGCTGCTCGTCCTGCGCAGACGCTGAAAACCAGAACCCAAACTTTTTTTCGCGCCGCCTTTCCTCTCCGCCTGTCGTCCGTTTGTCTCCCAGGTAGCCCTCTCCCCGAGCCGGTCCTTTTCATCCCGATCCGGAAACCCGGGTGGCTTGGGATGGCCTGGGGCCCACGCAGGCAGGCTGCCGCACCGGGCCAAGATTCTTTACGGTGGGGATTGAAGGGTGTACGTAAAGGGGACGTTCACCGGTGAAACTCGCGGTCAGGGTCATGGATATCGCGGCCCAGGGCGTCCTCCTCCACCATGCCGATGCCTGGACCATCGGGGTGCTCGAGGGGGACCGGGTGAGGGTGCTCAATGAGGCGAACGGCGAGTCGGCCTCGGCGCTCGTGAACATCACCTCCTCGGTCCTCCCGCAGGGGACCGTCGGGGTGTACCAGAAGACGAACCGGCGGCTGGGCCTCGCCGACGGGGCGGCCGCCGAGGTCAGGGAGACGGAGCGGCTCGCCTCGATCGACTACATCAAGAAGAAGATGGACGGCGAGCGCCTCTCCAAGGAGGAGATCCTCGCCATCGTGAAGGACACGGTCGAGGAGAACCTCTCGCCCGTGGAGATGACGGCCTTCGTCACCGCCTCCTACATGAAGGGCCTCGACATAAACGAGGTGGAGTACCTCACCCGCTCGATGGTCGAGACGGGGGACCGCATCCAGTTCTCGACCCACCCCATCGTGGACAAGCATTCCGTGGGCGGGGTGCCGGGGAACAAGATCTCCCTCATCGTGGTCCCGATCATCGCGGCGAGCGGCCTGCGGATCCCGAAGACGAGCTCGCGGGCCATCACGGGGGCGGCGGGGACCGCGGACCTCATGGAGGTCCTCGCGCCGGTGGAGTTCACCTCGGACGAGGTGAAGAAGATGACCGAGAAGGTCGGGGGGGCCATCGTCTGGGGCGGCTCGACGAACATCGCCCCCGCCGACGACAAGTTCATCATGGTGGAGTACCCCTTCCGGATCGACGCCATCGGGCAGATGATCGCGAGCGTGATGGCGAAGAAGTGCGCGGTGGGGGCCGACCTCGCGGTCATCGACATACCGGTCGGGAACGGGACCAAGGTCCCCACCGTGCAGGACGGTCGGAAGCTCGCCGGCCAGTTCATGGAGATCGGCGAGCGGCTGAACATCCAGGTCGAGTGCGCCCTCACCTACGGCGAGTCCCTGGTCGGGCATGCCATCGGGCCGAACCTCGAGGTGAACGAGGCCCTCACGGTGCTCGAGGGGGCCCAGGAGCCGGGGTCCCTGATCCAGAAGAGCCTCGCCCTCTCGGGGATCGCCCTCGAGATGGCGGGGAAGGCCGCCCGGGGGCAGGGGTACGCGGTGGCCGAGGGGCTCCTCACGAGCGGGAAGGCCCTCGAGAAGCTCAGGCAGATCATCGAGATCCAGGGCGGGAACCCGGGCGTCCGGGCGAAGGACATTGTCCCGGGCGAGCACAGCTTCGTGGTCAACGCCCCCCTCGACGGGTATGTCGTCGAGCTGCACAACCGGGCGCTCATCACCATGGCGCGGGCGGCGGGTGCGCCCCATGACCGGGGTGCCGGCCTCCTCATCCATGCCAAGAAGGGGGCGAAGGTGAAGCAGGGCGAGCCGATCATCACCATCCACGCCGAGCGGAGCTGGCGCCTCCAGAAGGCGATCGAGATCGGCAGGCAGCTCATGCCCGTGCTCGTCGAGGGGATGGTCCTCGGCCGGATCTCACCCGTCCACTGGGTCTGAAAGCACGGGCGCAGGGATTTTTCTCCCCGTGACACCGTCGGCGGGCCCGGTCCCGATAGCCTCCCGGACCCCGGGTCCCCGCCGCCGGGCCACGGCGGGCTTCTTTTGTGTGGGTTCATTATATTTAAATATGTAATATAATGAAAAGGCTGGATCCGGGTTAAAACGGGGCAAGAATGTATAATTATCTATCAGTTTAACTAAACAACAATTTAAAATGATATTCATTTATAGATAATCCTTAAATATTATGGGGATTAATTCTATGCATCTGCGAGGTGGGTGAAATGAGGCTATACATCGCGACACTCTTAATCATCCTCATCTGCACGTTCACGGCGGTGGCGGAGGTGAGGGCGGCCCCCGACCACATGACCATCACCGGAAAGGACTGGATGGTCGCAAACGGCCTGGACAGCTCGACCATCACGGTTACGGTGCTCGACAGCGGCGGGAACCCGGTACCCGTCGCCACGGTCGTCTTCAGGTTGTCCGGCCCCTGGACCCTCTCGATGACCACGGGCGTGACCGACTCCTTCGGCAGGATCACCACCGTCCTCCAGCCGACGACGAAGAGCGGGGCGGCGGTCATCACCGTGAACGCCTCGGATACCGAGGCAGGGGTCTACACCGCCATCGAGCAGACCTATGTGCAGAACATCGACCACGGCACCCCCCAGTACGCGGTGCCCATCTATGACCTCAACGCCTCCGTGGGGAGCACCACCCCCATCCAGGTGAACGTCACCGACGCCTTCGGGAACCCGGTGGACAACCGGAATGTCATCGAGACGGTCCAGTTCACGGCCTCAGGCTCGACCGGCTCGGGCTTCTGGGACGGCACCACCTTCGTGAAGACCCTCACGGTCCCGGTAGACGCGAACGGGGCCGTCCAGGTGAGCTTCCTCGTAGCCAAGTCGGGGACGAACTTCATCGATATCCAGCCCCCCTCACCCGTCCTCCACAAGCTGATCAGCATCAACGGGGTCAACGACGGCCCGCCCTACTCCATCATGGAGGCGGTCTCCCCGGGCGGGTCCCCGTACCCCTACACGAAGACCGACGGGAGCAAGTTCTGGATCGAGTACAGCGTCTTCGACCAGTTCGGGAACCCCTCGGCGAGCCGGGGGATCCACGTGACGACGAACGTGCCCGGCGAGGACTCGATCCTCACCACGAACGCGAACGGGATCGTGGCCTTCTACTACCAGAAGGACGTCGCGGGCCTCTACACCATCACGGCGGCGATGGTGGATAACGCGAGCGTCACCTGCACCCAGACCGTCGAGTTCATCGCCGCGAACCCGACCGACATGCTCCTCACGGCGAGCCCCCAGACGATGCCCTCCCGGGACGTGAAGTCCGATATCACCGCCACGATCTTCGCGAAGGTCATCGATGCCAAGGGGAACCCGGTCTCGGACCAGAACGTGGCCTTTGACATCAAGTCCTACAGCTACGGCACCTTCACCCAGACCCTGCCCCCGTCCATCGAGGACGAGGACGGCTTCTTCGTGACGAACGACACGGGCGTCACCATCAACACCACCACCGATGCCGACGGGTACGCCCAGGTCATCTTCCGGCCTGGCGCCTTCACGACGAACCGGAGCGATCTCAAGTACAGCGCGAACGCGCAGGGGAGTGCCATCGTCCAGGCAGTCTGGGGATCGGTCACCCACACCATCGAGCTCCAGTACAAGAATTACCCGTTCCTCTCGGTCGACGCCTCGGTGGACCCGAAGACCCTCACCGTGAACCAGTCGGTGAACATCACCATCAAGCTCAAGGGGGACGGCTGGGCCCTCCAGCCCAAGCCCATCGACGTGGTGCTCGTGTGGGACCGGTCAGGGTCCATGCTCTACAACCAGACCGTGGACACCTCGAAGAACCCGGACGTCATCACCTCGGAGTCCCCCGACGACCGGATGGTCATGGCCATGAACGCGGGCAAGCTCTTCGCGGACCAGATGAACAGCTCGGACCGGATCGGGTCCGTCTCCTTCGGCGACCTCTCGGGGACGAACGGCTGGGCGATCCTCTTCGACACGGGGAGCCCGTACCTCTACGGGTACCACTGGCGGGCGGGGAACGACTACAAGCTCTCCCACGGGGCCGCGACCCAGGACTCGTCTGATGACGTGAGCTACGTGACCGCCCACTACCCGGGCCACGGCGCGAACGGGAAGTACTACGGGTCGGCGATGGCCACCACCGACCTGAACCTCACCCTCGACAAGACCCAGGTGAAGAACATCATCATGCAGATGGTGCCGAACGGCGGGACGCCCATGCGCGACGGCCTGTACCAGGCGGTGAAGATGCTCGTCAACAACCCGCGGGCCGGCACGGTGCGGGCGATCGTCATGCTCACCGACGGTGCATGGAACACCGACGGCGACCCGAGGGGCATCGACAACACGTACACCATCGCCCCCTACACCGAGCTCCAGAACGACCCGAACATCCACAACAGCAGGGGGAGCGTCATCACCTGGGCGGCGGACAACAACATCTCGATCTACACGATCGCCCTCGGGACCGAGCCCTACCTGGACCAGCTCCAGGCGTACGCGAACCAGACCGGCGGGAAGTCCTACTATGCCCCCACCGGCACGGCCCTCAACGGCATCTACCAGGACATCGCCGGCGCTCTCCACACCCAGGCGGGGGTCGATACCACCATGGACCTCGCCTTCCAGAACGTCGAGGTGAACAGCGCCCTGATCCCCGGCCTCGAGGCCCTGAAGTACGTCTGCACCCTGCCCGGCGGGACCGGCAACTGCAACGCGGCCGGCCCCCGGGACTTCGTCTCGACCCACGAGTTCAGCTACAACCTGACCATGCCCGTCATCATCGACAAGTCCTATGACCAGACCGCCGACTGGGCGGCCGACCAGGACCTCCACTTCAACGTCGGGACCATCTTCGTCGGCGGGGTCTGGCAGGTGAACTTCTCGATGAAGGTCCTGAAGGACGGGAACATCAAGATCCTCGACTCGAACTCGAGCATCATGTTCAACGACGGGACCAAGCTCCCGCTGCCCGACACGTACATCACGGCGCGGCCCGAGAACACGGGGACCGGCCCGGTCGGGATCGGCATCTGGGTGACGGACCTCCACCGCACCGACGCGGGCACGAGCCCCGACTACGTGGACATCGCCTGGAACACGACCTACACGGGCATCGAGCCCACCTTCCAGGAGGACGTCGACCTCCTCCAGGAGGGCACGACCGACTGGATCCACCGCTCGTCGAAGGTGGTGCCCTATGACACGACCAGGGACGCGACGACCCTCGACATCTCGAGCCTCCCGTCGGGGACCTGGGACGTGAGGGTCACGGCGACCGCCCTCGACACGGGGAGCGATGCCAAGGTGATCTCCTTCATCGTGCAGAAGGCAGAGAAGACCCCGAAGATCAGGATCAGCTGAACCTCCCCCATTTTTAGAAAGGACGGACCCAGCGGGGATCGAACCCGCGTCCTTGGGTCTCTTCTTCCAGACGGCCGGTTGACGTGCCTGGCAGGAACCTCGCCATCTCCTGGCGGCATATCCCCGCGGGAATCCGAAGCCCAAGAGGATATCCTCTACCCCATGGGTCCGTTCCCTTGTTTCTTTCTCTCCCGTATTAACGATTCCTGATGTTTTTTCCCCGCGGCAGGGGCCGCGCGCCGCGGCCGCGAGGGCCATCAAAACGTTAAAAAATGGCGGCCCCCATGTAGTAGTAGGATGATCCTCTCTGCCTCCGAGATACGCCGCCGGCTCGGGGAGGGCGGCGGCCTCGTGATCCGCCCGTACAGCGAGGCCTGCCAGCAGCCCGCCTCGTACGACCTCAGGGTGACCGGCCACCAGATCCTCCCGAAGGGGATGTGCACGCTCGTCCCCAGCCTCGAGTGGGTGGAGCTCCCCGCAGACCTCGCCGCCACCCTCCGGTGCCGGTCCTCGTACGCCCGGCGGGGCCTCTTCATCGGCGGCGGCTTCGTGGACCCGGGGTTCCGCGGGCAGCTCACCCTCTGCCTCGGGAACCTGGGCCAGGGGGACATCGTCCTCTCGCCCAACGACCGGGTCGTCCAGATGATCGTCCAGGAGGTCGCGGGCGGCACCGAGCAGTACGCGGGCCGGTACCAGGACAGCAAGGGGGCCGTGGAGTCGCGATGAGGCTCATCCCGTCCGAACGGAAGTACCTCGAGATCCTGAGGATCCTGAAGGAGCACCAGGACCCCATGGGCGCGAAGCGGCTCTCGGAGATCCTCGCCGAGCGGGGCTTCGTCCTCACCGACCGGGCGGTCCAGTACTACCTGAGGTACCTGGACGAGATGGGGTTCACCCGGAAGGTCGGGAACACCGGCCGGGTACTCACCAGGGAGGGGATCGCCGAGACCGAGAGCGCCCTCGTCGGGGAGCGGATCGGGTTCATCATCTCGAAGCTCGAGCGGCTGGCCTACCGGAGCACCTTCGACCCCGCGACCGGCACGGGCGAGGTGGCGTACAACCTCTCCTTCGTCCCCGAGGAGGAGGCCCCGGGGGTCGTCGGGTCCTTCGAGAAGGTCGCGAGGGCGGGGTTCGGGTTCTCGCCGTCGTACAAGATCCTGGACCGGGACCCGCGGGTCCCGGACGGGCAGGTGGGTATCATCTCCCTCTGCAGCATCACCATCGACGGGGTGTTCCAGAGGTCCGGGATCCCCGTGACCATGGCCTACGGCGGCAGGCTGGCCTTCGGGAAGGGGGCGGTGCAGGGGTTCCTGGACCTCATCGGCTACCGCGGGACGACGGTCGACCCGCTCCAGCTCTTCATCTCCGCCGGCCTGACCTCCATCCGGGAGGTGGTCGCGACCGGGACCGGGGTCGCCCTCGCGAACGTCCGCGAGGTCCCGGTCCCGGCCCTGGACCGGGTCGGCGAACTCCTGGAGCAGATGGGCAGGTGGGGGTTCACGCCGCCGGTCTGCATGGGGAACCAGGTCCTGAACACCCCGTATTCCCCGCACCATGTCTCCATCGTGTCGTACAGCGGGATGAACATGGTCGGCCATGGAGTCGAGGACGGCTTCCATGTCAGGACCGAGATCGGGGCCGGGAACATCCAGTACTCCCGGATGCAGGGCTCAGGGTAACCCGGTTCAACCTCACGACCCGGTTGTCGGGATCGCGGCCAGCGCGAACAGAAAAAGGGCCCGGCAGGCCTTCCATGGCAATCGGCTTTCCTGAACCCGCTGGCCCTGGAAAGGATTCGTGGTTACCGGCCCACGGGTTCCCCCTCCCGGTTTCAGACGGTGCGAGGCGTCCCGCCCGACGGAGATTTCCGGTGGCATCGCCGGTCCCAGACGGGGGACGTTTAATGTGCGCTATTATTTATAAATCTGTAGGCTGGGGGGAATTAAATGGATTTCCTTATCAATTTTCATTTGGAGCCTGAAACCACCCATTAATATTCTTTTAATCATATTTTATGTTAGGAAAACATCGATAGTTTTATATATAATCACTTAAACATGTATCCTCAACGTGGTGTGGCGATGCAATGAGGTGGCGTTGCACAATCTTTAGATTATCCCTTCTGGCAGCCTTGCTGATCCTCCTGGCCCACCCCGCGGCCGCGAGGGGCAACATGACCTCGGGCATCTACCCGGGGACCACCCGGGACATCTGCGTCGGCGACACCATCTTCGTGGG
>DATIYO010000082.1:0-8203 GCA_035517575.1 Methanomicrobiales archaeon
GGTGAGGGACGGCCGGTCGCTTGTCCCTATCCGCGCGGAGAGGGTCTCCTCCCCTGCCTGGATGAGGAAGACGAGGGAGCCCCTCCTCAGGTTCTCCACGTTCACGGGGTCGATGACCGCCCCTCCCCCCGCGCTCACGACGGAGTCCCCGCCCGGGAGAGAGGCGATGGCGTCGCGCTCCATCCGCCGGAAGCCGGCCTCGCCCTCCTCGCGGAAGACCCGGGGGATCTTCCTTCCCGCCCGCTCCTCGACGAGCCGGTCGACGTCGATGAAGGGGAGGCCGAGCCTCGCGGCGAGGATTCCCCCGACGGTGGTCTTCCCCGTCCCCCGGAAGCCGGTGAGGACAACCCTCATAGCAGGCCGGCCTCCCCGAGGAGGTGCCAGAAGGCAGGGAAGGACTTGGAGACGCACTCCGCGTCGCGGATCGTCACCCCTCCCACGCCGAGCCCGACGACCGCGAAGGCCATCGCGGTCCGGTGGTCGCCCTCGGGATCGACCACGCCGCCGTGGAGGGGCCGCGGGCGAATGGTGATCGCGTCACCCTCGGTCCGGACATCCCCCCCCAGGCTCCGGAGGGCATCCGCCGTGACCCGGATCCGGTCGCTCTCCTTGTGCCTGAGATGGCCGATCCCCCGGATGACGGTCTCCCCCCGGGCAAAGGCCGCGACGGCGCAGAGGGTCTGGACGGTGTCGGGGCTCCCCGACATGTCCACGTCGACTCCCGAGAGGTCCCCGCCGCCCGAGAGCCTGACCGTCCCCGCCCCCCAGCTCACCTTGCAGCCCATCTGCTCCAGGATGTCGGGGAACCGCCGGTCGCCCTGCGAGGAACCCTTCTCGAGGTTGCCCACCACCACCTCCCCGCCGCAGACGGCACCCATGGCAAGGAAGTAGGAGGCCGACGAGAAGTCCCCCTCGACCCGGTACTCCCTCCCCCGGTAGCCGGTCCCGCCCTGCACGAAGAACCGGTGGTATCCCTCCCGCTCCGGCGGGGCGCCGAAGGCCGCCATCACGCCGGCGGTGAGGTCCAGGTACGTCCGGGAGACGGGAGGGGGGCTCACGGTGAGGGAGAGGTCGCCCTCGCCGCAGGGGGCGGCGAGGAGGAGCGCGGAGACGAACTGGCTGGAGAGCGAGCCGTCCACCGTCACCTCCCCGCCGCGGAAGCTCCCCGAGACCCTGAGGGGCGGGAACCCGGGGTTCCCCAGGTAGGCGACCTCGCCGCCTACCTCCCCGAGGGCCGCCGCGAGGGGCCCGATGGGCCGCTCGTGCATCCTCGGGCTCCCGCGGAGGACCACCGGCCGCTCGGCGAGGAGGGCGAGCGCGGCGAAGAGGCGCATGCTCGTCCCCGAGTCCCCGAGCTCGAGGACCGTCTCCTCCCGCACCGGGAACCTCCCGCCGACGCCGGCGAGCTCGACCGTCCCCCTCCCCCAGGCGACGAGGACCCCGAGCCGCTGGAGCGCCCGCGCGGTGACGGCCGTGTCGTCGGAGGCGAGGGGGCCGCCGATGGCCGAGCGGCCCCGGGCGAGGCCTGCCGCGACGAGGGCGCGGTGGGTGAGGGACTTGGACGGCGGGGCCTCGACCGGGAGGTGGATCCCCTCCGCCTTCCCGAGGGTCACCTCCATCAGGGCACCCCGAGCCGGCGGTAGCAGCCGAGGTTCTTCACATGGGTGAGCCCGTGGAGCTCCCTGACCGCGACCTCCCAGCCGCGGTCGGTCGCGAAGTCCAGGAAGAAGATGTAGCTCCCCATCCCCCGCTTCGACGGTCGCGACTCGATCCGGGTGAGGTTGATCCTCCTGCGCGCGAACACCGCGAGGAGGTCGTGGAGGAGCCCCGGCCGGTCCTCCCGCGGGTCGATGAGGATGCTGCACTTCTCCGGCCTCGACTCGGCGGGCGGTCGCGAGGAGATCCTGATGAACCGGGTCGTGTTCCCCGCGTTGTTCTGGACCTCCCGCTTCACGAGGGGGATGCCCCAGGTCTTCGCGGTCAGCTCGGAGACGATGGCCCCCGCGTGCTCCCGTTCCTTCATCGCCCGGGCGCTCGCCGAATTCGAGGAGGTGTGCACCACCTCGATCCCGAGCCCCTCGAGGAACTCGCTGCACTGCTCGTGGGTCTGGGGATGGGCGTAGATGACGGTAAGCCGGTCGATCGGCTCGAGGGCGGCGAGGTGGTGGTGGACCTCCATGTACGCCTCGCCGGTGATGAAGACCGGGTGGGTCTGGAGGCAGTTCAGGGTCGGCCACACCCCGCCCGCCTCGCTGTTCTCGATGGGCACGAGCCCCTCGCAGGACCCCGCCGCCACCTCGTCGAAGATCCTCCGGATCGTCGGCAGGAGGAGCACCTCCCCCTCACCGAAGAGGGCGAGGGCGAGCTCGTGGCTGAAGGTCCCCTCGGGACCGAGGGCGGCGATCATCTCCGTCCCGCCAGGAACTCGATGAGGGCGTCGGTCTCGGCCGAGGCCTGGTCGGTGTACGGCCGGTACATCTCCGCGACCCGCCCGAAGAACCCGGTAAACGCGGCGGGATCCCCGCCCTCGACCCGCGAGCGGAGCTCGGCCGCGGCTCCCTCGAAGGCCGCGAGCACCGCCGGCACGTGGGGGTTCAGCTGGAGCAGGTCGCCATAGAGCCCGGGGTCCTGGGAGAGGAGCCGGCCGATGAGGCCCATCTGGATCCGGTAGACCGGCGAGGTCGCCCGGAGCGCCTCCGCGAGGTCGGTGCCGCTGCGCCGGATGGCCTCGGCGATGCAGAGGTTCCCGAAGTGGGTGAGCCCCTGGATGACCGCCATGAGCCGGTCATGGGCGTCGGGGTCCATCACCACCACGTCCGCCCCCTCCTCCCTGAGGATGCCCGGAAGCCGCGAGCAGAACGGCGTCGTGCAGCGCGCGGGGGTGAGGACGACCGTCTGGCTCCTGAGCGAGGAGACGGTGGGGCCGAAGAGGGGGTGCATCCCGAGGACCTGGGCCTCCGAGGCGAGCATCGCCTTCACCGGCGCCGCCTTCAGCGAGGTGAGGTCGCAGAGGAGCTGGTCCTTCCCGAGGAGGGGCGCGATCTCCCCGATGACCGCGACCGTCGAACGGATGGGGACCGAGACCATGACGAGGTCGCTCCGCTCCGCGAGCCGGGCGTTCGTGAGCGGGGTGCTCCGGCCCGAGACGAGGACCTCGAAGCCGTGCCGCTCGAGCACGCCCGCGAAGAGCCGCCCCATCTTTCCGGTCCCGCCGATGATCCCTGCGATCATGGCTCACTTCTCGACGATGGTCTCCTTCACCGCGACCCCGAAGTGCCGGCCCGCCTCCGCGGTCGCCCCGAGCACCCGGTCTCCGGTCTTCAGGGCGGCGACGGAGATCGCCCTCCCGTCCTCGCCGACGAGCCGTACCGTCTCGGCGTTCTGGAGGATCAGGCTCGCCCGCACCCCGCCGGCGCCCTCGGCCTCCACGAGGAGGAGGGGACGCTTCTCGATCTTCGTCCTCCCGACGCAGGCCTCCGTCACCTTCCCGTCGGCGGTGACGAGGGCCACCCGGGAGGAGATGTCGATCTCCGAGAGGTACGCGGTCTTCCCGCCCGGCATGAGGGCATAGGCATGGACCGCGCCCGCGTTCACCCGGAAGGGCCGCGGGGCGACGTACGGGTTCTCCTGGGTCTCGGCCTGCACGAGCAGGAAGGCCGAGGAGGTGTTCCCGACGAGGATTCCCTGCCCCTCCCCCATCATCGTGCAGGTGTCCACGCAGACCCGGTCGCCCATGCCCACCGGCCGGATGGCCGTGACGGTGAAGGGCACGAGCTCGGCCTTCCCCGCGGTGTCCCTGACGAGCTTCGCCACCTCGCGGACGACCGCGGGGCTCGCCGTCTTGAGGAGGACGCCGCCGACCCCCTTCTCCAGGGCCCCGAGGGCGAGCTCGGCCTCCCTCCGGTCCTTCACGGCGGCGATGATCCGCTCGGCCCGCGACACCAGGTTCTCGAGGGGGATGACCGTCCAGTCGGGGGTGCGGACGATGACGTACCCCTCCCTGCTCCTCCGGATCGCCTCCTCCTCCGACGGCCGGTCCTTCACCTCGACCTCGAAGACGTCCCTCCCGGGCACGAGGTCGCCGTCGGGGGCGACGGTCGTCACCCGCCCGAGCTCCCTCGGCTTCGCCGAGCTCTCGACGAGGAGGGCGTCGGCCCCGCTCTCGATGGCGGTCGTCGCGATCTCCTTGTTCCAGGGACGGACGTCGACCCAGAGCTCCTTCATAGCATCCCCATGGCCTCGTCAGGATCGAGGTTCTTGTGGACGACCCTCGAGATGGCCTGGACGAAGCGCGTGGTGTTCTTCCGCTGGAAGGCGTTCCTCCCCATGCAGACCCCCGCGCCGCCGGCCTTCACCGAGTCGGCGATGATCTTCAGGGTCTCGGCGTCGCCGGCCTTCTCCCCGCCGGCGATCATCACCGGCACCGAGCAGGCCTCGACGATCCGTTTGAAGGATTCGGGGTCGCCCGGGTAGTTCGTCTTGATGAAGTCTGCCCCGATCTCCTCGGCGACCCGCACGCAGTGGCCGATGGCCTGCGGCGAGGTGGCGTCGACGTTCTTGCCCCGCGGGTAGATCATGATGAGGAGCGGCAGGCCCCACGTCGTGCAGTCCCGCGAGATCTTCCCCGCGTCCTCGATCATCTCCGACTCGTTCGGCGACCCGAGGTTCACGTGGATGGAGACGGCATCGGCCCCGAGGGCGATGGCCTCCTCCACCGTGCAGACGATCCTCTTGTCGTTCGGGTCCGGGTTCATCGAGGTCGAGCCCGAGAGGTGGACGATGAGGCCGATGTCCTTCCCGTGTTTCCGGTGGCCGGCCTTCACCATCCCCTTGTGGAGGATGATGGCGTTCGCCCCGCCCTTCGCGACGTCGGTGATGACGTTCGTCATGTTCGTGAGCCCCTCGATCTGCCCGAGGGAGAAGCCGTGGTCCATCGGGATGATGACCGCCCTCCCCGTGTTCCGGTTGATGATCCGCTCGATCCGGATCTCCTTTCCGATCATGTTCGTTCCCTCCTCTTCTCCTATCCTTTGATGATCTCCAGTGCCTCTTCAACGCTTCGACCCTCGTGCACGATGGCCGCGGCGGCCCGGACGAACCGGTCGGGGTGCGGGTGCTGGAAGGCGTTCCGGCCGATGGAGATGCCGGCCGCGCCGCCCTCCATCGCCCCCGCGACGAGCTCCAGGGTGGTCCGGTCTTCCGTCTTCGAGCCTCCCGCGACCACGACGGGCACCGGGCAGCCCCGGGTCACCTCACGGAAACTGTCGGGGTCGCCCGTGTACACGGTCTTCACGAGGTCGGCCCCGAGCTCCGCCGCCACCCGGGCGGCGAGGGACACCGGCTCCACGCCGTGCTCGTCCTTGATCTTCGCCCCCCGCGGGTACATCATCGCGAGGAGGGGCATCCCCCACTCCATGCACTCCACGGCGAGGCTCCCCAGGTCCCCGAGCATGCTGGCCTCGGACTCGGCGCCGATGTTCACGTGGATGGAGACCGCGTCGGCTCCCATCTTCATCGCGTTCTGCACCGTGTTCACGAGGACCTTCTCGTTCGGGTCCGGCCCGAGCGAGGTCGAGCCCGAGAGGTGGAGGATGAGCCCCACGTCCCGCCCGTGCCTGCGGTGTCCGTAGAGGGCGAGGCCCAGGTGCCCGAGCACCGCGTTCGCGCCGCCGTCGGCGACGAGCCCGACGGTCTCGCCCATGTCTATCAGTCCTTTCATGGGGCCGTTCGTCACCCCGTGGTCCATGGGGACGATGATGGTCTTCCCCGTGTTCCGGTTGAGGATTCGTTCCAGACGGATCTCTTTTCCTCTCATCACGACCTCCCCCGCCGGAAGGCGGTTTTTGGAGGCCTGAGAGGCCGGAACCGTTCCAGCGGCGGGAAAACTACCCGAAATACCCGTAAAAGCGATAAAAGCCGAAGAAGGCTCGCGCTTTTCGAACGGAGTTCAGAGGATAGTTCACTCGCTGCGAAACGGACGCTTCACTCGGGGCGATAAAGGCAATCCCGGGCGAAAAGGCATCCACCACGCATTGGCTAAGCTATAGCACACCCAGAGTATTTAAAGGTTGCAGATCGGCGGGCCTTCACTCCCGCTCCACGGGATACCCCGCCTTCTCCCACGCGGCCATCGAGCCGAGCACGACGACCACGTCGCGGAAGCCCGCCTGGAGGAGGAGGCTCGCCGCGATGGAGGACTTGTAGCCCGCGTCGCAGAAGCAGGCGATCTCCCTCTCCTCCGCTTCGGGGACCTTGCAGATGAAGGACGGGAGCTCGCCGGCATAGACGTGGTGGGCCCCTGGCAGGTGACCATGCTTCCGGTAGTTCGGCTCGTCCCGCAGGTCGAGGAGGTAGAGGGACGGGTCCCCGAGCCGGTCCTTCAGCTCGTGCACCGTCCAGGTCTTCACCGTGCCGATGGGTTCCGCGGCCTTCGCCCATGCCATGAAGCCCCCGCCGAGGGAGCCCGCCAGGTTGTCGTACCCGAGCCGCGCGAACTGCCTCCGGATCTCACCGAGGTCCTGGTTGAAGTCGTCCACGACCACGATGGGGTCTTCGTAGTTGAGGAAGTAGCCGGCGAAGGCGGAGAGCCCCTCGCGCCAGATGTGGAGGCTCCCGGGCAGGTGCCCGCCCGCGAAGGAGGAGGGGGACCGGATGTCCACGACCTGGGCCCCCTGCTTCATGAGTTTCTTCACCTGCCCGACGGAGAGGTCAGGCAGGGTGAGGGGGCAGGCGAGGGCCGGCGGGCCGTCGCGGTTCATCCGTTCCATCGTCGAGAAGTAAGGGGGATAGTGGTGCCGCTCGGCGACCTTCCGCTTCACGAAGGCATCCCGGTCCAGGCGGAGCATCGGGTTCGTCGCCTTCTCGTACCCTATGGTCGTCCAGGGGAGGTCGCTGATGTCGGCGCCGCAGACCGAGCCGCCGCCGTGGGCCGGGCAGACGATCACCCCGTCGCCGAGGGGGAGGATCTTCTCATGGAGGCTGTCGTAGAGTTCCCCCGCGACCTCCTCCTTTCGGTCCGGGTAGAAGTCCGTGCGCCCCACCTCGCCCGCGAAGAGCGCGTCGCCGGTGAAGACCATCAGGGGCAGCCCCGACACCTCGGTGTCGGCGAGGACAAGGGAGATGCTCTCCTCGGTGTGCCCGGGGGTCTCGAGGACCAGGAGCTCGAGGGTCCCCACCCGGAACCGGTCGCCGTCCTTTACCGGCTTTCCGAACCGGAAGTCCATCCTTGCGCCGTGGTGGATCTCGCACCCCGTCGCGCGGGCGAGGTCCGGGGACCCGATCACGTAGTCCTCGTTCCGGTGTGTCTCGAAGACACGGGTGATCCGGAGTCCGTTCTCCCTCGCGAACCCGAGGTAGGCGTCGATGTCCCTGCGGGGGTCGATGACCGCGGCCTCACCCTCTGAACCGACGAGGTAGGAGTTCTGGGCGAGCCCCGGTGCGACGAGCTTCTCGAAGATCATGGGCGGTGCTCCTCACCTTCCCTTACTCGCGAGGGGAGCATTAAAAGATACCGTCCCTACACGCTCACGCCCAGGAAGATCCGGACCAGGATGCCCATCAGGAAGGAGAGGGCCGCGACCCCGAGGCTGATCCCCGCCATCTCGAGGAACCTGCCGCGGAAGTCGAGGCCGCGGGTCACCGAGACGTAGAAAGTGAAGACCACGATGACGATGATGGCGTTCACGACGGTCGCCGCGAGGGCGAGGTAGTAGCTCGGGAAGACGAGGTAGGGGGCGACCAGGAAGACGACCGTGATGAAGTACGCGATGAGGGTGTAGGTCGCCGCCTGGACCGGGTTGCGGCCCTCGGCCTCGGACTTCGTCGAGAGGTACTCGGCCGAGCCCATCGAGAGGGCCGCGGCGATCCCCGTGATGAGCCCCGCCATCGCGATGACCCTCGTGTTCTGGAGGGCGAGGGTGAGACCCGCGAGGGTTCCGGTCAGCTCCACGAGGGCGTCGTTCAGCCCGAGGACGATGGATCCGGTGTACCGCAGGCGCTGCTCGTCGATGAGGGCGACGAGGGCCTTCTCGTGCCCCTCCTCGTCGTGGATCACCTCCGCGAGGCCGGGGACGACGGGGGCGAGGTCCCGGTACAGCCGCTGGGCCTTCTCCTCGCCCCGCTCCATGAACCGGATCGCGAAGGTGATCCCGAAGAGATGGTACACGAGGAGGTAGAAGGCGATCCGGATACGGCTGGGAGAGAG
>DATIYO010000083.1:0-3426 GCA_035517575.1 Methanomicrobiales archaeon
TCCGCTCCCAGTCCTTGCCCTCCACAAGGAAGGCCTCGAGTGTCTCTCTGACGTTCATGCGGGTGACTCGTCGGGGCCCGCTGATAAACCCGCGCCGCGGGCGGGATGAAAGTGCCGGAATGCCGGAATGTCCCTGCCATCGGCGGGTCCCCGGCGGACCGCCGCGTTCATAACGGGGAAACCCCAATACTCCATCCCCCGGGATGGCTGCAGGAGCGCCCCGTGACAGAAGAACCTGCGTACCGGAAATCCCTCGGCCTAGTCGAGCTCGTGAGCCTTGGCGTCGGCGGCACCATCGGCTCGGGCATCTTCGTCGTCCCCGGTATCGCCGCGGGGATCGCGGGGCCTTCCTCCCTCGTCGCCTGGGTGGCGGTGGCCGTCTCGGCCTCCTGCGTCGCCCTCTGCCTCGCCCGGATCCAGGCGCGTTCCCCGTCGGGCATCCCCTTCCTCTCCATCTTCGAGCCCGTCTTCGGGACCCGGGGCTCGGGGGTGCTTTCCACCATCTACCTCGTTTCATCGGTCTTCGGCATCGCCACCATCGCCTCGGGCCTCGGGGAGTATTTCTCCTTCTTCGCCATCCCCCATGTCCTCGCCGCCGAGATCTTCGTCATCATGGCCTTCCTCGGGGTGAACCTCGTCGGGATCGTCCTTTCCAGCCGGACCGAGATCATCCTTGCCGCGGCGAAGGTCGTCCCCATCGTCATCATCGCCATCGCCCTCATCCCCTTCATCCGGCCCGCGAACCTGGTGCCCGCCCATCCGGCGTCCCTTGCCGATATCCTGAAGGTGGCCATCATCGTGTACTGGCCCTTCACGGGCTTCGAGATCAGCGCCATCCCCGTCGAGGAGACGAGGGATCACCGCGCCATCTCCCGTTCCCTCCTCATCGTCATGGCCCTCGTCTGCAGCATCTACCTCGTGCTGAACATCTCCCTCATCGGCGCGGTGGGCGCCGGGGCGCTGGGTGCATCCCCCGCCCCCATCGCCACGGCCGCCGGGATCGTCTTCTCCGGCGCCGCGCCCGTGGTCGCCCTCGTCGGGGTGATCACCATGTTCTCGGCCCTGAACGCCTACATTGTCGGGACGTCCCGGGTCATGCAGAACATGGCCGGGAGGTTCGGCATCCCCCGGCTCGGCGAGCTCACGGCACGGGGGACGCCCAGGACCGCCCTCGTGGTCTCCTGCATCGTCTCGGGAGGGCTCCTCTTCTTCTCCAACTCCTTCGGCCTCCTCGCCTCGGTTGCCGTGGTCACCACCCTCGTCCCCTACATCGCCATCTGCCTCGTGGCGCTCGGGCTCGGGGGAGGGCTGCGGGGAAAAACGGCAGGGATCCTGGGGACCGCCCTCACGGCGGCCATCCTCGTCCTTTACTTCGTCTTCTGATCCGCCTTCTGGTCGGGCTCCGCCGCGGGGGCGGGCGGCGGAAGGGCGGCGGGGGCGGCGGGCTTCCCCTGGGCCTGGTTGTTGTTGTCCTCGACGAAGACCGCGACCGAGACGACCGTGGTCCACTTGCCGGTCTTCTCCCCCTGCGCCGACTGGCAGATGTGGGTAGTCTTGAAGATCTTCCCGCTCGCCTTGTAGATCTGCTCGCGTTCCTGCCAGGCGAGGTCGGGGTCGAACTCGATGCCGAGGGTCGTCGCGAGCATGGTCGCGGCAAGGTCCTCGGCGTACTCGCCGGCCTTCTCGTCGGTCTCCCCGAAGGTGTGGTGCTCGGAGAGGTACCCGTACTCGTCGGGGGCCCGGGGCCGGGCCAGGCCGATGGCCGCCGAGACGAGCCGGTTCGGCTCGTTCGTCTCGTTCCTCGCCATCACGACGAAGACGATCTGCCCGGGCTGGAGGAGCTTCAGGCCGTCGTCGGCAGAGACCTGCCGGCATCCGGGCGGGAGGATGCTCGAGACATGGACCAGGTTGAACTTCTCGATCCCGGCCTTCCTGAGCGCGAGCTCGAAGGAAGCGAGCCGGTCCTTGGAGATTCCGACGCCCTTCGTGAAGAAGATCTTCGCGGGAACCATTGACTAAGGTTTTTCCCTGCACTTTTTTAAAGGTATGGGAACGCCGGAGCGCGAAAAAGAAGCGTGTATGCGACCCGAAAAGCAAATTCGTGCGGGAATCTTCGCGATTCCCAAACCTGCCGGCACCGGGGTCCCTCCCGATCCCCGAAAACGCCCCCGATCCTGCCCCGGATGGCCCGCGGGGGAACATCTTTTAAGCTTTCTCTCCCATACCGGAAGTGAAATTCCGGAGGAGACGCGAGTGACCGAGATCGAGGCCTCGGCCCGGCAAGGGACCGGGCAGCTGAAGAAGGGGATGGAGACCATCGGCGGCTCCTTCTCCTACCCCGAGACCGCATACCACCTCCCCATCTCCTACTCCCTCACGGGCGTCGCCGTGAAGGACGGGCCGTCGGCGGGGCAGGCGTACGGGAAGTCGGGGGAGAACCCCCTCGTCGCCGCCGAGTGCCTCCTCGCCGCGAGGGAGGCGGGCTCGGGGCCCGAGGGGGCGCCCTACACCGGGTTCATCCCCGACACCGTGCTCCGGAAGCTCGGCTACTCCCTCGTCGACGGATCGATCCTCGGCCTCGCCCTCCTCGCCGGGTCCCCCGCCTCGGCCGACGAGGCGGCGGGCATGGCGAGGGAGCTCCAGGAGAAGTACATGCTCACCTTCCTCGCGGGGGACATCATCCGCACCCTCTCGTCGGCGGGGGTGAAGACCGGCCTCGACTACCGGCTCGTCCCCCTGGGCTCGCGCCCCATGCACGCGGTCCACTTCGTCGACATCGTCGCCCGGGTCGCGATGATGTTCGGCGGGGTCGTCCCGGGCGACGCGGGCCGGCTCATCGCCTATGCCGCCGAGCGGGCCAGGGTCTTTGCCATCGTCTTCCCCGGCCTCACCGACGAGGAGATCGCCCTCGTCGACACCCTCCGCGTCCTCTCGGTCCCGATCCTCACCACGGGCGGTTACGAGGGGGGTGCATGGGTGCAGGCCTCCCCCGCCGATGTGGTGCGGCGCGGCATGGAGCTCAGGGACATCCGGGTCAGGGTGACCGCGATCCCGATCCCGATGGGCTGCTCGCCGGCCTTCGAGGGGAAGAGCATCCGGAAGGAGGAGATGTACGTCGAGTTCGGCGGCGGGAGGTCGCCCGCCTTCGAGCTCCTCCGGATGCGGGACGCGAAGGACGTCGTCGACGGGAAGGTCACGGTCATCGGCCCCGAGATCGGGGAGATGAAGCCGGGCTCGGCGGTCCCCCTCGCCATCCTCGTCGATGTCGCGGGGAGAAGGATGCGAAAGGAGTTCGAGCCGGTCCTCGAGCGCCGGATCCACAACTTCGTGAACTACGGCGAGGGCTCCTGGCACGTCGCCCAGAGGAACCTGATCTGGGTCAGGCTCTCGAAGGAGGTCGTGGCAAAGGGCGTGAAGGTGGAGCAC
>DATIYO010000084.1:0-7673 GCA_035517575.1 Methanomicrobiales archaeon
CGCGTTTGACTTCACGAACGGGTTCCATGACTCGGCGAACGCCATCTCCACCGTGGTCTCGACGAAGGTACTCTCGCCCAGGCAGGCGGTCGCCTTTGCCGCGTTCTTCAACTTCGTCGCGGCCTTCGCCTTCGGGGTCGCGGTCGCCTCGACCATCAGCAAGCTCGTGAAGCTGGACGTGGTCCCCTTCGACGCGATCCCCTGGATCGCGCTCTCGGCCCTCGCGGGGGCGATCGGCTGGAACCTCATGACCTGGTGGCTGGGGCTCCCCACCTCCTCCTCCCATGCCCTCATCGGCGGCCTCCTCGGGGCGGGGATCGCCTCCTCGGGGGTGGCCGCGATCCACCTCGAGACGATCGGCCTCGTCGTCCTCTTCATGGTCCTCTCCCCCGTCATCGGGATGACGATCGGGTTCTTCTTCATGATCGGGGTCCTCTGGGTCGCGAAGGACACCCACCGCTCGAAAGTGGACACCTATTTCCGGAAACTCCAGCTCTTCTCGGCAGGGGCGTACAGCTTCAGCCACGGTTCGAACGATGCGCAGAAGACGATGGGGGTCATCACCCCTCTCCTCTTCTCCATCGGGTATTACGGATCGGCCGTCAACCCCAACCTCCTCCCTGTGCCGATCTGGGTGATCCTCGCCGCCCACGCCGCCATCGCCCTCGGGACCCTCTCGGGGGGCTGGAGGATCGTGAAGACGATGGGCTACAAGATCACGAGGCTCCGACCCGTCGACGGATTCGCGGCGGAGACGGCGAGCGCGGCAACCATCATCGGCGCCTCGATGGCCGGGATCCCGGTCTCCACCACCCATGTCATCACCTCGTCCATCATGGGAGTGGGGACCACGAGGGGGACGAGCGCGGTGAAGTGGGGGATGGCGAGGAGCATCATCTGGGCCTGGATCCTGACGATCCCCATCAGCGCCCTGATCGGGTACGTTTCGTTCTTCCTGATCTCCCACGCCCTTCCCTGATGCGGCGGCGTCAGAGGTTCCGGTAGTACCTGCATTCCTTCCGCACGGGGCACTCGGGGCAGCGCGGGGCCCTCGCCGTGCAGAGCGTCCGCCCGTGGGTGATGAAGAGCTGGTTCACCGTCCCCCAGAGGTCCCGAGGGTAGAGGGCGGTCAGGTCCCGTTCGATCCTTTCGGGGTCGGAGGCGTCGGAGAGCCCGATCCGGCGGGATATCCGCCGGACATGGGTGTCGACGGCGATCCCCTCCGCGATGCCGAAGGCATGGGAGAGGACGATGTTTGCCGTCTTCCTTCCAACCCCGGGGAGGGTGAGGAGGCCTTCCATGGTCCGCGGGACCTCCCCGCCGAAATTCCCGACGAGGGCGCGGGAGGCCGCGATGATGTGGCGGGCCTTCACGTGGAAGAACCCGACGGGGTGGATGATCCCCTCCACCTCCTCCACCGGTGCCCGCGAGAGCGCGGCCGGTGTCGGGAACCGTGAGAAGAGGGCCGGCGTTATCCCATCCACCTGCCGATCCGGGGTCTGGGCCGAGAGGATGGTGGTGACGAGGATGAGGAACGGGTTCGCGGCCCAGGGATACTCCCGACGGGCCGACGGGTACCTCTTCTCGAGGGCGCGGTAGATGCGGAGCGCGGTGGTGGCGTCCATGCCGATGGGGTAGGGCAGATTCGAACTGCCGTCAAAGCGTCCCAAACGCTCTAGGATGGACCAGGCTACCCTACTACCCCTTGCCCGGAGGATGGGGGGCGGGGAGAGAAATATCTAACGAAGGGGGGGGCCGGCCTCCGCCCCTCTAGAGAGCGATGTCTTTCCAGGTCTTCCCGTCAGAGACGAGGGTCCCCTTCTTCCCCCGGATGGCCTTCCGCGGGTCGACGGGCTTCCTCCCGTCGAGGACGACCAGGGGGATCCCGCTCCTCGCGATGATCTTCGCCGCGAGGGTGTCGAAGACCGTGTTCGAGCCGGCCTCCAGCCGGTCCCCCCGGATGATGGCCTGGAGCTCCGCGGGCGTGAGGGTGGAGTGTTTCACCGCGTCCCTGTGCTTCTTCGGGTCGGCGCTGTAGATCCCGTCCACCGAGGTCCAGTTGATGACGAGGTCGGCCCGGATCCGCTCCGCGAGGAGGGCCGCGACCGCGTCGGTCGTCTGCCCGGCGATGACGCCGCCCATCACCACGATCTTCCCCGTCTCCCCGAAGCCCGCCGCGTCCCGGTAGCTCTCGGCGATCTTCGGGTACGCCGCATCCCCGAGGGCGCCCGCGAGGAGGGCGGCGTTCAGGCGGGTGACGAGGATCCCGAGCTCGTCCGCCGTGGACTCGTCGATCCCCAGGCCCCGGGCCACCCCGATGTACCGGCGGGCTTCCCCGCCCCCGCCCACCACGACGTAGACCCGGTGGGCCTTCCCGAGCGCCCTGAGGAGGGCGGCGTACGCCCGGAGGTGGTTCTTCTCGAGGGACGGCACGAGGACAGAGCCCCCGAGGGAGATGACGATCCGCTTCATGGCCATCAAGCTCATTCTCTCGCAGGTACACAAATACTTGTATGCTCTGCTGCCCCCGGTGCGGGTCTGTCGAAATCTACGAGGAGATCGGAGGGTACGCCGGCACCATCTACCGGTGCAAGAAGTGCGGCTACCGGGGAGCCCTCGTCCTCGAGATCGAGGAAGGGAAGGACGGGGAGCCCCGGTAACCGGCGGGCACATGAGTTAAATACCCCCGGTGACCTATCGGTTCGAGATGGGAGAGGGGAGCGTTTTGCCCGGGAAGGAGACGATGACGGCCGCCGCGGGGGCCCTGCACGAGGCCCGCCAGTACGAGAAGCTCGGGGACAACTTCGTTCACTGCTCGGTCTGCGCCCACCGGTGCCGGATCAAGGACGGCGGCCACGGCATCTGCGGCGTGCGGCTGAACCGCGGCGGGGTGCTCTACGCGGCCACCTTCGGGAAGATAAGCGCCGAGGCCGTGGACCCCATCGAGAAGAAGCCCCTCTTCCACTACCTGCCCGGCACCCTCTCCTACTCACTCGGGAGCGTCGGGTGCAACTTCCAGTGCGAGCACTGCCAGAACTGGCACATCTCGCGGGCGACCCTCGATGACGGCCTCCTCCGGAGCCTCTCCCCCGAGGAGGGGGTTGCACGGGCGAGGGGCACGGGCTGCCGGTCCATCGCCTGGACCTACAACGAGCCGACCATCTGGCACGAGTACCCGCTCGCCATGGGGACCCTCGCACGGGGGAAGGGGCTCGGGACGGTCTACGTGACGAACGGGTACATCACCGAGGAGGCCCTCGCCGAGCTCGCCCCCATGCTCGAGGCCTTCCGCGTCGACCTGAAGGCGTTCACCGAGGAGTTCTACCGGAAGGTCTGCAAGGCGAAGCTCCAGCCGGTCCTCGACGCCAGCCGGAAGGCCAGGGAGCTCGGGATGCACGTCGAGACGGTGACCCTCGTCATCCCGGGGCTGAACGACTCGATGGAGGAGATGGAGGGGCTGATCCGCTGGGTGGTGGAGAACCTCGGGCCCGCGACCCCGATGCACTTCTCCCGGTTCCACCCCGACTACCGGATGCAGGACCGGGAGGCGACCCCCGTCGCGACCCTGGAGAAGATCTACCACCGTGCCCGGGAGCTCGGGATCAGGTTCCCGTATCTCGGGAATGTCCCCGGCCACCCCTTCGAGAACACCTTCTGCCCGAAGTGCGGCGCCCTCCTGATCGAGCGAACGGGGTACCACACCGAGTTCCGCGGGCTCAAGGGGGACCGGTGCGGGGAGTGCGGCGAGGGGATCGAGATGCGGCGGGCGGTGGCGGCGAAGTGAGCGGCGGGACGAGGTTCATCGCCGACCGGATGCTCGGCACCCTCACCCGCTACCTCCGGTTCATGGGGTACGACACCCTCTCGGCGAACAGCCTCGAGCCGGGGAACACCCGCGAGGACACCGCCCTCCTCGCCATCGCCCGCGACGAGGGCCGGATCCTCCTCACCAGGGACCGGGAGCTCGCGAGGCGGGGCGGGGACCGGGCCGTGCTCCTCGAGAGCGAGGAGGTCATGGAGCAGGTCAGGGCGCTCTCCCGCCTGGGGCTCATCCGCCCCGATATCGTGATGGACCGGTGCTCCCTCTGCAACACCCTGCTGCGGCCCGCCACCGATGCCGAGATCGAGGAGGCCGACTACGTGCCCGGAGAGCGGGCGGGGCTCGTGTTCTTCGTCTGCCCTGCCTGCAGGAAGGTCTACTGGATGGGGTCCCACGGGAAGAACCTCAGGGCGAGCCTCCGGAGGAACCTCGGGTCACCCTGAGCGTGGCGCCCGGCATGGGGATTTTACGGCCGGTTTTCGGTTTTCGCTGACATTGAACCGAAGAAAACCCGCCTCCCCTCCCCATACCTTTAAAAACCCTTCAGCCAATCTCCGTACATGCCCGAACCCACTGCTGTCCGGGGCGCCCTCCGTCCCGGGACAATCCTGCTCCTGGCCTGCATCGCCCTGCTCGCCTGCCTTATCTCCCTTCCGGGGTGCACCCAGCCGGTGATACCCTCGCCCTATCCCACCGCGACGACTCCGGCGCCGGTGGTGACGACCGGCGTCCCCCTCCCGATGCCGGTGACCACGGCAAAGGGCGGTCCCACGACCCCCGCGGCCTACCTCACCTACGAGAGCCCCCAGTACGGGTTCCGCATCAGCTACCCGGCCGGATGGTCCGTCGAGGAGAACCTCGCCGCCGGGACCGTCGTCTTCCGGGCCCCGGCCGAGAGCCGGGACGACCTCTACCGCGAGAACCTGGCGGTCACGGTGAAGGATCTCTCGGCGAACCCCATGAGCCTGGACCAGTACCGGGCCGCCCAGCTCGCGAAGGCGCAGGCGATCACCGGTTTCAACAAGATCATCGACACCCCCTACCGGCTGAGCGGCTTCAACGGGTACGAGATCGCGTACAAGGGGGACACGGGGATGCTCATGGAATGGGTGGACTACTTCACCATCAGGGTGGCGACCGCTTACGACATGACCTTCACCGCCCAGGAGAGCCACTACGCGAACTACGTCGTCCCCATGGATTACATGATCAAGTCCTTCGCGTTCACCGGCTGACCCCTTCCCCTCCTCATCTCCCCCTTTTTCGCAGCGCTCCGAGGAAGCGCACGCTCCGACGCGAACCCCCGTGCCCCAGGAGCAGGATATTAACTGGGGAGCGGGATACACCTGAGGGAGGGACGAAGCTATGGTCAACCACCGGTATGCAACGGCGCTTCTCGCGGTCCTCGTGATGAGCCTGGTCCTGGCATGCGGCTGCTCCAGCCCCGGCCCGGCCGGGTCCCAGCCTCCCGCCGCGACCATGACCATCCAGACCCGGAGACCGACCGTCGCGGTGCCGGAGACCCCCCTGCCCGCCGCAACCGAGACGACGATCCCGCCAGTCACCACGGTGGTGACCCCGGCATGGACTCCCGTGACCGTCTCCCAGGCAGGGTCGTCGATCCAGATCGATGGCGACATCGTCGGCCTGAAATCTGCGACCGGCAATGCCATCGACGATATCCAGTTCTCGGTGGTGAAGTCGCCCCGGTCCGATCCCGTGTCCTTCCAGATCCCCGACACGCAGATCATTTTCACCAAAAACGGGATGCAATACGGGGTGGGTTACCGGATCATCTCGGGTGACCTGAACAGGGACAATATCCTCGATCAGGGAGAGATCTTCATGGTCGACGTGCCGCTCGCGCCCCAGTACATGATCTTCCCGAACGAGGCATTCACGATGGCCATCCAGAATCCCCCCAGCACGCCGGTCACGGTGACCGTCGCAAGCATGCCCGCGATCACGGGGGACCAGATCGTCATCGCCCGCGCATCATAGGGCCCTAGGCCCCTGCGTCCACCCAGCCGGGCAATGATTTTCTCGCCCGGAGTAGTATGCAGGATCAATGCCCCGAGACCGTGGCGTGAACCGGAACCTCGAGATCCCGCGGAGCACCTGCCGGCTCTTCGGCACCATCAAGGCCCTCTCCACCGTGAAGAGGAGCGCGATCCTGGTCCACGGGCCGAAGGGGTGCGTGTACCACATCAATTACATCCTGGGCATGCGGGGCGACCGGCCGAGCGCGATCTACTCCACCTCCCTGGACGAGCAGGACGTCATCTTCGGCGCCGAGGAGAAGCTCGGCTCGGCCATCGAGGAGCTCGACCGGAGCCTCTCGCCCGACCTCATCTTCGTCCTCTCCTGCTGCGCCTCCTCCATCATAGGGGAGGACGTCGAGGGCGCCTGCCGCGGGGCCCGGGCCCGGGCGCGGGTGATCGGGTTCCCCTCGGGGGGGTTCGAGGGCGACCACCACACCGCCTATGGCGAGGCCCTCACGCGGCTCGCGGAGGAGCTCTCCCGCCCCGCCGGGCCGCGCCGCCCCGCATCGGTGAACCTGGTCGGCATGCTCCGCGGCGGCCCCGACCTCAGGGAACTCCGGCGGGTCCTCTCCCTCGCGGGGATCGGGGTGATCGGGGTGCTCTCCGCCGACGCGGCCCTGGGGGACCTCGGGAGGCTCGGGGAGGCCGCCCTGAACCTCGTCGTCTGCGAGCCGGCCGGCCGGGCCGCGGCAGAGTTCCTGGAGCGGAAGTACGGGACCCCGTTCATCGTCGTGCCGTTCCCCATCGGGGCCGTGGC
This sequence comes from Methanomicrobiales archaeon, assembly GCA_035517575.1. Taxonomy (GTDB): domain Archaea; phylum Halobacteriota; class Methanomicrobia; order Methanomicrobiales; family JACTUA01; genus JACTUA01. The sequence goes on from DATIYO010000084.1 coordinate 6,620, forward strand.
CGCCCGGTCCTTCCTCGAACAGGTCACCTCGGCCCTCGGGCTCCCCTTCGATCCGGGATGCCTCGCGGGGGAGACCGGGGGTCCTGGCAAGGCCCGTGAGGTCATGCCATCCGGAGAGAGAGCCGGGGAGGAGGTACGGCCCCCACTCCGGGTGGCCGTGATCGGCGGTCCCACCCGGGCGGTCTCGATGTGCCGGTTCCTCAGGGACTCGGGGATCGACCCCGTCCTCCTCGTCGTCGACTTCGACGCAGGAGTCGGGGAGGCCTTCGCGGCCGGCGATCTACGAAACATCGAGGTGCTCGTCGCGCCCCCGCAGGAGGAGATCCTCGCCCGGCTCTCTGCCCTCGATATCGACCTCGTCATCGGGGGGATGGCCGAGCGCCCCCTCGCCTCGATGCTCGGGATACGGCACCTGGACATGATGCACGGGAGCCAGCGGACCGCCTGCTTCGCGGGGGAGCGGGAACTCGCGGCGATCCTCGCCGGCATCCGGCCCTCCCCCCGGGGCGGGGTAGAACCGGAGAAACCGGCCTGAAGGATGGGCACCGCGACAGGCCGGGCCCTCCAGGATCCATTTTCCCGGTCCCCGCGGCATCAGGTTTATATTCCCCGGGAGAGAGCACCGGTTCGACGTATCAGGAAGTGGGGAAAATGCAGCCAGGTGAAGGATACCGGCCGAGGCGAAGGGCAGGGAACCCGGTCCCCGGGATCATCCCGCCGCACATGCTGAGGCACCTCGCGGAGAGCGATGACCCCGATGACCGGAGCCTCGCCATCCGGATGCTCATGGGGATCGAGAAGATGAGGGGGACCCGCAGGGCCCTCGGCCAGTTCTACGTGGCGACGCCGACCGGCGGGAGGTGCATCCGGGTCTACGACGTGAAGCATGGCGGGGACAGCGACCTCCCGGGCACGCAGGTCATGAACCCGGATGCGAGTAAAGACCCTGCGGCGAGGGAGGCCTCGCAGGGGGCTGAGGCGACCTACTCCTTCTACCAGGACATCTACGGCCGGAACTCCATCGACGACAAGGGGATGTGCATCGACTCCTCGG